>JAIXUU010000013.1 GCA_027483405.1 Planctomyces sp. | reverse complement strand
TGTCATGGTCGGATTCGTACCGTAATCGACACCCCCGCTGACATTCGGGCAACTGATATTCAGCTCCAGCGCCTGAATTGCATTGAACTCATCGAGTCGCCGAGCCATCACGACAAAGTCGTCGGTACTCTTCCCGGCAATGTTCACAATTAGCGCCGTGGGGAGCAGCGAAAGAGCTTCGAGATGCTTGGTGATGAAGACTTCGATGCCATCGTTGTCGAGACCAATCGAATTCAAAAGTCCAGCAGTTGTTTCGACAGTTCGCGGTGGTGGATTTCCAGCGCGCGGCTCGCGAGTGACCGTTTTGGGTATGATCCCTCCCAATTGAGCATAATCGACAAATGCCGACATTTCGCGGGCATAGCCGAATGTTCCAGAGGCCACAAGAATCGGGTTCTTAAGTGACAATCTTCCCAGTTGAACATTGAGAGACACCGGCAGATTCGAAGTCAATGACATCACGGAAGACTTTTTGATGAAGGAAACACGGTTTGAACCAGGCGTCATCAGTGGTGGAAAACAAAATGCAGAATCGCACATGTTTCGCGGAAGTCACTGATCCCGTGAAGGGTAACGATTCGGGATTCGTCGTCACAACCTCAGGCCAGAACGGATCAAGTTTTGGGTAGACACTTGCGGTCAACGCGGATCGGGCCGAAGATGCACTTCGTGCGAGAAAGCTTCGCGTTCCGATATTTCTGTCCACCAGACTCACTGAACGACCATGACCGATCCACATGTGCTCACTCGGCAGCTTCAGAAATCCAACGACTCCAAGATCGTCCTGCTTGTGGGCGATGGGCTGGGAGGTCTTCCGTTAACTCCCGGAGGGAAGACAGAACTCGAATCGGCATTAACTCCCAATCTCGACGCATTGGCAAATCGTGGCTGCCTGGGGCAAACCATCCCTGTCTTGCCGGGCATTGCTCCTGGCAGTGGGCCAGGGCATTTGGGGTTATTTGGCTACGATCCACTGCAGTACCAGATTGGGCGTGGAGTTCTGGAAGCGCTGGGGATCGATTTCGAACTCGGGCCGAAGGATGTCGCGATTCGCGGTAACTTCTGCACGATCGACGGGGCAGGGATTATCACAGATCGTCGCGCAGGCCGTATTGGCAGTGAAATTGGCGCTGCTCTGTGCGAGAAGTTGAATCAGATCAAGATTCCGGGAGTGGAAGTATTTGTCCGACCGGTGAAAGAGTACCGGCTGGTGATTGTCTTCCGCAGTGAAGGGCTGGGTGGCCAGGTTCACGATACAGATCCTCAGGCGACAGGGAAGGCTCCACTAGAAGCTGTTGCCAAGAGCGATTGTTCCAAGAAGACTGCCGAAATCTGCAATGAGTTCCTGCGTCAAGCCAAAGAAATACTCAAGAACGATGCTCCTGCCAATTTCTTGACTCTGCGAGGCATTGATACGTTGCCAGCCATTCCGACTTTTCAGGAAGTCTACGGCATGAAGCCAGCCGCCATTGCGGTTTATCCGATGTATCGAGGTCTGGCCCGACTGGTTTCCATGGATGTGCTCGATGCGGGGCAAACTCTCGATGACCAGATGAGTTGCCTCAAAGCCGCCTGGAATGACTACGATTTCTTCTTCATTCACTTCAAGTACACCGATTCAACCGGTGAAGACGGTAACTTTGCTGCCAAGGTGAAGCGAACAGAAGAACTCGACAGTTGCATTCCCAAAATCCTGCAACTCGATCCGACCGTTGTCATCGTGACCGGAGATCACAGCACGCCCAGCAAGATGAAATCGCATAGCTGGCATCCTGTTCCTGTGCTCCTCTCGGCTGACACCTGTCGTTTCGATGGTTCAACCAAGTTCGGCGAATCGCAGTGTGCCCGCGGTGGTTTGGGGACATTTGAAGCCAAGTACCTCATGCTGCAGGCCATGGCACATGCTGGTCGACTGGAAAAATTCGGCGCGTAAACGCCATGTCGAATCGTTCAACGAAGACACCCGGTACTCATCGAGCCACCGGGTGTTTTTTCTTGTACATTTTGCGAGGGTGCGGGTTTGAATTCAGGATAAGTCCTTATCGTAGATTGGCACTTTTGCGATAACTTCCCGGCGTCATACCAAGTTCCCGTTTGAAGACCACACTCAGGTATTCGGCATGCTGGAAGCCGCTCAATTCGGCAATGCGGCTTAATGGTAATTCGGTTTCTTCGAGAAGTTGTTTCACTCGCTTCAGTTGAACCTGACGGATTTCTTCTTGGGGTGAACGCCCCAGATGTTTGCGAAATCGACGTTCGAGAACACTGCGCGACGTATTCACGCGAGCGAGAATTTCATCGACAGTGAGCTGGTGGCAGGCACCTTCACGAATGATTTTTAATGAGCTGGCAACGATTGGATCGTCCGTCGCCAGCACATCGGTCGATTGTCGGGTCACGATTCCCATAGGGGGAATGTAAAGCGTCTCCGTCGGCCAGGAATCTCCTGCCATCATGCGATCCAGCATGGCAGCGGCCTCGTATCCAATCCTTTCCGGGTTAGGCACGACACTCGAAAGCGGAGGATCGCACAACTCGCAAAGAACTTCGTCATTATCGACACCAATCACTGCAACCGATTCCGGCACGGCGAGTTCCAGTTGCCGGCAGGCATCGAGCACATGGTGCCCGCGCATATCGTTGGCAGCCATGATCCCAATGGGCTTAGGAAGCGAATCCAGCCAGCCGCGGATTTCCTGCTGCTGCTGCGCCCATGTCTGGCTGGATGAAGTTTGCCAGCGTGATTCATACACATGAAGAGCGCCATGACCCGTGATGGCGTTGGCAAAACCTTCTCGTCGCTCGGATGACCAGGCGTGATCCGAAAAGCCGCAGTAAGCAAACTGGCGGAAACCTCGTTCCTGCAGATGTTCCGCAGCCAGTTTCCCGACAGCGCGATGATCGGTATAGACATGCGGCAAGCCATCGTGCAGCCGGAAATCCGTCATATCGATGGTGGGAATTCGCCGCCTCAAAAGTGAAGCGGCGAGTTCAGGTGTGGTGGATCGACTGATGACACCGTCGATCTCGGCGTTTTCGAGCCAGCGGGGAGGTTGTGCCATCAATTCATGCAGATCGAGATACATCGACCAGGGCTGGTGTGCCACGAGATACTTGGAAATCCCCTTCAAAACGGCACGTCCATAAGCGAGGGACGTTTCGATAACCAGGGCAACTCGCTTTCGAGGCTTCACAGCAGGCATCCAGAAGGGTGGTGAAGTAACGATCAGGTAGAAGCCGAGAACATATCAGATCCAGCCGCAACCTGTCTCAAAGATTTGATGGTTTACTGTTTGAATTCCATGAGCCTGAGAATCTTGTAAATCGATTCATGCGGGTTTGATTCATTGGTTTTAACTACTGTGTTAACAATTGGTTGCTGCGATCTCCGCTGGTTGAGCAGACGTGGGGGGCTGGGGTGTTTTTCCCAATGCGAAATAAAACTCAGACAATAGACTTCGATTCTCATTGTTTCTCTGTCGTAAATCATTCCATAATAGATTTGCAGTGATGGATATGTTGTGTGGAACACAGATGGATACGGGAAGTCTCTCGACGAAGCGAGGTTCTCCCATCAACCGTTTCGAGGTGTCCCTCGCTGCTGTAAGGCAATAACAACAACGCTTTCGCGACAGGTGACGAATGTTGTTTGTAAAAAATCGCGATGATTTTCAATTACCACGCCAGGTGAAGAGATCTTCCCAATGGGGAATGTCTTTGCTCGCAGCGAGCATTTTTTCAGCGGCTGCATGGCTCATACAGGGACTGGTTTCCGGGGATCATGCGGTTGCCGGTAAGGCACTTGTTGCCGAAGAAAATCGGCAGGCTCCTGATGATCCAGCTTCTGGTGATTCATCGCCGGGTTTCAGTCCCGAAGATCTGGCGTTTTATCGAGAGAGGATCGAACCGATTCTCGTGAAAAACTGCAATGAATGTCACGGAGCTGGCTCGAAGTTTCGTGGTGGGTTTTCGCTGGCGGCTCGCGAACATCTCTTGAAGGGTGGTGAAAGTGGGCCAGGTGTCTTGCTAGACAAACCCGACGAAAGCATGCTGATTGATGTCATCAATTATCGCACCTACGAAATGCCTCCATCCGGGAAGCTTCCCGCCGATCAGATTGCTTCGATTACGGAATGGGTCAAGCGGGGCGCTCCCATGCCGCCGCCTGCAGTGCCAGTTGCGATGCCAGTGCATGAAGGACCACCTCAAGTCAACGAGACGACGAAAGCTCACTGGGCCTTTCGGCCGGTCACAGATCCTCGGCCTCCCGTGAGCCAATTGGATCGATTGGCGAAGAACGACATCGACCGCTTCCTGTTTGCCAAAATGGAGGCGGCTGGCCTGGAACCTGTCGGGCCTGCTGAAAAGCGCACGCTCATTCGTCGGCTCTATTACGACGTGATTGGTTTACCTCCTTCGCCAGCACAGGTGGAAGCCTTCGTGCAGGATGCCTCACCCGAAGCGATTTCGAAGGTGATCGACGATCTTCTCGAATCACCACATTATGGTGAAAAATGGGGCCGCTTCTGGCTGGATCTGGTGCGCTATGCGGAGACCAACAGTTTCGAGCGCGACAACCCAAAACCAAACGCCTGGAAGTATCGCGATTATGTGATTGACTCCTTCAATCGCGATAAACCATATGACCAGTTTTTGATTGAGCAACTGGCTGGTGATGAACTTCCTCAAGTGACTCGTGATTCGGTCATTGCCACAGGTTATTACCGCCTCAATGCCTGGGATGATGAACCCGCCGACCAGAGGCAGGCGTTCTACGATGAGATGGACGACATTGTCTCGACAACCGGTCAGGTCATGCTGGGAATGACAATTGGTTGTGCCCGCTGTCATGATCACAAACTCGACCCGATGCCCCAGAAGGATTATTACGGTTTCCTGGCATTCATGGCCGATCTGCAATCGTATGCCGGACGTGGCGACCAGATGAATTCCCGCTGGAGCCAGACCGATATCAGCAGCCCGGAGGTGATTCAGGCACATGCCGAGCGCGATGCCGCTGTCCAGAAACTGGAAGAGGAGATGCGGCAGATCGAGCAGGGTGCGATTCTGAAAATGAAAGGTGAAGATCAGCGCAAGACCGAAGGTGCCGAGCGCAAAAAAGTCCTTCGTGAAAAGCTGAAGGATTTTCTATCCAAGGAAGAACTTGATCATTATCAGGGCTTAAAAAATCAGCTGGAAGAGCTTCGTAAGCGGGCTTTACCACCGCGCGAAATGGTGCTCTCCGTGAATAACTGTCAGATGCCACCGCGAGTGACGCCCTTGTTGATTCGCGGTAACCCCGCGACTCCCGGTGAACCGGTCGAACCGCGGTTTCTTTCTGTGCTGACTGACGATGCGCCACAACTGCCAACTCTGACTCCCGGTCAAAAGACGGCAGGTCGGCGACTGGTGCTGGCGAACTGGATTGCCTCGAAAGAAAATCCGCTGACAGCCCGGGTCATGGTGAATCGCATCTGGCAAATGCACTTTGGTCGTGGACTGGTGAAGTCTTCCAGTAATTTTGGACTGAAGGGGGATCTTCCGACTCATCCCGAACTTCTGGACTGGTTGACCACGCGGTTTATTGAAGGCGGCTTTCGGATCAAGCCGCTGCATCGGTTGATTCTCCAATCGTATGCCTGGCAGATGTCATCCCGGCCGACGGCGGCCCAACTCAATGTTGATCCTCAAAACGATCTTTATTCACATTTTGACATGCGCAGGCTGACAGCCGAAGAGACCCGGGATGGACTGCTGGCGGTCAGTGGCGAACTCAATCTGGCGGTGGGTGGCCCGAGTGTCTACACCGCCATGCCCAAAGAAGTCCTGGCTGGACAATCCGTTCCGGGTCAAGGCTGGGGGCAATCCTCTCCCGAGGAGCAGAACCGCCGGAGTGTTTACATTCATGTGAAGAGATCACTGCTGGTTCCCACGTTGTCGAGCCTCGATTTCCCGGATCCTGACGGGACATGCCCGATTCGGTTTGCGACGACACAGCCCACACAAGCCTTAACGAGCCTCAACAGTGCCTTCTATAACCAGCAGGCGAAAGAGTTCGCCGAGAGAGTGCGGGCAGATCTGCAGATCAACGAGTTAAATGATGAGTCGCTACGCCAATGTGTCGCTCAGGCGTTAACGCTGACCACCAATCGCCCACCGACGACTGCGGAGGTCGAGCGCGGTTTTGGCTTGATTCAGTCTCTGCGGGATCGTGGTCAGGTCAGTGCCGAGTTGGCTCTGGAACGATTCTGCCTCGTGGCCATCAACCTGAATGAGTTTCTGTATCTCGACTGATCTCTTGAAATGAATTGCTGCTGAGATCGATTCTGCCAGTGATTATGGCAACTGCTCATTGAACTTTGCGTATTGTGAGAACCTCATGAACCAGCCCATGCATAATTTTTGTGGACGCACTCGCCGGGAGTTTCTGTGGGAGACTGGGGCTGGTTTTTCCGGCCTCGCCATGACAGGGCTCCTGCAGAAGGAAGGCTTCTTCGCGAAGCAGGCGGTCGGTGCTGATGGTGTCACCCCCTTTGTGAATCCATTGGCTCCTAAAGAGCCGCACCATGCCCCTAAAGCGAAAAGTGTGATTTTCCTCTTTATGTACGGTGGCCCCAGCCAGGTCGATACCTTTGATTACAAACCGAAATTGTATGGTCTGGATGGCAAGACGATTCCCGTCAAGACCAAGGGACGCGGCGGTGCCCGCAATGAAGGGCGCGTTGTCGGCCCCAAATGGAATTTTCAGCAGTATGGTCAATCGGGGCAGTGGGTCTCAGATCTCTTCCCGAATCTCGCGACCTGCGTGGACGATATCGCATTTATCAAGTCGATGACGGCTGAAGCCCCGGTGCATGGTTCCGCCATGCTGCAGATGAACTCGGGCAAAATTCAAAGTGGTTATCCTTGCCTGGGTTCTTGGGTCAATTATGGCCTGGGGACAGAAAACGAAAATCTGCCAGGATTTGTCGTGATGCTCGACCATTCGGGCGGACCGATCAGCGGTGCCAAGAACTGGTCCAGCGGCTTCATGCCAGCAAGTTATCAGGCCACTGTCATGCGGTCGAAAGGCCCGGCAATTCTCGATCTCGTGCCGCCTGAAAACATGTCCGATGACGTCCAGAGGCAACTCATTTCAACGATCAACGAGTACAACCAGGAGCATCAACTCTCCCGAGGAGAAAACTCGAATCTGGCAGCTCGTATTGCCAGCTTTGAGCTGGCCTACAAAATGCAGACCACAGCTCCGGAAGCGACCGATCTCTCGCAGGAAACAGAATCGACACTCAAACTGTACGGGATGGATAATCCGCAGACCGAATACTTCGGTCGGCAGTGCTTACTCGCTCGTCGCCTGGTAGAACGCGGAGTCCGCTTCATTCAGGTCTATGCCGGTGGCAATCATAACGACGCCAACTGGGATGCTCACGGCGATCTGGTGAAGAATCACACCTTACACGCCGGTCGAACCGATAAGCCGATTGCCGGGCTGTTGAAAGATCTCAAGGCACGGGGCTTACTCAATGAGACTTTGATTGTGTGGGGAGGCGAGTTTGGCCGGCAGCCTGTGGCTGAATACAAAGAGGGGACTGGTCGAGATCATAACGTAGCTGGCTTTACCATGTGGTGTGCTGGTGGTGGCATCAAGGGTGGATGCAGTGTCGGTGAGACCGATGAACTGGGAAATGAAGCCGTCAAGGATCGTTTCCACGTCAAGCACCTGCATGCGACGATTCTGCATCAGTTGGGTCTCGATCCGAATCACCTCTCCTTCTTTTACGGAGGTCTCGATCAGAAACTGGTTGGCGTCGAAGGAGCTGATCCGATCAAGCAGATCATTGCCTGATTCCACATGCCTGACTGGCGATGACGATCATTCCGATAACGATTGATTGTCGGTATTCCAGGGCATTCCTGGAGTGCTTAACTCGTCCATGTCTCGCTGTCAGTTGCCCTACTCATCACTTCGCAACGATTTCCCACCAAGGCGCACTTCATGAATTGTCCGACTATGAATCGCTGGTTCGCCCTGTTGGCGATTCTTTCATTATCGACACAGAACATCTCGGCTGCTGAGCATCCCACACAAACGGGAACGCCTCGCAGTTACATTGCCGCTGACTACTCTAAGAAGGTTCTCGTGCATGTCGGAGCAGACAATGCGGATATCTGGAAGCAGACGATTCGCGATGTGCATGATCTCCAGATTCTCCCCAATGGCCATCTCCTCACGCAGACGAACTTCCAAACGGTGGTCGAATTGAATGACAAAGGCGAGATCGTCTGGAGTTACGATGCCAAATCGTCACCCGGGAATGCGGATCGCAAAGTGGAAATCCATGCGTTTCAAAGACTGGCGGATGGTTCGACGATGATTGTCGAAAGTGGGCCCGCCCGGATTCTGGAGGTGAACGCGGAAGGAAAGGTTCTCAAGGAGATTCCACTGGTGGTGAAGAATCGGGATCCGCATCGTGACAGCCGACTGGCCCGCAAGCTGGAAAATGGCCATTACCTGGTGTGTCACGAGAAAGACCAGACTGTGCGGGAGTACGACGAGAAGGGCCAGGTGGTCTGGGACTATGTAACGGGGACAGCCCTCTATGCTGCTGAGCGATTACCCAATGGAAACACTCTGATTGGGACAGGGAATGGTCACAGCGTGATTGAAGTCACTCCCCAGAAAGAGGTGGTCTGGTCAGTCACTGAGAACGAGCTTCCCGGAATCAAGCTCGGCTGGATCACCATGGTGGAACGATTACCCGATGGCAACACCCTGATTGTCAATTGTCATGGTGGAGACAACCAGCCCCACGCATTGATTGTGACTCCCCAGAAGCAGGTGGTCTGGACGCTGAAGGACCATGTCCGCTTTGGAAACAATCTGCCGGTTCTAAAGCTCACGGGAACAGGATCGGGCACAACGCGTTAAAGAGTGTCAATGTTTTGTTGCAATCTGTCGCCTGAGACGGTCAGATACGAGACGAACTGAATCTTCTGGCAGTTCACTCAACTGGTGACGAACTTCCTTTCTGTTTTCATCTACAAAGTTACATACCATGTCGCACATCCGGTTTTGCTGGCAGCCACGTTTCGTGATGGGCACCCTGTGGGGCTGGCTGGCCGCCAGTGCTCTGCTGATATCAAGCGGCTGTGAAACCAGACCAGGAGGAATGACAGGTAACGGGCCCGGTGGTTCATCCAAACCTCTGAAATATGCCTATGTCACCAACGGTGTGGCCGACTTCTGGAATGTGGCTGAGGCGGGTGTCCGTCAGGCCGAAAAGGATCTGAATGCGGCCGGGAAAAGCACGAAAGTTGAAGTTCGTCACCCTCCGGATGGTGTGGTCGATCAAAAGCGGATGGTGCAGGAACTGTTGACGCTCGGGGTGGATGGCATCTCGATCTCGCCGATTGATCCTGAGAATCAAAGCGATCTGCTGGCGGAAATTGCGAAGCAGACGATCTTCATCACAAATGATTCAGATGCTCCCAAAAGTGAGCGGCTGGTTTACATTGGCATGGATAACTACACCGCTGGCCGCCAGTGTGGTGAGATGATTAAGGAAGCCTTGCCCGAAGGAGGGAAGGTCATGATCTTCGTCGGCAGACTGGGACAGCTCAATGCCAAACAACGTCGTCAGGGCATCATTGATGAACTGCTGGGACGCAGTGTGGATCCCGAGCGATATGATGAGCCTGGAAAAGAACTGGTCGGTGACAAATACACCATTCTCGATACCCGAACTGACGACTTTGATCTCGTGAAAGCGAAGTCTCTCGCCCAGGATGCGATTACCCGGCATCAGGATCTCAACTGTATGGTGGGTTTGTTCGCGTACAATCCCCCCAAGCTGATTGATGCCGTTAAGGACGCTGGCAAAGTTGGCAAAATTCAGATTCTGGGCTTCGATGAAGACGAGGGGACTCTGCAGGGTATCCAGGATGGAGTGATGTATGGAAGCTGTGTGCAGAACCCGTATCAGTACGGTTATCAGTCGATCATGATGCTCGACAAAATCAAATCGGGAGATAAGTCCGGTATTCCCGAAGACAAATTCATCGAGATTCCCGTCCGCAAGATTACCAAAGCCAATGTGAACGAGTTCTGGAAAGAACTGAACCAGTTGCTGGGAAAACCAGCTCCGGAGACCAAGTGACTGAGGAGTCATTGGTGTCGTGAAAACGTTGTGCCCGGCATGTGCATTTTAGCGGATGGGAGATCGTCGCGAAAACATGGTCTCTGCAACATCAAAGACAACGACAGATGCGACGACAGGCCCGCTCCCTGATCGAACGAATGACAGTCCGTTATTGCTGGCAGCCAGTCAAATCACGAAAGAATTTCCCGGTTGTAAGGCACTGGATCGAGTCAGTGTCTCGTTCTCACCTAGCGAAATCGTCGCGATTCTTGGTGAAAATGGTGCTGGCAAAAGCACGCTGATGAAGATCCTCGCTGGCGTACAGCCACCAGATGGTGGTGAGTTGCTGGTTGACGGCCAGCCTGTCGTTTTTCGAGATGTTCGCGACGCGATTGAGCACGGGATTGTCCTCATCCATCAGGAACTCAACCTCGCGGAAAATCTCAGTATTGGAGCCAATCTGTTCCTGGGACGTGAGCCAACACGCTGGGGATTCATTGATCAGAAAACGATTCGTCGATTGTCCCGGGAACTGCTCGAGCGAGTGGGCCTCAACTACACCCCGGAAACAATCGTCGGAGAGTTATCAACCGGGCAGCAGCAACTGGTGGAAATTGCCAAAGCACTTTCCATTCAGGCACGGGTGCTGATTATGGACGAACCCACCGCCAGTCTTTCTCAGTATGAAACGGAACTGCTTTACGGCGTCGTACGGAAACTGAAGGCGGACGGGGTTTGTGTCATCTACATTTCGCACAGACTCAGTGAAATTCAGGAACTGGCCGATCGAGTGGTGGTGCTGCGCGATGGACAGTATGTGGGAGAAATTTCGCGGGCTGAAATGACTCGCGAAAAAATGGTCTCGATGATGATTGGCCGAAGCCTGACAAGTGGTATCGAGCGGCATTCCCACACTCCCGGTCCAGAAGTATTCCGCGTTAAAGATCTGGTCACCACGGCCTTCCCGGAAGCTCGAAATTCTTTCTCCCTCAAGGCAGGTGAGATTGTGGGGATGGCGGGTTTAGTGGGAGCAGGGCGGACGGAACTGCTGCGGGCTGTTTTCGGCATTGATCGACCACTGGCTGGCGAGATCTTTTGCGATTCAAAGCTGGTGAGGATCTCGTCTCCACGAGCCGCGATGCATCTGGGAATGGCGCTGGTTCCTGAAGATCGCAAAGGCGAAGGACTCGTGCTGGAAATGTCTGTCCGGCACAACCACACGCTGGCGACTCTGGCCCGCCAGGCCTCTCTGGGTGTCTTTATCAATGCTGCTCAGGAAGTCACAGACAGCCAGAGGATGATCACAGCCCTGCGTACGAAGACCGCCAGTGACCAATTGGCCGTGCAGTTCCTATCTGGGGGAAACCAGCAAAAGGTTGTGATTGGCAAATGGCTGCTTTCAAATCCCAAAATCCTGCTCCTTGATGAACCGACGCGTGGTGTCGATGTGGGTGCCAAACAGGAGATCTATCGGATTATGGAGGAACTGGCGGGGCAGGGTCTGTCACTGCTGTTTGTTTCGAGTGATCTGGAAGAAGTGATTCGCATGTCGGATCGCGTGCTGGTGATGCACGAAGGAAAGATCACCGGCGAATTGAGTCGCCAGCAACTGAGTGAAACAGCCATTATGGCCCTGGCGACCGGAGGAGCGCTCTCATGAAGAGAATACTCGGAATTCTTGGCATTCTGATCGCCGTGATGGTTGTGACTGGCATTCTTCAGCCAGCCTTCCTTAGTGGATACAACCTTTCAAACGTCACTCAGCTTTCGGCCTACTTTGCCATCCTGAGTATTGGCGTGATGTTCGTGATCATCACCGGCGGGATCGATCTTTCGATTGGGCCAGTCGTGGGCCTTGTGGGCTGTCTGCTCCCGCTGCTCATTGTGAAGTATGGTTTTCATCCGGCCCTGGCCATTGTGTTAGTCATGGGAGTGGCCGCACTCATCGGGACGACGCATGGTCTGTTGATTACCAAGGCAAAGCTTCAGCCGTTTGTGGTGACACTTTGCGGCTGGCTGATTTATCGTGGCCTGGCCCGCTGGATCACAGGAGATGCCAACCAGGGGTTTGGGAATAGCTTTAACGGCCTGCTGGAAATCTCTCGCAAAAAGATTCCTTTGCCCGGGGATTATCAAGTGCCGATCCCGGTGGTTTACATGCTGATAATCGCTGTGCTGGCTGCCATTTTCTTGAACAAAACGGTCTGGGGTCGCTACCTGTATGCGATTGGTCGCAATGAACAGGCGGCACATTTCAGCGGGATCAACACCGATCGAGTCAAGTTGATGGCCTATGTGCTGTGTTCGACAATCGCCGGGTTTGGTGGAGTGCTGCTCGCTTTTGACCTCAATTCGATGCAACCCAGTTCGCATGGAAACACATATGAATTGTACGCGATTGCGGCCGCTGTTCTGGGGGGGTGCAGTCTTCGCGGCGGTGAAGGATCAGTGGCGGGTGTGGTGATTGGCGCTGTCCTCTTGAGAGTGCTCTACAGTGCTAACAATATGCTCGGGATTCCCAGCACGCTGGAATATGTGACGATCGGCACGGTGCTTCTGGCGGGTGTGCTGGCCGATGAAGGTGTGAAGTGGTACTCGCAGCGGAGAAAACTGATTCAATCCGCCAGGAAAGTCGCCGCTTGAGTTTGAGAAGTCGCCGTCGAGTTGGAAGCTTGATCTCGGCAAAACCTGAGAGAAGGTTTTTAGTCGCAGTTCTCTCCCTGGCGGGATAGACTCAAGTTGCTCGCCAATAGAAATGAAGCCCTCACTTTTGAGAACAACTTGTGACGACGGAGGTTATTCATCGAGATGACCTGCGTGTTGCATCGTCCAAAGGAACTGCATGACGCAGGCGACAACTGGCCCCAGGCGGCTTCCTGAAAATCCCGATGAGTTGGAAGTCATCCTCGCGACCGATTGCGGAAGCACCACGACCAAAGCTCTGTTGATCGAGAAGATTGATGGAGTTTACCGTCAAACCTATCGTGGTGAAGCTCCCACAACGGTCGAGGAACCAACTGCCGATGTCACGATCGGTGTTGTGAATGCAGCGACTGAAGTGGGCGAACTCGCTGGACGCCAACTGGTCGATGAAAATGGCCTGCTGATCCGCCCGGCTCGTGGAAATGTCGGTTGTGATGCCTACATTTCCACCTCCAGCGCAGGGGGTGGCTTGCAGATGCTGGTGTGCGGCGTTGTCCCCACGATGTCCGCTGCCAGCGCGACGAGAGCCGCTTTAGGAGCCGGCGCCATTGTTCTCGAAACCATGACATCAAACGATCGTCGTAAACCACATGATCGCATTCAGCGAATTCGGGATCTTCGCCCGGATATGATTCTGCTCGCTGGCGGGACTGATGGTGGCACTGTGCGCCATGTCGCTGCCATGGCCGAGTTGATTGCACCTGCCAAACCACAGCCGAGGTTTGGTGGTCAGTTTAAAATGCCCGTGATCTATGCCGGGAACCAGGCGGCCATTCCTGTTGTTCGCGATGTGCTGGGGAACGTGGCGGAGTTGTCATTCGTCGAGAATGTCAGACCAGTCCTGGAGCGTGAAGCTTTGGCCGGTGCGCGGGATGCCATTCACGATCTGTTCCTCGAGCACGTGATGGCACATGCACCAGGCTATGACAAGCTGATTGAATGGGCTGATACCGCCATCATGCCCACTCCCGGTGCTGTGGGAAACATCCTGCAGACAATTGCCCGCACACGCGGCCTGAATGCTCTGGGTGTCGATATCGGCGGGGCCACGACAGATGTCTTCAGCGTTTTCAGCGGGACATTCAACCGCACGGTCAGTGCAAATCTGGGGATGAGTTACTCGATTTCCAATGTCTGTGCCGAAGCCGGTTTCGATGCCATCCTCCGGTGGGTGCCTTATCCCGAGAGTGAAAAAGAGCTGCGCAACCGGGTGAAGAACAAAATGATTCGCCCGACGACAATTCCTCAAACTATGGAAGCGTTGATCTTTGAGCAGGCTGTCGCGCGGGAAGCTTTACGGCTGGCGTATGTGCAGCACAAGCAATTTGCCACGACTCTGGCCGGTGTGCAGCAGCAACGCACGATTGGCGATGCTTTTGCCCAGTCTGGCGGGCAGCAGACAATTGTGAACAACCTTAAGCTCGACTTGATTGTGGGTTCCGGCGGCGTTCTCTCGCATGCTCCACGCATGGAGCAGACGACGATGATGATGATCGACGCCTTCGAGCCGGAAGGGATAACGGTCCTCGCTAAAGACAGCATTTTTATGATGCCCCATCTGGGCGTACTGGCCGAGATTCATCCCCAGGCCGCTATGGATGTCTTCGAGCGGGATTGCCTGATCATGCTGGCGACGTGTATTGCTCCCAAGGGGCCGCCAGCTTCTGGCAAACTGCTGTTGAAGTACTCACTCGAAGTGGGCAGCAGGGTGCTAGAAGGAGAACTCCACGGCCACGAAATGCAGCGTTTCGATCTGGGGCCTGATGAAGTGGCCCGGCTGAAGCTTGTGCCGGCTCCTGGCTACGATGTCGGCGCCGGCTTAGGAAAGCCGCTCGAGCGCGAGATTCGTGGCGGTACTGTGGGCGTCGTCTTTGATGGACGTGGTCGGCCTCTGGCATTGCCATCAAACACCGAGGATCGACGTGCACTCCTCAAAACCTGGAATCAGGCACTGGGTGTCTACCCCGGTCATAACCGCTAAATGCCAAAAGGGATTGATCTCGATCAGACGAGACCAATCCCTTTTGAAGCAGATCGAAGTTGGACAGTCATCAGGTTTTCGACGGTGGTGGCGGTGGAAGTTCCTGATAGCCTCGCGGCTTACCCACAGGAGCCGGGCCTTGTGGACTGGATGTCGGAATCCCGCCTTGTTTCAGTTTATATTTATCCAGGTTTGGTGCCTCAACAGGATCTGCAGGAGCCACTCGCGATCTGGCACTTTGAGCCATCAGATTTTCAAGCTGCTGATAATTCTGTTTACGAGCCATGGGGGATAGGCTCTCTCCGGCCTGATCCGAAACGGCAATCATCAGCCCGCTGACGTGCCGATCAAACTCCACCATCGGATCCTGCCCATAGGGCAGACTGATTGAAAGTACCTGAGCAGCAACCGTTTCGTCAGCCAGCACTTCCAGCGAGCCAGGCCAATCGGGAGAGAGCAGGAGTTGAGGAGTCCACCGCGAAGTGGTCATCAGTTGGTTGGCAATGTTCTTGGCATTCATCGAATGAATGACTTCTCCGTTGCGTGTCGGTGTCGATCGCAGAATCACCACGCGATTGGGCTGATGCGTGGCAATCGTTTGGAGAATGGCCCGAGTTTCGATTTCACTGGCTGGCGCTTCGCCACTGCGCTTGGTCTGGCCGCGCGAGAAGTTCGCTGTCGGGAAATTTCGATTGAGATCAACATCTCGTGAGTTGGTTCTCCGGTTAGCCTGCAAACCATCCGGGTTGGCAGCACGAACAATCGTGATTGTCGAAGAGTTGAGGATATTCTGATTCTTGGAAATAGAAGTCACCAGCTTGTCGGCCCAGCGCACAGAGACACGATCTGTCCCTTCTAGGCCAGCCACCACCAGTGTCGAAAACTTCCCCCGGCCCATTGTACGAATGTAAATCGGCAAACCGTCGGTTGACTGGTAGGCAATTTCCCAGCGTCCCAGAAGCTTCTCTTCGTCCGAAACCGGTCTGGTCACCGTTTCCGATTCTCTGGTCGCTGGCGTACTCTGCTTCTGAGTGACAACCGGCTTTTCTGTCTCGATTGTTTGCTCAGTTGTCTGCTCAGTGGCTTCAATCGAATCGCCAAAGGTTGCGGGAGAATTGGAAGCCGCTTCACCGGCTGTGGAATCAGCCGGCTGACTGGAGAAACGACGAGGTGCCGACTTTGTCTTGGGACGCGTCGATGGTTTGGAAGTGGGGGAATAAGGAGCCGCTGCGGGATCTGAAAAGACAGAGTGCAGTTCCGATTCGGCCGGTAATGGCTTGGACAGCGCCATCAGAATGGGTTCGGATTCACCCAGGCTGACCGACGGAGAATCGGTCGCCAGTTCCATCTCGATAGCCGACGACGATTTCGTTGCCTTGGGAGCAGCGGTTGATGACGAGCTTGTTGAAGCCAGAGGGCGAGCATCTGCCAACGTCAGCCGGGCAGGTGGAGTCCCGGGAGGATCTTCGGGGATGGTGGCCTGTGAGACAAGAAGTGGTGTGGAGATCCCATCGGGAAGACGAATGTCATTCTCGGAGGCCCACCACATGACACCCAGACCGGCGGCTGTGACAAATGACAACATAGGTAAGACTTTCAAGGCTCCCTCCATCGAAGAACTTCATTCAACCTCGGGGATGAAGTTGAGTCGTCACTCGTTTGCTTTGGGTTCTCACTTACAGCATGAGTAACCGGATCTCGAAATTCGCCACGGGCTCGACAGGTTGAACCCGTGGCGGAATAGACTGTCAACACAAATTCAAAGGTCACTCAAGGGTCAGAAATATAGGAAAATCTTATGTCGTCCTGGTGTTAAAGATCATTCGTCATCGATACCCAGGCGGTATTGCAACTGGCGGAACTGACGCGAAAAGTCTTCGGATGAAGAGTGGACATGTTCGGCTTCGGTGATGAATTTGAGGTCTTCATTACAATCGATGTTGTAGTCGTCGAGGATATCTTTGAAGTCGACAAGTTCGTTGCCGTAAATGATGATTAGCTTATGTTCATCGAGTTGGATTTCGAGTGGAATATTGGGATTCAGGACGGCAAATCCGGTGCAGCCATCGTTGAGCAATAGGTCTTCAAAGTCGTAGAGCGTGCTCTTCAGAATGGGGACATCGATACTTTCGCGGTAAAGATCCTGATGCCCGCCACGTCGTTCGTGACTGGTTTCGAGGACGACATCGACTTCATCACCCAGGGGCGCCATCAGATCGATGAAGACATCGAGCAGATGTTCTTTGGAGACCGAAGCCATGATCACAGGGATCTTGATGCCGGTTTCTTTGTCGTGATAGGCGTCGTGGCGATAACCCGCTCTTGGAACCACCTGCAGGTCATACGAAGGACGGACAGCATCCGTCAGCATGAACGACCCATATTTGGCAATGTTCAAATGGGCTTCGAGCTGTTCGTCATCCAGATGATCGAAACTGCTCTTTCCGTGACGCACCCCACCGTCGCGGTAAGTATTCTTAAAGAATTTCTTCAGGAACCCCATGGTTCAAGTCTTTCTAGAGTTCGTAGCGGCAGATCTAGTGAGGCGGTAAGGAAGGGGTGTTACCGCAACAGGAACATGCAAACTTAGCACACGAATTCCAGGGGCATCGGAACCGGTCGCCAGCCAGGGGCGTAAATTTCACGGTGAGTTGTCGGTTTGATCGCAGCAGGGAGAATGGCTGCTCAGGGTAATCCTGGTCGAGTTTGCGGAGCCGCCCAACACCTGCCGGAAGCATCGAAACTCGTGATGTGGCATTCCTTTGCGGGAAAATGGAGCCGGATCTTGTCCCTTTTTTCAGAGGCGGGGTAGGGAGCTTCTGCCAAATCGTTACAATCCGTACACTCTGCAGTTCCTGCATGATTTTGGAAATTGGACGCACAGGAGGGATCCGATGTCACCTGGTGAGCAGCAATCAGTCCTCTCGAACCGTCAGCCCATGCTGCTTCCATCGCAGTTCCATGGCTCGTTGATCCAGTGGTTGTGCTTGTCTCTGGCGCTCGCGGTTTTTGTCGCTGCTCCTGTCCACGCTGAGGAACCGGAGACTCGCACTGTCTGGGGAGTGATCTACCTGCAGGGGCAGCGTGCCGGTTACCAATCCGGCACACGCACTCTCTTCCAGTCACCCGACGGAGAAAAGCTCGTGAAGTGCGAGCAGAAGACAGCACTCAAGCTCACGAGATTTGGAACACCGCTGGTGATGGAATCGACGGTCGAGACGATAGAAACGACAGGCGGAGAGATTCGCCGGTTTGTGCATCGCCAGGAAAATCCACCAGCCGCCCCCATGACCCTGGAAGGCACCATCGAAGGCAAGAAGTGCCAGTTGGTCGCAACGACCGGCGGCATCAAGCAAACCTCTTCAATCCCCTGGAGTCCCGATTGGCGATCTCCTGCCTATCAGGATGAAACCTTGCGGGCTCAGCCACTTCAACCGGGAGAAGAACGTCGGCTGGAGATTTTCTTTCCCGAGTTCCGCGCCATGGGTGTACTCGATCTGAAGGCCCGGGAAATGGTGCCGATCCTCAATCTCGACCGGCAGGAAAAGAATCTGCTGCGTGTCACCGCGCGGATTTCACTCATCGAAGATTCCCCCATCACCGTCTATGTCGATCAGACCGGAGAAGCCATTGTGACCCGCATGGGGATCTTTGGGACCGAGATGTTCACCTACCTCGCCACCCGCGAGCAGGCACTCCTTCCCATTGAAGGAACTGGCCCGGAGATCGGCAAGCTCACGCTCATTAAGGCACAACTCCCCAAAGACTGGGCCACGCGCCAGTCTGTCACTTACGAATTGAAACTTCCCGGCGATGATCTCGCACGCATCCTATCCAGCGGGCCCGGCCAGACGATTGAAGTCATCGATCCTGAAACTGTGCGACTGACGGTCAAGTTGACTCCCTGGAGTCGCCCGCTCTCTTCCAACAGTTTGCCACTCCCTGCCGACGATCTCTTTTTGAAAGGAACATCGCTTCTGCAGATCGATGATCCAGCCGTCAAAAAACTGGCAAACGACGCTCTGGCCAGCCTGCCCCCTGAGAAGCGAAACGACTTACGCGAGCAGGCTTTGGCGATGAGCCGGTATGTTCACAAGACCATCAGCACGAAGAATCTTTCGACGGCATTGGCCTCGGCTGCGGAAGTGGCCAAGAGTCGCTCGGGCGACTGCACAGAGCACGCGACCTTGCTGGCGGCCATGCTG
>JAIXUU010000283.1 GCA_027483405.1 Planctomyces sp. | reverse complement strand
CCACTCGACCATGCCTTTAAGGCCTCGTTTAACCCTTGTTTTCTCTCGACTCTGACCACATTGCTGGGGCTGGTTTCGCTGAATGTCAGCAGTATTCTGCCTGTAGCGCAATTTGGCTATGCAGCAGCGACTGGTGCTGTGGTCGCGATGGTCGTCGGCCTGGGACTGACACCCGCTCTCTTGATGGTCTGGCCAGATTGTGCTGTGAAGTCCTTCCGCATCCATCACGTTGATTTCGATTGGTGGGGACACTTCGTCAACCGCCATCGTCATGGCATTCTGGCTGTGGCTACTGTGATGCTGTGCGTCGCCATGGTCGGGATTGTTCGTCTGCGGCCCGATGTGGATCCGGTGGACTTTCTGCCACGGGACAGCCAGGTGCTGGTCGATCTCGGACGCGTCGAAAAGAAGTTGACCAACGTCGATTCGATTGAAGGGGTGGTCGATTTCACCGGGAAGAATCTCACCTTTGTCGATCAACTGCAGATTGTCAGAGAGTTGGAAGCGGTGCTGCGGCAACAGCCGGGTGTGCGCCATGTGCTGAGTCTGGCGACATTCTTCCCCAATGAACTTCCTGATGGGGCTCTCGCGACTGCCCGGATGTTTTCCACTGCGCGCAGCTATCAGGGTGAAGATGGTCTGATCGCTGCCGATCAGCAATTTTGGCGAGTTTCGATTCGAGTGGAAGACAACGCGATTGTCGGTGGTGGTGCCGATCGTGTGCTGCATAGTATTCAACAAAAAACTGCCAGCTTTCCTGTGCATTTCACGGGGATGACTCCTCTATTAGATAGTGCCCAGAAGGAGATTTTCAGTGGTTTCTGGGAGAGCTTTACTGCGGCAGTTCTGACCATCAGCCTGGTCTTCCTGATCTCGCTGAGATCCTTCGTGGGGACCTTGATTGCGATGGTGCCGAATATCGTCCCCATCTGGCTGGTGTTTGGCTCTGTCGGCTTTTTCGGCATGCCGGTCGATATTGGCATGATGATGACAGGCAGCATTGCCCTGGGTATTTCGGTCGATTGCACGTTCCACTTTATGGTGCAGTACAATCAGGCTGTCAAACTGGGGGCCACTCCATCTGAAGCAGTACGTATTGCACTGCAGCATTCTGGCGAACCGATGCTCGATTCGACTTTGATTTCGAGCACAGGGATGCTGGCACTCTGCCTGAGCAGCTTTGCTCCGACGGCTCGGTTTGGCTGTCTCATGTCGGCCCAGATGATTGCATCGATTCTGGGGGAACTGGTCTTTCTCCCCGCACTTCTCTGTTGTCTGCCAGAAAAACGCAAGGCAACGAACACTTCTGCAGCGTCAGAAGAGTCAGCAGAAAGCTCTGCGACACCTGCCGACTTGGCACACGATGAGATCGAGCCGCAGATTCATCGCCTCCCGGCACCGGCACCACACATCGGGCACATCGGCCGAGGAGCAAAAGCGCCACGGCGAGCCGATAGCTCGTTCCTCAACTAGTGGCGTCAAATAGCGGGGATGGATTGCAGTCGAGTGCCGTAGGCTCCGCTGTGCGGACCAGCGTCACAGTGGCAGCCTCAATAGGTGCGTTGGTGTGTACCTTATCATTGAAGATGGCGCCGGCGGTGGTGCGCGGAAAATGGTCCGCACAGCGGACCCCACGATGCTGGTACTGACTTTCCTACTGGTCAGGCCGTAACTTCGGCAAAAACGGCTTGACGGAAGTACTACAACTTTAGTATTTTCCGCCCGCAAACTGGTTTTGGCCATTTTGCTCGTGACCTTATCAGGAAAGGATTCCTCATCAGGACGTTACGCCCCAGCCACTGCTGCATTCCCGCGTCAGGACGCACTGGGCTATCAGGACGCACTGGGCTGTCAGGACGTTCTGGGCTGACGATACTTGAGCTGCTGGTGACCAGCGGAATTCTCTCCGTGTTGACCGCACTCTTGTTACCAGCCGTGATGGCGGCGCGGGAATCTGCCCGGCGTATGGAATGCACAAGTCATTTGCGTCAGATCGGGCTGGGGCTGCATCAGTATCACGAGACACATTCCTGCCTTCCTCCTGCATGGCTGGCAGATTCTCAAGGAAAAACGGCTTATGGCTGGGCGGCTGCTTTGTTGCCGTTTGTCGAACAGCAGGCCACATCAGCAGTGATTCACAGGCAGGTGGGATTGAGCGATGTTTCTAACGAGCAGGCCAGGTCGATTGTGCTACCACTTTTAACCTGCCCTTCCGATGTCGCACCACCGGTCTTTGAGCTTTATGAACCTGGGTTGTTAACACCTTTCCTTACGTTGCCGCATGCGAGTTATCTTGGTGTTTATGGAACTTCGGAAGCTGATGAAATTCGTCCGACTCCACCTGGGGACGGTACCTTTATTAACGGGCGCCCAGTCCGTTTATCTGAGTTAACCCGCGGTCTGAGCCAGGTGATGATCGTGGGTGAGCGGTCGGTTTCTATGTTTGATACGACATGGATTGGATTTGATCGCCGGGATGAAGATGCCGAGTGCCGGATTTTAGGAAGCGCGCTACAACAGCCCAACTGCCAGACCTGTGATGAATGTGAGTTCAGCAGCCGGCATGCAGGTCTGAGTCATTTTCTATTCGGAGATGGTCACGTGCGTGGCCTATCGAATTCCATTGATCAGGCGGTTTATCAGCAAATGGCGCGACGTTTCGAGTAAGCGCCGCCAAGAATAAGTAGATAGCCATCATTGGTAGGTTTTCGATAGCCATGATGGAAATCAACACGCGTGCAACGGAGATTTTATGACGGTTTATCTGACGCGCGGTGAAATGGAGATTATGGATATCGTCTGGGATCGCGGGCAGGCCAGCGTCCAGGATGTCTGTGATTCGCTGCATCGCCCTTTGGCCTATACGACAGTGATGACTGTCCTGAAGACACTGGAGTTAAAGCGTGGGGCTTTAAGGAAGGTCAAGGTGGGCCGGGCCTTCGTTTATGAGCCAGTCGTCTCCAGAGAAGAAGTCTGCCAGACGATGCTGGGGCAACTCCAACAGCAGCTTTCCAAATTGTCTGTCAAATCATTGGTGCTCAATTTAATACAGAGTGAGAAAGTTTCTACAGAAGATCTGGCTGAGATCAAAAAGGCCATCTTCATGCTGGAAAAGAGATCATGAACTCAGCTCAATTTCTGGAATTTCTGGTTTCGCTTTCCATTCAGGCCACAGTAGTTGTCGGTATTACGGAATGGCTTTGTCGTGTTTCCCGATGGCCACAGGCACAATACAAGCTCTGGAATTATTGCTATCTCCTTCTTCTATTTATGACTGGTTGTGGTTTGCTACTGCCTCATTTGCGAGTGCTAACGAACCCGTGGCAAGTCATGAGTCCAGCGGCCTTGCAGCAACTGGTCTCTGTTGAACAATCGCTTGGTCAGCTGGCTCTCGTCATCTGGGGGACAGGGATCCTATTATCGCTGATCATGCTCGCCACGGAGTGGATCACGGTGGCGAGGTTTCTCAAGTCGTGCCGGCCGGCGACAGAGAGTGAAGTGAAGCTGGTCTTTAACGATCAAGGCAGCCACTTGACTAACAAGTTTCCGCAACCGAATACTTCGATTCAACTACTGATCAACCAGCGCTTCAACAGCCCGTTCTGTTATCAGTGGCATGCACCGGTTCTCGTGCTGCCAGAATATTTGTTGAACCTGCCTCAAGAAGAAATCACTTTCATCGCCCGCCACGAACTCTCCCATTTACGCAGTGGTCATCCACTGCAGTTATTTATTGAGCGTGTGATGATGACCTTATTCTGGTTTCATCCGGCTATCTGGTGGGCTTCACGGCAATCGATGTTAGCCAGGGAATATGCCTGCGATGATGCCGCCATTTCCGCACGTTATGAAGTTGTGGGATATCTCAAGACATTACTCGCTGTGGCGGAACGGGGATTTCATAAAGAGCCCGAAGGATCGGCTTTATACTTCGGCAGCGGTACCAGCACGATGGCGTTGCGGGGGCGAAGAATACTGGACCGCTTTGAGTCGACAGCAGAGTGGTCGCAGGCAGATCAACGTGCCAGGTGGTGGCCATTCCATCTGCTGACGGCTATGGCCATCATGAGCTGGTCTTTCTGGTTGCCCGTCGATGCACTAGCTTCATCGCGAATGCAGTGGTCTCCGTGGCCTGGATGGTCAGCCGCTGTTCTGCGAACGATCGATATCCCCGCCCGGGATTATGAACCGTACGACCGATCGACTCGCCTGCATGAACTGTCGCTGGAGTTCAGCCAGCCTCATGCTTTGTCGCAATAACTCTATTAATAACCATGGCCCTTAAAAAACACATCTTCGTTCAGAGAAATACTAGAAACTTAGTAGAGACAACGAATTCACCACCCTTTTGGCAAAGGATCTGCCCGATGGCAACACTGGAAACGACAAACATCCCCTTCCAACCCATTCCCGACATTGGTCATGTGGCCAGTGAATACCTGACGGTCGGCGAGTTCGAACGCCGGCGCCGTCCTTTGACGATTATCTTCGGGGTCTTCGCCATGACGACCTTATTAGCGACAGGAAGTGCCTGGCCGCTGCATGGTGTCATGCGGGAGCTTTTTTTCTTCATCGGGATCTGTATGGCCGCTATTGGTATGCTCGGTCGTACCTGGAGTAATCTGTTTATTTCGGGATATAAAACGAGAGTTCTTGTTCAATCCGGCCCCTACTCGATCTGCAGGAATCCCCTCTATTTCTTCAGCGCGATTGGTATGATCGGGATTGGTCTGTGTTCAGAGACAGTCCTGCTCCCACTGGTGATGCTGCTCTTTTTCTCTCTGTATTACCCATGGATCATCAGTTGCGAAGAGGTGCGACTTGCTGCGGCTCATAACGAGGAGTATCAGGAGTATTGCCGTCGCGTTCCTGCATTCTGGCCCAGGCTCTCTACCTATGAAGAACCACAGTCGTACACTATGGTCCCCCGGGTGATGAGAAAGAATATTGTCGACACGTTCTGGTTTGTCGCGCTGGCGGCGATCGTACATATTGTTACTGACCTTCATGAGACCCATGCATTGCCTGAGTTTTTTAGGCTCTGGTAAATGCGAGTTGAGAGATGCGTTTTTAGTGTGGAAGGTTGGCGGGGGCCTGCTCGACATAGATCAATGCTGAATGTCCGTCGCTGACGCTTCCGGCTCGTTTTTTGGGGGTCGTCGATGTCATGTTGGGAGGTGGGATGGCAGGTTGCGCGCAACATGGGCTGGTTCTATGAGAGGGTGTGTGGTGTGACTGGCTTTGTGGAAAATTGCCAGCGGCACCCTCAAAAGGACTATTTCGAGGCCTGAGATTGCTGTGAAGCCCAAAGCTGCCGAGATCTTGAGAAGTCTGCGAAAGCTGGTGGAGCGTCTGGGGCCGGAGATTTCTCTGCAGCGGTTTACGCGTGAGACGGGGATTTCGACGACCAAAGTCTTTGCGCACTGGCAATCGTGGAGCCATCTGCGACGCTATGCCGGTCTGAAGCGGCGTGCTCCGATGCCGAAGATTTACACCGACGAGGAGTTGCTACGCGAGATGAATCGCGTCTGCGGGGAGATCAATCATTATCCGACGAGGAGTGAATTTGACCGCCTGGCGCGGTTGAAATGGCAAACTCTGGAACGCCGCTTCGGGCCTAAAGAAGAGATCATCAAGGTTTATCGCGAATGGCTGCATCCTCATCAGGCGGGACTGTCGAAACCTGAGTCGGACCGGATAGCGGTCGCTGAAGATGGATCGCGCATTGAGGTTCCTGAATTTCTGCGTGGTTGTCCGCTGGATCATGAGCCGACCATGATCCCGGGGTTATTTTTGCCGGTATTTACCTCTCGGACCGTTCGTAAAGAGCAGACGAGTTCGCCGGGGCGAGGTTTGCAGGGTCAATCGTCCAAGGTCGGTTTGGTATCGGCAGTTCCTGAGGATCAACGAACCAGGCCCGGGCCTGTGGGTCAAAGTCAGCCGCCAGTGGATCCTGAGCCGCGACGAGGTGGCTGTGGTCGTGGGGAGTTTTTCCTGACTCCTGAGGAACGCCAGCAGTTGCTGCAGTTGCTGAGAGAGCATGAAGCAAAGAAGGCTGTTGAAGAGGGGCTGGCGGAATCGTATGAGTGAAGGGGTGGTGAGCAATCAATGAACGGCCCTGGGGGGATGAGGTTTCGCTGGTACGGCAAGAGGCCGCCTGCCATCATTTGGTGGAGTTGAATGGGGGTCGGCCCTCTTTGTTATTGGGAGGAGCACTGCTGGGCGAGCCAGCAGTGGGATACTGGCTTTGCTAATCGCCACTGTCTCTTGATAGGAACGGCTGCTTGTAGCCGAAACCTCTATGCACTGCCGAAATCTTGGAAGAAATCGGAGTTTCAATGTGGCCATCCTGTGGCACGCAATCAATGCCAATCATGTCCACACCACAAGCACTGATGCGCCTTTGGGGTTGCTACCAGTCGTGAACATTGTGGGCAGCGGTTGATGACAATCTGTTTGTCGCATTCCTTCAAGATTCGTTCGCGAACGCGATTTCGGAACACATCTGAACCACCAGCAAGCGCCGCTGCCACATCTGGATCATCCATTGCGACCCATCGCTCCCGAAGTATTGCAGCCATTCGGTCACTTGTGTGCTGTGCTTTTGATTCTGCGAGCAGTGTCCTCTCTGCTAACGCTTCCAATGGTGTCAGCAGATTTCGGTAATTGTGCCAGATGTACGCCGTCAACTCTTGGTCGTCATCGTAGTAAAATGCATCGTATGCCACAGCGATGTCCAATGCTACTGAGCGACAAAAAGGCATCGTTTATTGGGCCGCGTCGAATGGAATCTATTCTATGCTATTGTACAGCCCACTCGATTGGAAGGATTTCTTTCGGCTGAAACTCTTGTGGTATAGCCGCTCAGTAGAAATCGGAATTTCAACCGGGGCCACCTTACTACTTGGCAACGACTAATAGGTGGGTTTGGTGAGACTGCCGACGGGTTTTCGGTGCCCGAGCAAGGAGGCTCTGGATTGAGTCAAAAGAGTGTTGCACACCCAATCGGCAGGCGGGGGCCTGCCCTACTTTTGTGCCACCCGGTGAAGAACCTGTGGATTGGGGCAGGTAGATCGTGGGTTGTGCAGAGGCTTAATTCACCCTGCCGGGCCACTCATGGGGTGATGACTCATGCGAGTGTCCGTCGCTGACGCTTCCGGCTCGTTGGTGGGGGTGTATGGGCTCAATTCACAGCGAATTGATGAATTTCGTGGCGATTTTTGCGATAGTTCAAATCGTGAGAAAGTTGCTCTGGCTGCTGCCGCCAGGGCGGAGTGGTGCAGCGAATCCAGGTTCAGCTTTCAAATGGAGTCATTGACGATGCGGCGATCACATGCTGGTGGTGGGAACTGTATTCGACGCGTCTGGCTCAAATGGTGCCTGGTGCTGGGTGTGCTGGCGGGGTGCAGCGAATTCGGGTTGAGGGTGGTCCGGGGACAGGAGATCCAATTGGATAACGTCGGCAGTGATCTGATCATCGAAGATGTGGTGCTGGGTGTGCATGGCGGCACGGGCGTTGACAAAAAGGACATGACTCCCGAGTTGGAGAAGAAGATTCGAGCCGGGCTGAAGGCTGCTCTCGAAGCGGGAGCCAAGCGACTCAAAGAGCCCAACGCGTTGCCTCTGGATGGTGTGGAAGCAGCGATTCGAGTGCTGGAGGATGATCCGCACTTCAATGCCGGTCGAGGGGCGGTCTTTACTCACGAAGGTCGTAATGAACTCGATGCTTCGATTATGGAGGGGACGACCAAGCGGGCTGGAGCTGTTGCCAGTGTGACCATTGTGCGGAATCCGATTTCTGCGGCTCGGGCTGTGATGGAGAAATCGAAGCACGTGATGATGATTGGCCGGGGTGCGGAAGTCTTTTCGACCCAGCAGGGTCTGGAAATTGTCGATCCTGCCTACTTCTGGACGGAGAGCCGGTGGAAAGATATCAGCCGGGTGTGGGCTGAAGAAAAGAAAAATGGCGGCAGAGCTGATCTGGAGCCCAAGTCGAGCACCTATTTTGGAACAGTTGGTGCGGTGGCTCGCAACAGCCAGGGTCAGTTAGCTGCCGGAACATCGACCGGCGGTATGACGAACAAGATGTTCGGCCGAGTGGGAGATTCGCCCATTATTGGTGCGGGGACGTATGCCGAGGATGGCGCCGCAGCTGTCTCCTGCACCGGGCATGGAGAATTTTTTATTCGCTATGGAGTCTCGAAAGAGATCGTTTCGCAGATCAAGTATCGCGGTCTCAATGTTCAGCAGGCGGCTCAGGAAGTGATCAATCGCCAGTTGAAGGCGGCGGGTGGCGAAGGTGCAGCCATTGTGCTCAACAGTCAGGGTCAATGGACAACTTCGCGTAATTGCGAGGGCCTGTATCGCGGCTGGATCAATTCCCGGGGTGAGATCTTCACACGCCTGTACGAGGAATAACGGACTGGAAGATTGGCAGTCGGCTGACATCCGGCATGTTCATCGCTTTCTGACTGTCGGGAAAGCTGTATGGATCGTACGAGGCTGGATTTGAAGAATTGATCCGTGAGTGAGAATTCACGAATTGAACTTGGCCATTTTCAGGTTTAGACTTCAAGAGATCGTTACATCTGGATGAACCACAGTTATTGAACGCGATTTTCCGGGCAGAGGAAACCTCGATTGAGACCACAATTGAGAACATCTGAGCAAGCGGATGGCTCTCGCCTGTTGACCTGCACCCGATTGGCCCGGAAGGCGTTCTAGAAGGCTCCGTCTGATGATTGATAGACTGTCGCAAACATCGTTGTGTGGTCGTTGCCGGGGTTGGGGGCAATCGCTGCCACTGGTGGTTCTGGCCACATGTGTGAGTATACTGGCTCCAGAATCGTTGTATGCCCAGGCGACCAAGCCAGCCGCTGCGGTGAGCCGGTTTGAAGACAAGACGCTGGTGACCAAAGACGGTATCCCACTGAAAATTTCTTACTTTGCAGGGAAGAAAGGGAAAGACACACCCGTCGTGATCTTGCTGCACGGGAAGAAAGGTTCGCGGCAGAATTTCAACAGCTCGCTGGCACCATTTCTGAATGATGCTGGTTATGCCGTGGTGACGGTGGACTTGCGTGGGCATGGTGAGACTCCCTTAGTGGCTGGGCCAGCCGTGGCCCCTGGAGCCACGAAGAACAACGCACCTCAACTCAAGCCGCGTGATTATCAGGCCATGATTCCCGGCGATCTCGAAGCCGTGAAAAAGTTTCTGTACGACGAGCACATGGCCGAAAAGCTGAATATGAGCAAGCTGGCCATTCTTGGTGCCGATTTTTCGACAGCCATTGCCACCGCTTATACGGAACTCGACTGGTCGAAAATTCCCTGGGATGATGCCCCTACTGTCGCAGCGAGAACGCCTCGCGGGCAGGATGTGCGGGCCCTGGTACTGCTCTCTCCGGAAGGCTCCATTCAGGGGATGAATACGGCACAGTCGGAAACAGCCGTGCGAATTCTGGGCTTGCCGGTCTTGATTGGAGTCGGTTCCAAAGATACCGCTGATAAAGGCGCTGCCAAAAAGCTGGCTGAAAAGCTGAATCCCGATAAGAGGGATCACATTTATCTGGAAACCTATGAAGGTGGGCTGCGAGGTACAGGACTCCTGGGTCGCAAGCTGAAGACAGAAGACCATATTCTGGCCTTTCTGGATAAATACGTGGGGAAATCGACCATTGAGTGGCGGGATCGTCGTTCACGCCTGGAGCGATAAATGACGCACTGGCTGGAAAGGCGCTGGAGTCGAGTTGCTGGTCTGGCGGCTGCGATCGTTTTCGTTGCTTCTGGAAGCTGGGGGGTTTCACGACCGCTGAAATACTCCTCGGTGCCTTTCCCGACACCGGCATGGAACGCCGAGGCTGAGACGCGATCTCCTCCTGAACGGCAAGTTGCCAAAAAGCCAAGGACGACCGTTCTCTGTGAGCAGGGAGTTCTGCAGGGACAGACAGCGGTTGTACAGACAGCGGTTGTACATGCAGCGGGCACACAGACAGTGGTTGCCCAGGCGGCAGTTACCCAAGCAACAGAGGCTGCGGCAGAGGGTGGCAATCGGCCCGTCGTGGCGAATGATGAGCCGGTGTTTATTAACGATGAAGAATTTTCCCGGAACTTCGAGCGCAAGGCGATTCTGCTGGCGAAAGGGGGCCAGTGTCTCTCTTCTCGCGATATGAAAAAGCAGCTTGAAAGGCGCCAGGTCACACTCGAATTGCCACCGCCTCGAACAGCAGTTCTCTCACCAGAAGAAGTTTACCGGCTGGTCGTCCCATCGACCCTGCTGATTGGCAGCTTACAGCAGACTCGCACGCAACCACCGCGGTTTCATTATGTCAGCAATGCCACCGCCTGGGTGCTGGCTGCTGATGGTGTGATTGTCACCAATTATCATGTGTTCGATACCACCGAGCTGGAATGTTTTGCAGTGATGACCCTGCAGGGTGATGTCTATCCGGTGACGGAAGTTCTCGCAGCCGATCGCCGGGCGGATGTGGCGATTGCCCGGATCACGGCAAAAGATCTGACGCCCATTCCCTTAGGAAAATCGGCTGCAGTCGGTGCCTGGGTGGGAGCGCTGACGCATCCGGGATCAGCCCATTTCATGTTCACACAAGGTTATGTAACGCGTTACCAGCAGATTGGCAGTCGCAAAAATGAGCGGCCTGAAAAATGGATGTCGATCAGTGCGGACTACGCCATTGGATCAAGCGGCGGGCCAATTCTGGATCGATACGGCAACGTCGTCGGCATGGCCTCGATGACGGAGCCCGTCGAGTTCGATACGGATGAGACGGCCGATGTCGGTTCGACCTTGCAGATGGTCTTAAAACTGACGGTGCCACAAATGGAAATCCGCCGGCTGATCGTCGCGCCGTAGGGTATGTGCGTGGCGATGATCTGGCTCTCGCGAAGACAGCGAAGAACTCCGTGGGTCTGTAGAGGGGCCATCGTAAGGTTAAATAGAAAATGATATTTGAAGAATGGTACTCATCATCGAGGTTGATTAGCTATTTATTGCAGTGTTCGAGAGTCGACCTTGATCTGGTAATCTTGAATTGACTGATCGCCTAACTTAACGGGGCGGAAGGAAGCTTCGAAAATGTTTGTTTCGAAGATGCGATTCATCCTCGCGATCATTATTCTCACCTGGCCGTCTGGTATTTTCTCGCAAACGCACGAACCTTCGCTAAATGATCTGATTGCGGTCGTTCACGGCAAAGACGCCATCAAAAGTGCTGAAGCAGTTACTGCGATTGGCAAACGACGACCAGCTTCCGAATTAGCCATCCAGACGTTGATCGGTTCCCTGAATGATGACCGCCGGGCAGTCTACACTCCCAGCGATGTATTCATATTGTTTCCCGTAGAGACTGTTGGCTCTAAGGCGGCGGATGCACTTGCAGGCATTGGAAAGCCAGTCGTTTCACAAATTTGTGAATTCATTGATAAGAGCCCCAATACAAACGTTCGCAAACGCGCAATCCTCGCACTTTCAAAGATGGAAAGCGATGCAAGTGCATCGCTGCCCACGTTGACGCGACTGCTCGCCGATCCTCAGGTGGAAATCCGCCTGCAGGCCGTCATGGCCATTGTATCTATACAGAAGGATCTTCATTCTCTGTCAAAATTCTTAGGAACCGTACTTTCCGATGAGTCGCCCGATGTGCGTGCGGCTGCCATACAAGCCGTAGGTGCACTTGGTGAAGCGGGATCTCCGAATGTCCCTCGACTGATCGAGCTGCTTGACGATAAAGACGATCGCTCACATTTCTATACACCCGATATGACGGGAACACGCCCCATACGATACGACGCCGCTATTGCTCTGGCGTTTATGGGAAAAGGCGCCCATTTGGCGTTCGTTAAACTGAACGCAGTTATGAACCGCGACTCTGACCCTCTAGTGCGTGTTGCTGCCGCATTCGCAATCGCCAAAATGAGCGATGCACCTGACAATGCAGTGGGAACTCTGATCAGCGCCATTCAACAGGATAAAAATGGATATGGTGTTGTTGATGAAGCGGTGATATTGCTTGGCAAGCTCGGGCCAAGAGCAAAGGCGGCAATGCCGGAGTTGGACGATGCTCTCATACATCCCGAAGTGATGGTTCGAATCCATGCCATAGAGGCGATCGTGGCGATTTCACCGGAGACCGCTGAGTCGCAATTACTCAAGATATTCAAGGATAGGGACGCGCTGGTACGTGCTTCGGCAATTGAAAATCTGGGATCGCTCGGAAATGCAACTCCCGAAATCATGAAGGTCTATATTGTTGCCTTGCAGGACAGCGATGCAGTTTTTGGTACGAATGTACGTCACGCCGCTGCAGTTGCACTTGGGAAGCTTCAAGAAAAGGCTGGAGCCGCGATACCGTATTTGAAGCGATTGGCTGAGGGAGACGAAAGTGAATGGGTGAGGAGTGCTGCCATAAATGCACTTCAGCAGATATCATCAGGGCAGACTGAAAATAAATGAAACCATAGGTGAAGTGGAGTCGTAAGTGAGGTGGTTTTTCTGTCTCATGAAGTACGACGGCTTAGTTGAGTGTGTTTGCGAGGATCGGGAGGTTTCAATCTTGTTAAATATCTTCCGGATGGTCGTCGTGGTTGTGGTGGCGGGGCTTGGTGTGGCTACGCCCTTGATCGCCCGGGAAGTCGAGTCTTTTTACGATGCGGAGACTCGCACGCTAAGTATCAAGACGGCGGCCAATCGACGCTTTCAATATGTCTTCAACAAAGGGGGGGCCATTTGTGGTCTTTACGATGTGGATATCGCACCTGAGACCAATCTGGTAGGAGATTCGTTCCAGGGGGAGACGACAGATCGTGTGATCCAGTGGACGTATTGGAATTCACGCTATCTGGGTTCGCCTCATGATTCCGGAGACAAGGACGTCAGAGCCAACGTGACAATGGAAGGCTGTTTCCATGGAAAGTTCACGTGCGATGCGTTGGAGTCGCCAAAAACCGGCCACAACGGCGTGCTGGTCTTCAAGTCGCAGATCACGCACTGGTTCTATTCGGATCTTGACCGCCATGGGCGTCCCGATTTTGAGACCACATCCCGCTACGAGGTTCTTGACGATGGCAGCCTCAAACTGGAACGCACAGTCTTACGAAGGCCCTGGGAACTGCGCGACGTGGTGGTGAAGAGTTGGGATGGTAAGCAGTGGGACGCAGCAGCATCAGAAAGGACAGTTCTCGTTGCTGACCATCTGTGACGAGGCTCGTTGACGTCTTACTTCGAGAACTGGATTCCCCTGCGGCGGACCGCCCTGCCCTATCAGCGATCTGCCAGGGGAAAGTTTACCGAAGATGGCTACAAGTTCTGGAAGCCGCAAGATCTAGGCGGATGGGCCATGGCGTTTGGTGACAAGCTGGCAGTGGCTGTCGTTTTCGGCGAAAAGGAAACCGATCAATCACCACATCAGACGCAGGTGGTGTTCAACAAACAAGACCTCCCCCAGCATCAACTCAATGTTCTTTTGCCAGGTATCGAGACCGATTGGCCAGACCACGCCACGCTGCGCCAGACATTGATTTTTGTCGTGGGGGAGCCAACGGATGTTACCAGTCGCGCCGATCGACTGGTGGATCAAGTGCCGTTTCCCAAGATGGAAGTGAAATAGGGGCCTGCCGCCGAGGTTTGTAGGGGTGGCACTATTAGCTTGTCGAGCCGCTGTGGCATGGCGATCCTTTCTTAACACATCGACGGAAGAAAGTGCACCATATTCATGTAAGGGGACAATTGAGAATGAGAACTCTAGGCATGGCAATATTCTTTCTATTACTGGCGATGATTTCATTCTGCGTAGAAGGTGATGACAAAGTAACTTCCAAAAAGACCGATGAAGCTGTGATCGAACGCATGGTGTTTCGGGAAATCGAGAGCAATGTTATAGGTAAAACATCGCAAGCTGAATTCGTGAAGTTGAGAACATTTGTGGCAACTGACGGTGCTCACCTATATGTACTTTTTGATCGACAGGGTGTCTCAGGCCGCAACATAGTAAGTGCAGATTGTAGCCTGTTTGTCGGTGATACAATTAAAGCACAGTTCCCGGTGTCTCACTGCGTTCAGAACTCCTACACCATGTTCACGTTGAAAGATGACGAAGCGCTAGTCACGTCGGTGTTAAAGATGAATGGTTTGCCGTTGGAGAGTAAACATACGGTAAGACTGCAGTTGGAAAATGTTGTAGCGCAATGAAACACATGGTCTTTGACACAACGGCCCAATGCTACGACTTGCTTGCCGAGCAGTGGTTTTAGCGAGCGTGATGATGAACCATCATTATCTTTCGTGATCAATCGACCGATGGAACTGGCTAGTGGCAATTGGGACGTGGGTATTGAAGAGGTCGTGGGATGGGTGATGTGGTTGAGCTGGCTGGAGGATCTGAGGAGCACTGCTGGCAAGCCAGCAGTGCTCCCTGCGAGGCATGGCACGTGTTCATTGAGAAGACATGCTCTTGATGCACTTCAGGGATGTGCCATTGGGTGGAGGGTGTTTCTTGTGACTGTCGTCACCCAGACGTGCAAAGCCACGTCTGGGCCACCCTGCGGTCAATCTGGATCGAGATCAATCGACCGATGGTGATGGCTGATGGCACCCAAGGAGCGGGTATTGAAGAGAT
>JAIXUU010000279.1 GCA_027483405.1 Planctomyces sp. | reverse complement strand
GCTCGGAAGCCATTGAGCAGAGTTTCGGCCACAGCGTTCCGCTGGTTGGTCGTAAACCCTGCATTTCTTAACCGACGATCAGCAGCCACTTCGAGATGAGCCGGATCCTTCACCACGAGGATGAACAGACCTTTCGCCTTAGCCAGTTGGCCGCGATCTTTGGTGAAATCGACAAACACCCCCTGCTTCGGCTGACCGCTGGCGAGTTGACCTTTCCACGGTTCTGGGAGTGTGGCGATCGTTTGCAGTTGAACTTCGTGACCCGTTTTCGCTTCGAGGGCCTTCAGCCGACTGAGGGCAGTCTCTTTCGCAGCAGGTGAAAAGAAACTGGCTTCATCCTGTATCGATGTCTCGGCCTGGGCAGAGTTTGAAAAGCCGGTGAGGGAAATTAGCCCCAGGAGCAAGGGGGTGAAAAACAGTGAGCGCTGGATTCTGTGCATGGCTCTCGAATTCACTTCCTGAGTTTTTGAGTTTGTGGGCATAAGTAAGGACTCCCTTGCGTTGCATGCTGCCACGTTGTGTCGTTCAGTGAGCGGATTGACGAACAATTCAATCGCGATCATCACGAATGCGGTGATGAGAACGTTTGGAATTCACCGTGCGCGTCACTTGTCAGTAACGAAGAATTGAGTCCGGAAGATCAAAAACTGGCACAAAGCGTTTCGACAGTCTATAAAATGTGATCATTTGTGCGGTATTGTTGATCTGGAAATGTTAGGTTTCTGTGGTGGATGGTCGAAATCACGAGGATCCAGGGTCTCGGCGACGATCAGGAGAGAGTGATTCGGGATGACAGATGCTGCCCTTGTCGATGCCTTGCAACTGATGCTGATTCCCAAAATCGGCCCGGCCACGTACGAACGGCTCATTCAACATCTGGGGAGTCCGACGGCTGTGCTGGAGGCCAGTGCGGCTGTGCTGGAACAGGCAGGATTATCCCCCAGCCTGGCAAGCAGAGTCTCTTTAGGACGTGATCGGGCCGAAGCACGACAGACACTTCAGCAATGTGAGGCGCTGAACATTCGAGCCACTTGTCTCGACCGGGACGACTATCCGGTACGCCTCAAGGAAATTGATCGACCACCCCCGGTGCTCTTCATTCAAGGAACCGTGACTGCTGCAGACCAGTTGTCCGTCGCGATTGTCGGATCCCGCAGCCCGAGTGTGTATGGCGAGCAGATGGCGAAAAACTTTGCTGGCGGATTGGCTCGCGCAGGGGTCACTATTGTCAGCGGGCTGGCGCGTGGAGTAGATGGATTAGCCCATCGGGCCGCATTAGAAGCTGGTGGGCGAACTTTGGCTGTGCTGGGAGGCGGGATCAATCAACTTTATCCGCGAGAACATATCGAACTGGCCAGGCAAGTTGTCGAGCAGGGAGCCTTAATCAGCGAATATGCTCCTGATGTCCCGGCGATTGCACCGCAGTTTCCTCAAAGAAATCGCATTATCAGTGGTCTCTCACTGGCCACACTCGTGATTGAAGCCTCTGAAAAAAGTGGCTCACTCCATACCGCCCGGCACGCAATGGAGCAGCACCGCGATGTACTGGCAGTTCCCGGACGAGTCGATTCCGATGCCTCAAAAGGTTGCCTCAAGCTGATTCGAGATGGTGCCATCCTCGTGCGGCATGTCGAAGATGTGCTGGAAGCTTTGGGACATCTGTCCGCTCCAGTGCAAAAACCGGGGGGGCAGCTCGTGCAGCAGCCTCGGGAACTTTTGCTGAATGATCAGGAGCAGAAACTGCTGCAACTGGTCGGGATTGAAGCCACGCCTGTCGATACTGTGCTGACACAGTGCGGTCTCGAATATTCGCGCGCTTTGTCGACATTGACCGTACTGGAGATCAAAAAGCTGGTGCGACGCTTGCCCGGGAATTTTGTCGTGCGGATCAGTTGAGCCAAGCCTGGCATCGTCAAACTGAAGGAGTTGGCTCGACGGGACTCTGTTCAGCGCGGGCGGTTTCTTCAGTGCGAGCATTATTTGCAGAGTCCGGCGTCAGGCCCAGCCAGGGACGATCGACCAGTTGCAGGAGTGGAGGCAAGAGGAGCAGATTCACCAGCAATCCACCAGCGATGGCCGTACTGACCAGAACTCCAAAGGTGATCAACGGGACAAAGTGACTGGTTGTCAGCACTAAAAACCCGAGGATTAAGGCCACATTCGAATAGATGAGCGGCTTGCGGACTTCGGTCTGCACTTCCCCTAAGGCCCCCTGAAAATTGAGGCCTGATCGTCTGGCCCGCAAATAGGCCGACATATAGAAAATGCTGTCGTGAATGGTGAGCCCCATGGTATCGCTGGAAATCATGGCGGTACCAATATTGACGCGAAGCCCAAGCCAGCCCATGGTTCCCAGAAGGAGCATGATGGGCAGCACATTGGGAACAAGCGAGACAAAGCCCATGACAATCGAGCGATAGGCAATCGACATGATGGCAATCAGGCCGAGTGCTCCCACCATGAGATCTGTGCGTTGATCCTGCAGCAGGCTGTCGATCAGGTAATTCAGGAGAACAAAGAGTCCGGTCACTTTGGCATCAGGGAACTGTTCTTTGGCGAGTGTCTCGACGCGATCAATCAGAGCCTGTTTTTCTCGGGCCGATTGTCTCTCCAGCCCACGGAGCATGATGCGCATCCGGCCTTGTTCGGCATTGTAAAGACTGGGAACAAACTCGGGCTGGAGGGAGTTCAGCCAGCGTGATTGAGCCTGTGCATCAGGGATTAAGAACGGGAGCAAAGGGACAAGATCGAGCCCATCGGTCATCGCGACGACTTTAGTCAGACCTTGACCTTCTGCTGTGCCGATCAAGCCCCGCAGATTTTCGGCCAAATGCCGAACTTTATCGAGATGTTCGTCGGTCAGTCGATGAGGAGCCGGAAAGTTAACTTCCCAAAGGCCAGCTCCCCCCAGGCGGGTTTCGAGAAAATCGAGTGATTTCACCACAGGGCTGGACGAGCGGAAGTTCTTGGTGAAATCAGTTTCCACCTGCAATTGCATCAGGCCCGCCGTGCCATAGATCACAGCCGCCAGAGTAACGATCCCCATCCAGAAGCGGTGCACCAGCACGAACTGGGTGAGTGAAGCGAGCCACTGACTGACCTGCTGATCACCGCGCGGCTTTTGAGCACCGGCTCGATCCGGGCCGAGTAACATCCCTCCGGGAAGGACGAGAGTCATGGCAACCAGCACCAGCAGTGACCCAAGGACCATCGTGATACCAAACGACTGCACGGGATGCAGGTGGCTCGAAAGCTGTGCCGCAAAACCTGCTGCAGTAGTGAGGCAGACGAAAATGATATCGATGCCAATAACCTGCAGCATGCGACGGAACGCGGTTTCTCGATCCAGCGACTGTCGCAATTCGTGATAATAGAGCGACATATAAACGACAGTAGAGACACCAATGATCGTCAATAGAGAACCCAGGACAGAACTGACCATGGTGAGTTCGAGATGGGAGGCCCACAGGCCGGCTTTCGTCCACAGAATCGTCATCTGCACAATGACAAACGGCAGAATGACCGAACGAAGATCGCGCAGAAAGAAGAGCACCACGCCAATCAATAGAGCCGAAGCGGCCCAGCCCATGAACTCGCCATCTTCCTGGGCATAGCGGAACATATCGTGAACGAGAATCGGCTCGCCAATCACGAACGTGGGAAAGGACTGCTTCTCGGCCAAAGCCCGTAGTTTGGCAATCGTCTGACCACGCGAGATGGGTTGACCATTGGAATCAACGGCCCGTTCACTTTCTTGCAGGCGGACAGCAATGCAGGTTGTCTGATTGTCACTTCCGAGAAGGACACCCCGCGAAAAATCGAGCAACTCCTCTCGGCGTGAACGAAAAGCGGGGTGACGGGTCATGCGCAGGTAAGTCGCCAGACACTGCACGCTGGTGGGGATCACACCGGGAACGGCACTCACTTCGTCGGCCAGTTGTGACAGGCGGTTCTCACCAGCTTCTTCAAAGAGTTCGGGATCGTGATAGGCGATAAAGATAAACTCGTCGCCACCAAACCACTCTTTGCTTTCGAGGTAATCCTTGAGGTAAGGATTGCCCGGCGCATACATCGATTCGATTGATTCATCAAACTTCAACTGGTTGGCAGGCCAGATGGAAATGGCCGTCAGCAGGCAGGCCAGTAACAGCCACCAGACGCGGTACTTGATCAATCCGTCAATGACCCAGTCGCGCCAGGGATTGGGCAGAATCACCGGCCCCTGATGGGTCGTCTGTGATGGGTCTGATGATTGTCCGGATGAATCGCTGTCGGACACCGAAATCGACTCCCTCGTGGCAAAGCTGTCAGAACCTCCGTGAAGCTGACACTCGACAACGGACATCATGACTTGACGCGTGGAAATTGTCGCCTGAAACAAGACCGATTCTTAACAAATCCTCTTGAGATACCGGATATTCTGCTGATCCGACTCTTTTTATGATTCAAGACGAACCTGAGCCCATGAATCACCAGAGTCTGTTGTTCGATCAGTCATCCTCGTGAATGCCGGGCGATCACTGGAGTCGCATGATTGCCCAAGCTTGAGGCCGGGCGATACCATTTCCAGAGATCCTTATCGAATTTCCATCGAGTCATTTCTCGAAAAGAGAGGTCGCATGGTGGTCACCTCGTGACAATTCAGCGATCCAGAAAGTTCAGCATGCAGGACATTGATCGACCTTCTTCCGCCAGCCCAAAGATATCCGTGGTGCCAGTCAACCTGGGGCCTCGTAGCTATCAGGTGCGGATTGGTGCCGGGTTGTCGAAGCAAGTGGCCATTGAGTTGGGCAATCCTGGATCGGCTCTGGTGGTTTCCGATACGAATGTGGCTCCATTGGCTGCTGAGAACTTGACTCAACAACTGGCTCAGGCTGGGTGGAATGTCCGGCTGGCTGTGCAACCAGCGGGTGAGACAGCCAAGTCGTTGTGTGAAATCGAAAAGCTCTATGATCAGTTGATCGCCATGCAGGCTGATCGATCGACTCATGTGATTGCCGTCGGTGGTGGTGTGGTGGGTGATGCAGCAGGCTTTGCTGCTGCGACTTATGCCCGTGGGCTCCCATTCATTCAGGTACCCACCACGCTTCTGGCGGCTGTCGATAGCTCAGTGGGTGGCAAGGTGGGTGTAAATCTGCCAGCCGCCAAGAACATTGTGGGGGCTTTTCATCAACCAAAAGCTGTCTTCATCGACACCGATCTGCTGGCAACCTTGCCGCCGCGAGAGTTTGCCGCCGGTATGGCTGAAGTCGTGAAGTATGGCATGATTCTCGATGAAAGTTTCTTTGACTGGCTCGAAGCTGAACAGGCGAGGATTCAATTGCATGACCCCACTTGTCTGGCCCGGATTATTCAGCGCAGTTGTGAGCTGAAGGCCCAGGTGGTGGAAGCGGATGAGTTTGAAACGACTGGTCTTCGAGCCGTGTTGAATTTTGGCCATACGTTCGGACACGCTTACGAAGCACTGGCGAAGTACGGCACACTGCTGCATGGCGAAGCGGTTTCAATCGGTATGATCGATGCCGCCACACTCGCCTGTCAGTTGGGTCGCATTCCGGAAGAAGTCGTCTCGCGACTGACGGAACTGCTGCAATTGTTTCAACTCCCGGTCTCACTTCCACCCGAGAGGAAGCTCGACCCTCAACAGATCATTGCTACCATGCGGCTCGACAAGAAATCGGTCGGTGGCAAACTGCGGTTGATTCTGCCCACGAGAATTGGCCATGTGGAAAGCGTGCGCGATGTTTCTGAGGAACTGGTTCTCAAGACAGTGGCCCGTCATGGCTGATGGTCAATGCTCACCAGGAATGCATCAGAACTAGCGAACCCCCAGAAAGCCTCTCAAGACGCTTCGCGAAGCACTTTTGAATTCATTGCAAAGGCCCTCCGGCAGCAGGAAGGTCTTGCCTTCTTAAAGAAGTCACTCCTGCACTTGCCTCCAAAACGCACATGGCATTCTCCCCTTACTTGAAGAAGGCGAGAAGGCCATGCGGTTGTCAACATGTTTTCCCGAGGCTGTGCCTAATCGGCAAGTGGCTTGATCGAGAGATTGCGGAACTCGACGGCATCGCCATGGCCGGCAAAGCCAAAGTGTCCTTTCACCAGATCTTTACCAGGATGTGGTGAATTCGCCATGTATTCAGAGACCTTCGAAAGGTCGGTATCCAGAATGATGGTGCCATTGAGTTCGACCGTAATCTTGCTGCCATTGATGGTCACTTCCTGGAAGTTCCATTCCCCTGTGGGTCGCAAAAAGCCACGCGTTGCAGCCGCCATACCATAAGCCGAGCCGTGGTACTGACGCACATCGAGCTTGGCATACTGGGGAGCATCGTTATCGAGAACCTGCAGTTCAGTCATGCCAGAATAAGCGGGATTCCCTTTGCCGGGATACCGAATGGCCAGGCCATTATTGCCACCGGGTGGCAGGCGGAATTCGAGCCGGGCGACGAAATTGGCATATTCTTTTTCGGTGTAGAGATTGCCCCCTTTGCCCTTCTGGCAACGAATGGCCCCGTTGGCCACTTCGTACTGATCAGTCGCACCCGCCCAGCCCGCCAGTGATTGGCCATCGAAAATCGATTCAAAGCCACTCTCTGACTTGCCGGCCAGAATTTTGTTGGCTTCTTCACTGCCGATTTCTCTGACGAAGATATTCCGCCAGCTAATCTCACCGCCGTGCGTTTGCAGTTGAATGTAACCATTCTTGCGAAGAGGAGCCGCTTTATCCCAGTAGTTGTCCATGATGGCGTGATCGACCACGAGTTGATCGTTGAGATAAATCGTGGTGCGGGCACCCACTTGAATGATGCGGAAGCGATTCCATTCTCCAAAGGGTTTGTCAGCTTTGGCCAGTGGATCTTTACCAGGATGGTTGGGGAGATTGTTCCATAAACCACCAGAGCCTTTGTCGGCACCAATCGAAAACTTGGCCGTCTCAGTGCTGTCCCAGATCTGAACCTGAGGCGTGGTGCGGAGGTAAATGCCGCTGTCGGCCTTGGGAACTGTCTTGTAATCGATCAGCAGTTCAATATCGCCAAAGCTCTTGTCGGTTGTGAGATAAAGTCCATGCCCATCATTGATCAGAATGCCATCATTGACGGACCAGTGGCGAGCAATATCTTCGAGGCTTTTGGCCTTGAAAGTGGCAAAGTCGGCTTCGCTCATGGCGTCGAGCTTGCGGGGGTCAAACGTGCCCAGACCCCACCAGCCGGTCAGATCTTTTCCGTTGAACAGTGCCGTAAATCCCGGAGGTGGATTGTTATCTTCCTGAGCTTGTGCAGGAGCAGATACCAAAAGCGAAAGCAGGCAGCCTGCGATCGAAAGCATGAGAAACTCAGGAGAAAAGCGGGTAAGACGATGGAAGGCATGCAGCATAGGTGTGTTCCTCAGGCAGAAATCTGGCGGGTCATTCTGGCGACCACTGGTACTCGCCCAGCGGTACGTTTCGTCAGCCTAATAGCCTTTTTGCGAAAATGCCAATGGAATTCCTGATGTTGGCCACGGCCGTTCCCAATCGCGTGAAATGATCACGAATTCACCGGAAACAGCGCACCGTGAGGGGGGAACATCTGGTCTGATGCGGTGCAGCGGTCCCAGGGCAGAAAACTCACCTTGCGTCATTCTGGTGCAGTGACGAAGATGATTTGTTATTCCCGGCTGTCTTCCCGCGAATTCATTCGCTGGAAACAGTCTGAGTCAGCGACAGTTGTGACACAACGGCACCACTAGATAAGTTAAAGATCGAGCATGGACGCTCATACAAAGACCAGCCAACTGGTTTCTGAATCAAATACTAGTACGGCAAAAGTGCCTTCGCTGGCATATGGTGTCGATCCGACCCGGCCAGAAAAGTACAGCTTGAGACAGGCGCGGTATCATGCCGTCAGTGAAGAAATTGCCCGGCTGATTCCCGAATTCCAGGCTCGCGGTCGTCGTCTCAAGATTCTCGACGTGGGGATCTGGAATGGCGTGCTCATGCGCTATGTCGAAGCACTGCCAGGCTCAGAAATTGTCGATCTGCATGGGGTTGATCTCACTCTGCAGCCCACCATTTACAAGCCGGAAAAGTGGGCCAGCCTGAATGCCGGCGATCTCATGGGCGGCCTCAATTTTCTGGAATCGAATCAGTTCGATCTGGTCGTCTGCGAGCAGGTACTGGAGCATCTTCCCACTGTTGATGATGCAATTTCGACTCTGGGTCGGGTGCTGGCTCCGGGGGGATTGCTGATTGTCGGCGTGCCGATCTTCCCGGAAGGCATTCATCTCGTTCGCAAACATCTGGTTCCTGCTGTGGATAAACTCGTGGGCAAAAAGAAGCCACGCGGCCACCTCCAGGCTTTCAGTAAGCGGACATTTATTGGTGCAGTAACTCAGCATGCTCCGGTCAAAGTTGTCGCAGCCCGAGGTTTTCGTATTTTTTCGGGCGGATTGCTCCGGCCGCTGGAAAACCAGAAGTGGTGGTGGCAATTGAATCGCACTGCCGGCGAGACGTTGCCTTCGCTCTGCACCGAGATTCAGGTTCTGGCTCGCAAAGCCGCCTGATGTTCAAAGCGGCTCTCAAAAATCGAGAGAAAAGTTCGATTTGAGAGAGAGATTCGCGGAACTTTCACCAGAGATTCATCGCGAAACCATGTTGTTTTGGATGATATATGAAGCTGGGGAAGTTGATTTTGCTGCTCCCAAAGCGTGGATCGTGGCAATGCTGCCAATGTTGGCAGGCTCCTCCGGTGACAGGTAGCCAGAAGTTCTGGTCAGAGGTTTTCGTTCTAGGAGACAATTACCTCTGACACAGTTTCGGGCTGAATCATCTGGCGGGTGATCCTGCAGGGGGCCACGAAAATGCTTGTGAATTCCATGGCTGTCGGGCGAGAGTTTGCCAATGGCGAGCACCCTGGCAGCACGCCTGATGAAGGAAATCAAGGTCGATTTCTGTCATCCAGTCCTGAAGTTTCGGCAACTTTGCCTGACGTTCACTCATTGCGAAATACACACTTTCTGCCCGGTCGAGAAGCCCTTGAGCAACTCGAATGGAACTGGCGGCCAGCAGGATCTCAGCGTCCCGCGCCCAGACATCCTGGTGAGGATCAAAAACGGGGAAAGGATCTGCTCGGCGAATTTCCGGCTCCTCGAGAGCGTGATGTTTCGATCGAAGGTCGTCTTTCGCCCATCGAAGATCGGCAGGAACGAGCAATCCGGACAGTCTTTGTCAGCGATACTCATCTCGGTTGCCGACATGCCCACGCAGTCGAACTTCTTGATTTTCTCCGGAGTGTCGAGCCCGAATCGCTCTATCTCGTGGGTGACATTATCGATGGCTGGAAGCTGAAAAAATCGTTTGCCTGGAAGCAGGTGTACAACGATATTCTCTCGCGACTGCACGAACTGGCCGCCTCCGGCACAAAAATCTATCTCACTCCTGGAAATCACGATGCGTTTTTACGCCGGTTCCAATGGGGGTTTGATTTCGTCACGATTGAAGATGAATTTATTTTTGAAGCGGCCGATGGCCGGAAGTATCTCGTCATTCACGGCGACAAATTCGATGTCGTCGAACAGAGTGCGCAGTGGGTCTCAGGCGTTGCCTCGATTGGTTACGACTTGCTGCTTTCGGCCAACTGGCTCTTCAGCCGATGGTTTAAAGCCCCGGCCAGTGGCAGTTATTCATTCAGCGGTCGCGTCAAACGGAGCGTCAAACAGGCTGTTCGATACATCAGTTCCTTCGAGCAACGTCTGGCCAGGTATGCCCTTGAACAAGGTTGCGAAGGGGTGATCTGCGGCCACATCCATACCCCCGCACATGACCACCGTCACGGAATCGTGTACTGCAACACCGGGGACTGGGTTGAGAATTGCACCGCGTTTGTGGAATATGCCCATGGAGAGATGGAATTGATCCATTACTTTGAAACTTTCTCCACGCGGAAAACGAGTGCTGCAGATTGCAGCCATGAAACTTCGGTGACGAACAACAGCTTGCCTCTGCCCATTCCTGCCCTGGCCTGTGCCTGCAGTGAATTGGCACCACAGGATCTGGCTGCTGTCCCGTGCTGAAGCTTGCTCCGATTCCCGTGTGGCCACTATCAGCAACCGGGAATCGACGGATGGTTGTCGAAAAGCTCAGCAAGACATGGTTTAACCTCGTCCATGGCCGAAATCTGGTCTACAACCAGTGCTGGGAAGACCCTCGCTTAGACCGGGTAGCCCTCGAACTGACTTCGAATGACCGTGTGGTGGTGATCACCTCGGCCGGTTGCAATGCCTTGGATTATGCCCTGGCCGGTGCAGGCCACGTCCATGCGGTCGATATGAATCTGCGGCAGAATGCACTGCTGGAACTGAAGCAGGCTGGCATTCGCAAGCTCGATTACGAAGACTTCTTCCAGATTTTTGGTAATGGTGGTCATCCCCAGTGGGACACCCTCTACACACAAAAATTGCGACCGGAACTGAGTGATACCACCCGCAAGTTCTGGGATCGCAAAAAGGCCTTCTTCACGGGCGATACCCGCCGCAAGTCGTTCTATTTTCACTGCACTTCGGGCACATTTGCCTACATTATCAATGTTTACATCGACCGGATTGCCAAGCTGCGCGATGGGGTCAATGCAATCCTGGCAGCCAGCAGCCTCGAACAGCAGCGCGATATCTTCAAGCAGTACAAGCTGGCCGAATCGCTCTGGCGGCCCTTCATCCGCTGGGCCATGCGTCGAGATATGACTTTGGCACTGCTGGGAGTTCCCAGGGCTCAGCGTAAGCAGATCGACGAGCAGTATCCCGGTGGGATTCTGCAGTTCGTGATGGATCGCGTCGAAGCGGTCTTCACCAAGCTGCCCATTAAAGATAACTACTTCTGGCGTGTTTACCTCACAGGTCAGTACACGCCCGAATGCTGCCCTGAGTATTTGAAGCCCGAAGGCTTCGCACAGCTCAAGGCCGGGGCCGTCGACCGAGTGAGCACGCATACCAACCACATTCTTGGGTTCCTGCAGGAAACGCCGCATCAGATTTCGCGGTTCATTCTGCTCGATCACATGGATTGGCTTTCCAAAGATCCAGCCATGGCCATCCTCACTCAGGAATGGCAGGGGATCATGGACAAAGCCGCCCCCAATGCCCGCGTATTGTGGCGTTCAGCTGGCCTCAATGGTGAGTTCGTAAATCCCATTCAGGTTACCGTGAACGGCCAGAAGAAAACTCTGGGTGAAGCCCTCGAGTACAATCGTCCGCTGGCCGAAGAACTCCATGCGAAAGACCGCGTGCATACTTACGGCAGCTTCTGCATTGCGAACATCAAGAACACATAACCGCTGTTGCGGTCAATGATCGTCTTGAGACTGAACCTGCTGTCGTGGGCTCGATCGTCATGAATCAGACTCTTCTGCAGTCATGACTGGCGTGCAGGTTCGCCATACACAACCAGCCTCAACCAACCTGGGGTCAAACGGCGACGTTTCACCCCAGCTCCTTTGCCGCTTATCTCTCGAATACAGATTCCCGTCTTTACTTCTTCCCTTTGACTTTATGTTCGAGTGTGCAATCGGCTTCTGCGGGGACAGCCGGACCTTTGCGATCTACAGGATGCGTGAACAGGTATTTCCAGACATCCTCATAAAGGTAGACACCCTTCGAATTTTTGGGAGACGGCCCGCCCGGAACCGAAGCACCGTGGGCTTTGTTGGCATCGTTCCCCACATTGGCATTCGTGACCAGACGACGGGTATTGCTGAATGGGGGTTTGGCTTCATCGACATTCACAATCGGGCCAAAGTCATTGAGCCCCAGTAACAGCCATGACCGGCAGTAATGGTCTGCAGTCCAGCCACCATCCAGCACATGCGTAAAGCCAAAGAATCGTTCATGCGGTGTGGCTGAAGGAAGCTTGTACCAACCTTCCAACTGATCGCGCGGGCCGGAAAACATCACCACGCGATCCACCTTCTGATGGACAGCAAACCGAGCGGCTGTCGTCGAACCGTGCGAAATCCCGCTCATGATGACATCTTCCCAGCGGAGATCACCCTCTTCGGTCAGGAATTGCTCCCATTTCCCCTGGGGATTTTCTTTGGCCAGCCATTTCACAAACTGACGCGAGCGTTCGGCCATGCCATCCGGGAGCGGGATATCAATATCGGGACTGAAGTCTTCGCCGGTTGCTGCTTCAAGGCGAATTCGCCCCAGATAGAGTTCATCGGGTGGTGGTTCTTTGTTGAGCTTGCCAAACCAGCCATTCGCATAATGCACCTGAATACCATGCATTCCATAGCCAGAGATCCGCTCAAAAAGCCCTTGATTGTGGCCCATCAGCCAGATCACCAGCTTACCTCGCGGTTTGACACGCGTATCGACGACGGCATGCTGCACATCCTGCGGCTTGCCGTCTTTGTTAAAAACAAAACCAATCTCAGGATGCTCCTTGGCTCTGGGATCGATCTCACTCGCCCGGGCGGTGAGGTCGTAGCGCTTCGGTGTTTTGTCGTTGTAAGCCGGGGCAACTCGAACGGCAGCACTCTTCGTGGTATTCGGTTGTAAAGCACTGGTTCTGGAAGATTTCGACTGGGCCAAAACTGGCTCGATTGTGGCCAGCAGCAGCAGTCCCGACAGGCAGAATCCGAGAGTTTTCCAACGCAACAGGGAACTCAAATGCCTCGATACTTCGCAGATCTTCATCAGCCAACACTCCTCAAGTCATCAGTCTCCAGATGCAGGTTGTTGTTACGTTGTACTGGATCTTGATTCCCAAGGGGACATTCTTTTGGGAGAATCCTGAACGTGTGAAAGCGATCCATGATCCGGCTGTTCGAGTAAACTGGTGGTTTATTGCGGGAATGAAAGTTCGCCATGGCTGATGAAAAACGAACCACCGTCAGTTATCTCGTTTTTGATATCGAAGCGATTGCCGATGGTGATCTGGTTTCCCGCATCCGCTTTCCAGGTGAAAATCTTTCGGCAGAGGCGGCTATTGCGAAGTACCGCGCCGAGTTGATGGAAACGACGGGAAAAGATGTTCTCCCCGTCACCTACATGCTTCCGGTCTCAGTGGCCATTGCCAAAATCGATCCCGAGTTTCGCCTGCTCGATCTGGTCGTTCTTGATGCACCGGAGTATCGCCCACACCGGATTGCTCAGCTCTTCTGGCAGGGTTGGCAGCATTATGGCTATCCCACACTGGTCAGCTTTAATGGGCGTTCTTATGACATGCCTGTGCTGGAGCTGGCGGCACTGCGCTATGGTTTCTCGATCCCCGCATGGTTCTCTTTAGAACTGAGATCTTTTGAGCAGCCCCGCAATCGCTACAACAGCTCGTCTCACTTCGACCTGTGCGACTTTTTCTCGAACTTCGGTGCCACAAGACTTTCGGGCGGGCTGAATCTCTTGGCCAATGTGCTGGGAAAGCCCGGCAAAAGTGGCATCGATGGTTCGATGGTGCAGGATTTTCATCATCAGGGACGTGACGAAGAAATCAACGACTACTGTCGCTGTGATGTGCTGGATACCTATTTTGTCTTCCTGAGAAGCCAGGTGCTGCAGGGCAAGTTGACGCTTCAGCGTGAGCAACAACTAGTGGGTGAAACGAAAACATGGCTGGAAAATCAGGCAGACAATTCACCGGCCTACCAGCATTATCTCTCGCATTGGGGTGATTGGCAGCCTCCACCTGCTTGAAGTGAGTAACCATAGAAGGTTACTCCACGCGAGCAGTCGCTCGCGGTTCAAACTGCGGGATCTCTGCCTGTTGCAAGAGCGGCTGGCTTAATTGAGCACGGTCCTTAATTGGAGCTGAGCTGGAAGCGACAGACCCGGACTGCATGGCCTGCGTGGCTGCAGCAAGTGCCGCACGGGCTTCTGCCAGTCGCGGGTCAATCTTTTGAGTATTAGCGGCTACATCCTCGATCTCAGTCGTGCGGAGATTGGCCACTGGGTCAGCCGGAATATAACCCTCGTTTTGTACGATACGACTGTTCTCGGGGCGATTGCCAGCTGCAGTCGCTGCCACAAGAACATCAGCAGTATCTGTACGATCCAGTATTGCGGCAGCCTGGCTGGTTTCTGGATTCTGGCCACGTACCCGCAAGTTATCGACGTTCGAATTGGTGGCTGATCGACGCTCGAAAGGTCGAGTCAGTGAAAATCCACGCGGTTCGCTAGCCGTACCTGGGGAATTGGAAGCGACCATCGCCAGTGGTGCAGTTGGCTGTGTTCTGGTCGCCTGGAGTTCGGGTGCAGGCTGTGAATTGTTGCCAGCAAGCATTTCACCAGGTCTTGCGGGCTGCCTTGGGCAGCCAGCGAGTACCCAGCGGTCGTGTTCCTGTTCAATCTGCTCGACGTTGCTGTAGCCATAATGAGTTTGCAGTGCCTGATCCCATCCCCGTTCATGAGCAGACTGGAGGAACTTGAGGTACTCCCCTTTGCTCGATTTGGCAATAAGATAATCGGCCAGCAGATAGCCTTGTGCATAGAGGGTGAGGACTTGCCGCTGATCCTGCGGATAGTTTTTCATCCCCAGAAGCGTTCTCAGAGGAATTTTGCGACGTCCACCCGTGGCTTCGATGGCGAGTTTTTCCAGCCGCATTCTTTCCGATTCGTGTTCGATGAGTGAAGCGGCGCCTTCATCGGCCCAGCGAGGAAGTGGTCGGCGAAAGTAGCACGCGAAAATCGTATGATTGACTTCATGCGGCAGAACCGAATCCAGGATTCGCTCGGGAGTCCCCTGAACTTCCATGTTCCAGCCATAGACTTCGCCACGATCAAAGTTGAACGTGGTGGCACCACCTGCAGGGTAGTTCCCCACCTTGCAGGAAATTGGGCAAGGCTTTCCCCAGCGGGGCATTTCGCGACCTGTCCAGGAGAGGCACAAGTCCCGGCGGAACTCTTCAGCGGCTTCTCCCACAACGCGAGCGAATTCATCGGTCGGCGCTGTGACAATAAAGTTGGGAGTGCGGTAGCTGGCCGCTTGTGCCGTGAGCGAAAGCAATGAACAGTGAAGGAACGCAATCGCCAATAGAGCGATTCTGGCCCGTGTCGCATCCATGCGCAAACTTTCCGATCTATGTTGTTCGTCCGAGGCTCGGAAATCGGTTCAGGACGATTTTGAGCCGGGTTTGGCACTGAGCATCCTGCTGGCGTGCCAAACTTCTGACAAGCGAATCATGCGCCACTTTGCCTTGATGCGCCTAGACGAGTTATAAAGCGATATTCTCATTGGAGTTAACTGTTACAATCACTCCGGGCAGTTCGGAAAACATTTCCATTTTTCGGCAATTTCTGCCTGTAAAAGTTTCAAGAAAGCTGCTCTGAATCATTACGAACGGCCTGTTGTGGGCACTGAAGTCCCATGAAACAGCACTCGGAAGGGACTGTTGGTTTCTCGCTCAGGCTGCGGTTCTCATGTCAGAGCTGATGTGCTAATTCTGTCTCTCATGTTCCCCATGCAGGGGACACAGATCAGCGATGAAGTCGATAGGGCCAGGCCATGACGATCTCTCCCACCGAAGTGGCAACTTCACAGGCTGTCGGGCCTAACAGTCAGCCTGCCTTGAGTACAGTGGCCAGCCAAAAAGTGCAGCCCTCATCCCGGGTGATTTTGTTCTACGATGGTCAGTGCGGGCTGTGTCAGAAATCGGTGCAGTTTGTCTTGAAACGACAACCACAGGGTTCAATCCTCTTCGCACCTCTGCAAGGAACCACAGCGGCTGAGATGCTCCCCGCTGCTGATCGCGAGCAGCTCGATTCGATGGTCGTTGCCAAAAATGGCCAACTCTTTCGCCATTCCACCGCAGCCTTGGCCATTGCCCAGGAGTTAGGTGGCTTCTGGAGAGTGCTGGGGCATCTGGGGAGTATCATCCCGAGGCCTTTCCGCGATCTGGTTTATCGCATTATCGCCCGCAACCGATATCGCATGTTTGGACAGGCCGACGCCTGCCGCCTGCCACAACCCGGCGAACGCGAGCGATTTCTCGACTGAACTCGTGACGCAAAAGCATTCTCAAGTTTTCCTGGCAAGTGGCTGACATTGCACCCTGCCAATGGATAAGCTGCTCTCGATGAGTTTTATTGCAATTTGCGCAGAGCGATGACAACCTCTGCTCTCACCACCTGATCGACCATTCCGGGAGTTTTCTCATGCGGCACATGAATTTCACTTGGCGAACAGTTCTCACTTTAGGGTTAGCCGCCGGGGCCTGCTTCCTGGTTGACAATACGACGATGGCCGCAGACGGCCCCAAGACGGCCTATCTCGATGCGGCTGCAGCAGGGCCGGATTTCGCCATTCAAGGCGAATATGCGGCTGATGGCTGGGGCCTGCAGGTGATTGCCGATGGCGATAGCAAGTTTCGCGGAGTCCTCTACCAGGGTGGCTTACCCGGAGCAGGCTTCGAAGGTAAGACCGACAAGTTCAAGCTGAGTGGTGCCACAAAAGACGGCAAAACCTCGCTGGCTGGTAGCGACTACGAAGTGGTCATTGAAGGCACAAAAGCTGTTGTGAGGCACTCGGCCAAATCAGTCGAGCTCAACAAAGTCCAAAGAAAGTCACCCACACTGGGGCAAAAACCACCAGCAGGTGCACTCGTGCTGTTCGATGGCACAAATGTCGATCAATGGGACAAAGCTTCCATGACCGAAGACAAACTTCTCAACGTGGGCACCCGCACCAAGGAAAAGTTCGAAGACTATACCCTGCATATCGAATTTCGATCCCCTTACATGCCCTATGCCCGCGGGCAGGCTCGCGGCAACAGCGGGCTCTACCTGGGTGATCAGTATGAAACCCAGATTCTCGATTCTTTTGGCCTCGAAGGGGCTGATAACGAATGTGGTGGCATCTACATTAACTCCAAGCCTCGAGTGAATATGTGCCTGCCGCCACTTTCCTGGCAGACTTACGATGTCGATTTCACTTGTGCCAAGTTCGACGAAGCAGGCAATGTGAAATCACCTGCCAAAACCACAGTTCGGCATAACGGCGTGGTGATTCACGAAAACCTCGAACTCAAGCCCACACCCGGCGGCGGCCAGAAAGATCAGAAGCCAGGGGCCATCTTCCTGCAGAACCACGGCGATAAAGTTCACTTTCAGAACATCTGGATTCTCAAAAAATAGCGGCAGAATCGATGGAAAAACTTCATTTTCTCAGATATCAGTTCGTAATGAAGTCTGAATGATCACCGGTCGAAGGATGAGTTCGGCATTCGCGTTCAGTTTTCCCGCGACGGCGCTTGCCTTCGGCTGCAAAGCATGATCGACTATTGATATGTTTTATCGCTGAAGATCAATGGCGGGTCGGCACCCCTATTGAGAGCGTGCTCACTCATCACAGCGAAGTTTTGAATCACGAAACGACCTCCGGAGAGTTAACTATGGATCAATTGAATGGATCACGTCGGGAGTTCCTCGCGACGACCGGTATGGTGGCAGGGGCGGCCCTGGCTACCCAGGCGGGCTTGGCCACAAGTGCCTATGCTCAAGGTGATGACGTGATCCGCATTGGCCTCGTGGGCTCTGGTGGACGCGGAACAGGTGCTGCCCGCGATGCTCTCTCGACCGATCACAACGTCAAGCTGGTCGCTGTGGGCGATGTGTTCGAAGATCGAGCCAATCGGGCTGTGGGAAGTATCAAGGGCGGATTGGGCGACAAGGGAAGCAAAGTCGATGTGGCTCCCGACAAGGTCTTCTTCGGCTTCGATGCCTTCAAGAAAGTGATTGACAGCGGTGTCGATCTCGTGATTCTGGCAACTCCTCCAGGCTTCCGCCCTCAGCAGTTCGAATACGCCATCAATGCCGGCAAGCATGTCTTCATGGAAAAACCAGTCGCGACCGACGCTCCCGGCGTCCGTCAGGTGCTGGCCGCCAGCAAGCTGGCCAAAGAAAAGAACCTTAAGGTGGGCTGTGGTCTGCAGCGACATCACGATATTGGCTATATCGAAACCATCAACCGCATCAAGGATGGCCAGATTGGCGATGTGATTGCCATGCGGGCCTACTGGAACAATGCCGGCGTGTGGGAACCACCGCTCAAGCGAGAAAACGCCAAGAGCGAAATGGAATACCAGATGCGTAACTGGTACTACTACAACTGGCTGTGCGGTGACCACATCGTCGAGCAGCACATTCACAATCTCGACGTCTGTAACTGGGTGAAGGGTGATTACCCAGTCCGTGCCAATGGTATGGGTGGCCGACAGGTTCGCGTCGATAAGCGATATGGCGAAATCTACGACCATCATTGCGTCGAATTCGAATACAAGGATGGTTCCCGCACTTATTCCCAGTGCCGCCATATTCCGAACACCTGGAATCAGGTCTCTGAATTTGTGCATGGCTCGAAGGGAACTTCGAATCCCTCCGGTTCGATTACAGCCGCCGGGAACGATTGGCGTTATCGCGGGCCGCGCCCCAACCCTTACGTGGTCGAGCACGACGACTTGCTCAAGGCGATCAAGGGTGGTGTTGCCTACAACGAAGCCGACAACGGTGCTTACAGCACGATGACATCGATCCTGGGCCGTATGGCGACATACTCAGGGAAAGTCATCGAGTGGAACGATGCCCTCAATTCACAGATCAGTCTCTTCCCCAAGGACCTGACCTGGGATGCCGATATGCCGGTGAAGCCCGATAGCGAAGGCAATTATCCTATTGCCACGCCCGGTGTGACTAAAGTGGTCTAACTCCGATATCGGATCTCGAAATCCACCCGCTGGTGAATTTTCCGCCGGGTGTAAAACATAAGGTCAGGGGTGATGGAGACTTTCCATGACCCCTGACCTTTTTGTTGAACTTATTTATCCTGCGGGCTGAGCCAAGTCCAAAAAACAATGCGCGGCGGGTGGCTGGGGTTGAGTCCTCGAACCCCCAGCGATTTTCGGCACGATCTGGGGATTCGCGAAGACGCTTGGGCTCAGCCACCCCATACCAAGGAGCGCAGACAAATACTGGAATCCGTATGAAAACAGACGCGAACAATTAACTGTCGCGACTGAGTGGCATGATCACATAGGTGTAATCGTCATCCGTGGTGAACACGCCAGGGCTTTCATCATTGATCAGCTTCAGATGGACAGTGGACGAACCCTCCAGCACACGCAGGAAATCTCCCACAAATCGAGGGTCAAAGCGAATCGTCAGTTCGCTCCCCTGATAGCCGATGGGCAATTCGATTTTCGATTGTCCTATGTCGGCGGCTTTACTGGCAAGTCTCAATGTCCCTTCCGCGAAAGTGAAGTCGACGCCGCGACTCTCTTCGTTGGTCACCACCTGTGACTGTCGCACGGCTGACAGGAAGGTCGATGCGATCAAGTCAATTTCCGCCTCATAGCGGGCGGGGATCACCTTGCGATAATCCGGGAATCGCCCTTGAACAAGCTGTGTGGTAATGGATGCGCGACCAGCTCGAATGGAAATATCATTGGTATGAATCGCGAGGCAGACATTCGTCGCTTCATCACCCAATGACTTCTCAATAAGTGACATCGCTTTTGAAGGCACCACGGGCTGCTGGCTGCCACTGACAGGTTGACCTTCCACAGAACATGCCCCGACAGCCACAGCCAACCGGCGGCTGTCTGTCGCAGCCATACGAACCTGATCCGCAGTGATCTCGACCAGCACACCACCTAACGCGTAGCGCGTGCTCTCGGCATCAGTAGCAAAAAGCGTTCGCTTGATCAGCCTACGAAAGACATCAGCAGGGACAACAAAATAATCTTCTTCGACGAATTCTGGTGCTGTCGGGAAGTCGGCTGGATCTTCTGCCGAAAGGCGAAACTCACTGCCACCACAACGCAGCCAGACCGCATCGCCATTGACTTCCAGCGAGACAGTGTCGTCTGTCAGTTCCCGCAAAATCGACGTTAATCGCTGTGTGGGCAACAGGGCACTCCCACCCACTTTGCATTCCACATCTGTCAAATCAAAGCGAATACTCGTACCGTCGCCATCTGTCCCTGTCAGTTGGGCCGAAGAAGTCGCTCCCGGCCCGGAAGCGACGGCATCCAGCTTGACGTTTTTCAGAATCTCTCGCGGCGTCCGGGAAGGAACCACGGCACCCACCACCGTGAACGCTGCAGACAGCACAGCACGTGGACAAACCAGTTGCATTGAACTTAACTCTCGACTTGGGAATATGTTTTTTGAATCGACAGTCCAAAAACTGTCTTACAACAGCCAGAATTGGCCCTATTCCGCAAGTGTACCTTGTCTGCAGGTCAAATGTCGGGTCGTCCTGCGAAAAAATCATCAGGTGAGATTCGCAGGCTATTTCCGCATGCATTCGATGAACGCCGAGGCCGAACTATCGACCCGCCGGGGATGTTCCGCCCGCAGCCGCCTGACGCTGCTCAGAGACACCGTAGTGCTCTTTCAGGAAAGGGCTGAGCCCTTTGACGAAATCTTTCGCAGTCTGTGGCAAAGCGGCAACAGAACGCAGATCCGCTCCAAACTCCATCTGAATGCAGTCGATACCACCAGGATTCTGGCTGCCATGCGCCACAACAATCTCACCCCCATTGTACTCGACTTCCTGATTGGGAGCGGCTGTCGAGGGAGGAATCACCCGTAATCCTGCGTCTTCCATGACTTTCGAATACAACGAAGCGGCATCCTTGCCCACCCGGCGGTTCAAAGCACTGATTGTCAGACCATTGCGGGTGCCCCGATAGACGGCTCCCTTCTCCTTGCTCTGACCATGCACATCAATCAAGAGCCCCGAGCCATGTTTTTCCAGAATCGACTTTTTGAATTGCTCAATCGCACCATGGTACTCATCGTAAACCACCTGAGCCTCGGGAGATTCATAGGCGTAGTCGGCCTCGCGATTGGCATCGAGATATTTGCGTGACACGCGCAGAATCACGACATAAGGCCTTTGCCCGAACTCCGCTTCTAATTGATTGGCAATCGCTTCGGCTAATTCACTGGAGCGGACATCGCGCACCGTCTGGAACCTGCTTCCCCCACTTTTGCGATCACGCGGCAACGAACCCGGTAAATCGAGTTCACCTCCATGCGGTGCCGACAAAATGACAGGCAATGTTCCCTTTTGAATGGTCACAAACTCAACTTTTTTAGATTTTGTCGTCGCTGGCTTTTTGGAAACGGCTGGCTGATTCGATGCCGTCTGAGCTCTGGCAGCAGGAACAAGTGCTCCCATCACCAAAGCGAGTAAAGTCGAAGCCATAAAAAGTGAACGTAGCATACAACGACGACCCTGATTGACCATAAGTTGGCTTGCCAAACCGTTGGCGAGATATCATGAGCGAACTCGATGCCGCCACAAGCCAGATGAAACAGAATAATTCAGTGAAATCCCAGAGATCATCTGGCTGATGATGACCTGAAGTTTATCAATGTAAGCCGCTGGTTGATGAAACCAGCGGCTCACAGTTGCTTATTCAATATCAAGCCTGATTGAGCAGCAGATCAAATCCTCTGCGACAATCATGGCCATCGCAGCTAATCGACTTTCGTTGTCGAATCGGCACTTAACTTTTGTGGAGAGGCGACAGGAGCCGGTAGCTCATCAATCCCTGCGGCCCAGCGCACACCGGCTTTGATGAGATGGTGAGGACCATTCTTACCTTCGGGATGACAGCTGTAACAGATGACCCGCCCGTTCCCGTAATTGACTTTGGCAATCGCACTGGTACCCACCATGACACCAGACGGAGCACCCTTCTTCGCGATCTCTGTGGCGTAGAGTGCTAATGGTTCATATGGAGGGAGTTCCTTGGTGCTTCCGGGGCTCAACAGCGGACCCTGGCCATAATAGACACCCACCAGATCGCTGGATTCACCCAGTAGAGCCTTACCTGTTTCTTTCATTTCCAGTTCGACAGGGCCGGTGCCGCGAGCCCAGTGGGCCTTGTCAACCACCTTGGCATTCATTAAGCCGAGTGACCAGGAGTAGTCGGATGTCGCCAGGTAAGCACCAGCGCAGATACCAACATAGCCACCCCCATTTTTCACGAACTCCTTGATCTTCGCACAGCCCGCTTCTTCCAGCTTTTTCGACTGCGCACTGGCGCTCCCGCCGGGGATGATCAGCACATCTGTCTTGGTGAGGATATCGGTATCGCGGATCTCTTCCGGGCTGACACGCACACACTTAAAGCCATTTTCCTCAGTCAGAAACTTCATCAGATTTTTCGGCCCGTTGGCCGATCCATCCGAGTGATCATAAATTGACACTCGGATCGGCTCAGCAGCCTGAGCCACTGACAGCGTCAAGCTGGATGCGGCAATACTGAATGCGACAAAGAGACAAAAGCTCGAAAACCTCATGAACATGCAAAGAACTTTCTATATGTATATAATATACATAAATGTTATGTAGTTATTTCTCCAAGCTCTCAGCCAGGCCATCGGCTATGTCAAAGCGAGCTCCCCTGCCGGAAAATATTGCGGGCATTACCCCACATGCATTAGCCGCTGTATGGTCCTAGGTGGGGCGAAATAGTAAGTTAATATTCCCCGACGACCTCAGCAGCCTGAGCAGATAAAAGCCTGGCCATGACCGTGATACTGATGTTCTCAGAGTTGAATCGCACACTGCCATCACCCATCAGGAAGTGAGCACCACCGGTATGGAAGCTGTAATATTCTTCATGATTGGTGCAGTTGATCGCGCATCGACCAAAATTGGTTGTGCTACTGATGTTCCTCGCACCAGTCCCTGCTGTGGAGCCAGCCATACGGACGCCCTGACGATAATCAGCCCAGCCACCACCACCATCTGAAGTATTGAGCATGCCCGTTCCGGGAATCACAGCTCCAGAAGGAACGCCACTATTGTATCGCAGAGGTACCCCTCCACGCTCACCCACAAAAATTGTGTTCGAGAGTCCATCAATAATGTCTCGGATACGGCAGATCTTGAAATTGTCTTCAAAAGGACCATCAGGATTGTTCACTGTCTGTGCATCGACCAGACCACTGGCCAGCGTCAGATTGGTACTGACCCCGCCATTTTCAGCATAGTCTGTCGTGGAGCGCTGCAAGGTACTGTAAGTCACTGAGTCAACCGTAAAGGTCGAAGTATCCACATTCGGTGTCGGATCGGAAGGACAAGTAAAGATGGTTAATGGAGTGCGGATCGCGGGTTCGTTCACTGGGAAATACCAGTGCTGACGGAAGTCGTAAGTGTTGAAAAGGGCGGCTTGATCGATGAACGGCAACAGTCGCACTGGCATACCATGTCGCTTGGCATCGGGATTTGCGGTTAATCCCGTGGTGCGAGTCGGGTAACAACCATAAGTGCTCTCGTAGTTGTGCAGTGCCAGGCCGATTTGCTTGAGATTACTGCGGCACTGTGTCCTCCGGGCAGCTTCTCGTGCCTGCTGGACTGCCGGCAACAATAAAGCGATCAACACTGCAATAATCGCGATCACGACAAGCAGCTCAATCAAAGTAAAGCCGCGACGACGAGGGAACATACTCGAACCTTCTCTAATGACAAGGAAAAGACGGATGTAAGAAAACAAGGTAAGCGCCCGACCAGAACTCGCAGGCGAACCCAAATCTCCTGCAAAAATCCAAAGTCGTGAACTGCCGGGGACACAAGGTAAGTTTGCTGCCCAACCAGTGGGCGAAATCTGCTCCTGCACTAGGCAGTCCTGAACAGGTCGTAACTGATCAATCTGCGCGAAAACAGGCTTTCTCGAACCAGTTAAAAGAGCAACCAATCGAGAACTCATCATGAATTCACGAGTCTTTCACACAGGTTGACTTGAACCAGGGGGCACCTCACCCGCGTTGACTGCATCAACAAACTCAAGAGAGGCGTTGCACTATGTTCACTGAAATGCAAGGAGCGTGCCGTTAGGAAGGAATAGACCCGTTGTCGGATCACGGACGCTGTCCAGAGACGGTCGTAGAGATCAACGGCAGGGGTGAACAGTAACCTGAACCCGGATTTCTCGACGCCCCGCTCTGATCAGATTTTATTCGCTAGCACAACAGTTGCAGTTTTCGAGATAAGTTCAAGTCTCGCCATGAATTGGAAACTGCCACCTGCATCACGAGGCGACAGGCTGGCCATGGAAAGTGCATGTCCACATGGGACAGGCGATCGAAGACAGCCTGTATCCGGATGGCGAGAAGAGAGGTTCGAAGTGCAGATCAAACAATTACTCGTCTGCTTCAGCATCGAGATAAATGAGTCGTCCGCAGGAGCGGCAGAACATGGGCTTCCCTGCACGCAGTTCCATGAAGAGCTGCTGTGTCAACTGCAGATAGCAGGCACTGCAGGAACGATTCTCAACGGGTGCCAAAGCATCGGCACCATGAGCCTGAATCTGTCGTCGGTAATCCGGGATAATATTCGCCGGCAGGCAACCTTCAGCACTGGCCAGTTGCTGAACCAGTGTCGCTTTTCTCGCTTCGAGGCCAGGTTTCTCAGCGGCGTACTCGGCTTCATACCGCACCAGTTCGGCCTGAGCAGCAGCGACTTCTTTCTCACGCTCAGCAATTTCAAGCTGACATTTATCGATCTGCTCAAGCGTTTCGAAAATTTCATCTTCAAGCACACTTTTGGACATCTCATCAGCAGCGATCTGCCCCTTGATAATGTCGTACTCGCGGTTTGAAGCAGCCGTATTCTGCTTGGCCCGATATTCGGCAATCCGGGCTTCCTGGGTCTTAAGCTGCAGATTCTTCTGATCAGCCAGCAAACGGGCCTGCTTCAGGCGATCTCTGGCAGCTTCATGATCGGCTTGCCGCTTCTGAATTAACTGCTTTTTGGCGAGAGTCTGCTTCGGGCCACGGTCAATCAAGGCCTGCACATCACGCAATGCCAGATGAATCGTGTGAAGTCCCTTAAGCTGCATGCCTGACGAATCCATACTCTCTCCTCCCAGACCATCACTTGCCCATGGCTCTCAAGATATCCCGGCAGCCGCAGGCAATGTGGACTCTCTCTGTATGGATCTGATAGTACACGACTTCAGGAGCAGCAGAAAGTCAGTCCGCTCAAGTGACCTGTTTCCACAGGCATGCGCGAGCAGGCTAGACTGCGGAAGTGAGTTGAGAAGACATGCTTGATCGACTGCAAGATAAAGCCTCAAGCGTCGCACGAAACAACGCTTTGACTGTCATCGCCCATCCCCCACCCAGGTGAGAGATGGGCTGGCCATGCTTGAAATGGAATTCAATTTCCACTTTTCTTGAGAGTCTGCAGATACTCAACGAGATCGACAAGTTCCTGGGCCGTCATCAGTTTCTGAAGATCGGCGGGCATGAGCGAAATCTTCTGCTTCGTCAATTCCTCAATGTCCGACCGATTGACCGTCTTGATCAATCCGTCAGCACTCTTAAGAGCCACTTCCTGATCGGTCTGATTGACGAGCAGGCCAATCACACTGGTACCATCAGAGAGTTCCGCCACAAAGCTTTCGTAGTTGTGGCTGATCCCCGCACTGGGATAAAGAATCGACTCGAACATCGCCTCGCGACTCAGCTTGGAACCAATCTCAGTGAGTGCCGGGCCGACATCTTTGCCCTCAGAACCGACCTGGTGGCATTTCGCACAAGTCCCCACACCAAAGTAAATCTCTCGCCCCTTGGTGATGTTACCTTTGTTCTTAATCAGTTGTGCCAGAGGTGGCAAAGGACTGTCATTACGGGATGGTGGCGGCGGGAAGATCGCATCCACCTGCGACTTTAGCTTCGGATGATTGGCAGCCTGGACGGCAAAGCCAGCAATCGCCAGCGAATCTCCCTGCAGCTTCTGTTCTTTCGCCAGATTGATGAGTTGCTCGGCCCCTTGCTGCGACCTGGCCAGACCGCGAATCGCTTCCATACGGACTTCATTGGGTTGCTTGCTATCGAGGGCCAACTTGCGGAGCAGCTTGATCGCTTCACCACCACCGGCATTGCCGATTGCCCGCAGAATTGCAGCTCCACTGAAATCCCCCGGTGCTTTCGAAACGAGAGCCGCTTCGATGAGTGCCCCCTGATTCTTCGCGACCAGCACCCGAGCCGCATCAACACCCAACTGGGTATCGGCCTGGGCCTTCGCCAGCGCCAGCAGTCCAGGATATTCAGCCTGCATGTTGAATCGATCCACCAGCGTGATATAAGCCGGTGTCCCGCGTGTCGTTTCAAGCACACGTGCCAGTGCCGCTTTGCGAGCAGGATTGCTGTCGGGATCAAACGATTTCAGTCTTCCCAAGGCTTCCGCCAGGATCAGCTTGTCGCGTCCATCAGGCATTGGCTGTGTCGCAAAAGCGAGTTGTGTAATCGCCTCATCCTTCGCGGGAGAAGTGAGGAAGTCAAACGCACGGAAGTAACGCGGCAGTTCCTCCGCAGGTGTCTTTGGGTCAGAGATGATCTTCGCCAGCAGTTCTGGCGTTTGAGCAGCTCTCGAACGCCAGATGATATCCCTGCCTGCCAGCGTTTCCGCAGTTTTGGGATAAGCCTTGAGATAAGCCGCCAGGCAGGCATCCCAATCCCCTTCGGCACCAATGCCCAGGGCTTCCAGGTACCAGCGATCGCTCCCCTGATACTGGTTCGCCAGCTGGGTCCACAGTTCAGCCTTTTGGGGAATGACATGCACGCCCTTCCCGTGGACATCGTCAGCCGAGGCGTGAGCCGTCGCCAGCGCGACCAGACATTCGCGACGAACCGCTGCGTTGGGATCGCTCGCCAGCTGGCCGATCGCTTGTGTCAGTACCGTGGTGTTTTTCGAACCCGCGACCGGGCTGTAGACCTGACGGATAAGCCGCAGAGCCGCGATGCGGATGTCGGCGTCGCTGTCCTTGAGTGCCTTCTGCAAGACGGCGGGATTCTTTTTCAAGAGCCCCAGGGCTCGTCCCCGCAGGCGAGGTTCTTTGGATGTTTCAAACAGTGCCAAGAGCGCGGGTTCGGCTTTGGCACCCATCTTTTCCAGCACGAGATAGGCCTGCGACCGGGCTGACAGATTGGGGCTGGCCAGTTGGGCAATAGCACCTTCAACCGTGTTGAAATCGGGCTTGGGGAATTTGTAAGGAGCACCCGGCGGAGCCACCCTGAACAGGCGACCTTTTTCCACATCACCGGCGCGGTGTCCACCGACGCCCGGATCATACCAGTCAGCAATAATCAATGATCCATCGGGAGCCACGCAGACATCGCTGGGACGGAACCACTGATCGCGTTTGCCTTCGAGAATATTGACCATTTCCGCCGAGTAGCCAGCCCCGTCAGATTTCGTCACATAAGCGCGCACAATATTCGGGCCGGCATCACAATGGATGATCTGATTGCGAAAAATCTCAGGGAGCAGTTTGCCTTCATACACGAGAATACCGGTGGGTGATCCCGCACCGGTCTGCAGCAGATTGGGCATGACGCCCGGATCATTCAGGTGCCAGTGACGCAAAGGAATTTCCGATTCGATGTTTGTGCGTGGTTGCTGCCAGCCGGCACCTGTGAATTCGTCTTTGTAGCCGTAGTTGCCGAACTCCATCACATAGTTGATGCGCACGCCACGGTTGCCGTCATCATCGTTATCGGATTGCCACATCGAACCAAAGGAATCGACGCAGACCTCCCAATTGTTGCGGAAGTTCCAGCCCAGAGTCTCCACGTTCGAGCCATCCAGATCACAACGGAAGACCATCCCTTCCTGATAGGGTTTGCGATGATCGTGGACTTCACGCCCACTCAGATCAACCACGACCTTGCCATCCTTGTCTTTGAGACGGCGGCCTGAGTTACCGAAGTTAAAGTAGAGCTTACCATCAGGGCCGAGAACAAACGCATGGATGCCGTGATCGTGCTGCTTGCCTTCAATCCCGGTGAACAGAATCTCTTTGGAACCAGGATCGGCCTTAAGATCGTGATTGCGGTCATAGAGTGAGAAAACGGTATCTCCGGCTGAGATAATGACTCGATCACCCAGCACACAAATCCCGTGAGCCGAATCGACATCGTTCCCCTGATAAAAGACCGTTGTCTTGTCGGCAACGCCATCGCCATTCGTATCCTCGAGAATGAGAATGCGGTCACCCTCAGGACGCTCGCCGTTGTGGTGGCGGTAGTTGACGACTTCACACACCCAGACCCGACCCTGCGGATCGATGTCGATGTTGGTCGGGTTGAGCATCATCGGCTCACCAGCAAAGAGCGTCGCTTCGAGCCCTTCACCGGCATCCAGTTGATCCACCGCCTTGGCCAGTTCTCGGCTCCCGGCACTTCCGCCAGTTGCTTGAGTCGCTTTGGATGAGGGAGCCTGTGTGTAAACAGCAAACTTCACGGTGCTGCCACAGCCTTGATTGGCACCGCCATCATCAATGGCTCCTCGTGCCTGGAAGCGTGTTGTCCCTTCAGGAAGCTTGTAGGCAATCAGCGAGTTGGCGTGTGTACCAATGCCAAACGAAGGCTGCACACCTGCGACCATGAGTGCATCACCGCCGCAACTCTGGTTGAGTTGAACCTGCCCGTAGCCCGATTCCGCGCGACTCCACTTGAGATCCGTCAGCTTGACCTGACCTTGCGAAGTGGTGAGGGTCGGTTCGACCCAGTCGGCCCAATCGCAGCCAAAGCCATCACCGGCATCACTGACCACCAGGTAAAGTTCTTTCGCGCCATTCAAGGGAACATCAATGGCGACACTGTGGCCCTTCGTCTCAGCAGAGACAATCGGGCTTTCGTAAATGGGCTTGGGATCAGCAGCAAAGACCAACCCCGCCATCAGCAGAGCAGGGGTCATGACAAGTGGTGTGACACAGCGATAGCTGGCAAGAGTGTGAGCGATATGCCGAAAGGAGAACATCAGGGAGCCTCGCACAAAACGCAGGAATAAGATCGTTTCAGCAATCTACCTGAGAACGCATCAAAATGCACGAGTGTTTTGATGGGGTGAGCGATTGAAAACTGAACGAGATTAGTCTTGTTGTCCAAGAAAGAATGAGTGAATAGCTGAGGGTTCAACTCCCCAGCTATTCAACACCGTTGTGAAAGGGAGCCATGGGACGGATGACGACCATTTTTCCGTGGCCCCCACCGCGATCGCTAGAGCCCGTTAGTGGTTCTCTTATATTCGAACTCGGCGAGTGGGAGAGTTTTGGCTCCTACAGCCAGGCGTTCTTTCAGGCGGGCAGTCACCACAGACATTTCGGTCTCCGCCAGCCTGAAACGATGGAGCCGGTCAGATGTGGTTTTCCCCCCGGCATAAGACGAGAGCGAACGGATCCCACCAGGTGCCTGCTTCCCTGAGTTTTCAAGTCGATGACAGAGTGTGCATTGAGCAGCAAAGGTGGTGTGCTTGGATGTGCCGTACTCGGGAAAGAGTGCCTGCTCGTTACCACTGACAAACCGATAGGTCGGTTGACCAGCCTGTTGCGTTCCTGAGCGGGATAAGTGGTAGAGCCAGATGGTTGAACCGTCCCGGGACGTGGTCTCCAGTGGATCGATCTGATCCTGCGGAGCATGCACGACACGGAAGCGGATTTCGTCAATGACCGGTGTCGCAACGGCCTGCAGATCAGGAGTAATGCCAATCAGCGACAGAATCATCGCCGTCTGCACTTGTCGATCAGGTTGCCAGTCGCGCGTCGTTCCCGAAGTCGCCCACGCCTTGAGGAAGGCTTCGGTATCAGCACCGGTTCCAGCGGGATCAAGGGCTTTCATAAAAATTCGCGAAGCACGCAGCGAGTGAGGAGCCACAAAGAGCTTGCTTGAGCGGCGAGCGATCTGTTGCCAGCCATCCTGTTCAGCCAGAATTTCATCAGAACTGAACCAGGGCGTCTGATAGCCCACCATTTTCGAACCAGCAAACTGGGCTTTGGCCCGTTCATAGCCATCAGGTAGGGAATTCAGCGTTTGAGCCGGTTGTGCAAGATCGGTAATGAGGCGGGCCAGTTCCAAAAGAACTTCGGGGGGAGTTCCTTCGGTTTGTTCCAGACGCCACCAGACACTCAGCAGATCCCACTGCAACGAGAGCTGCATGAGCGGTGTCGGTCTCCGCTGAGGATCAGTCAATGAAGCGCGAACCTGGTTCGCAATGAGTTGCAGTTTCCCAGTGTTGTCATTGTTCCACTTAAGCAGTGGCGAGACTCGTACATCCCCGTCAAAGATCCGCTCGTCAGCGGGAGTCCCTTCACGTTTGCCGAAGTACCAAGGTCGCTTGGGAGCGACCACCACCTCGACTGCTGCTGGAGCAGGAACAACCGGACCGATTTCG
>JAIXUU010000263.1 GCA_027483405.1 Planctomyces sp. | reverse complement strand
TAGTCCCTATATGCGTAAAGTTTTGCATCACGATTTTTACCATATAATCGACTATCGCGATGATGGCCGACTCTATAATGACGATCGCTGGTTGTTGCTGAATCCACCCCAGTTTCAATACTCACGCGGCGGGGGAAAAAGCGTGCAGGATTTGGCTGAGACTTCGGTACTCACTGATAAGTATCCGGGATTTCTGAATCACTATTCCACCATGGGCGTTGAAGAGGATAAAGCCGAGATTTTTGCCCATATGCTGGTCGAAGGAAGCTATGTTGCCCAGCGTGCTGTTCGAGATGAGATTGTCGCTGCAAAGGTGGAACGTATGAAGGAACTGCTGGAAAAGTTCTGTCCCGAAATGAACAGCGAGTTCTGGAAAAAAGTCGAGAAAGCCGAACAGGATTATCAGAAGAGGTAACTGATCCTCACTGTTCGGCTGCAAGGAGTTGTATCCACAGGATCTGCTGTGATCGATCAGGCCATGGCGAGCGCGACTTTCGGGCCAAAGAATTCATAATGAATTTGCGATGGATCGATTTGCAGTTCTGAAAGTGCGGAGATAACTTCCTGCATCAATGCGGAAGGTCCACAGAAGTAATACTCCGTCTCTGTCGCATTTGTGGTCAGAAGTTCTTTCAACAGGTTCTGATCGACAGGGCCTTGTGTATGAAAGCCGTCTCCTCGTCGATCATTTTCTAGCGGCTGGCTGTAGTGCAGGTGGAGTTTCAGTTGCGGGCAGCGAGTCGCCAGATCGATGAGTTCCTGTCGATGGGAATGTGACCTGCTGTTTCTCGTCAGCACAATGAAACGGATGGGTTGTTGAGGTTCTTCCGCAATCACAGTTTTGAGCATCGAGAGGAGTGGTGTTATTCCAACACCTCCCGCCACAAAGACCAGTGGTTTCTTCGCCGCGAGGACTGGATCGATGGAGAATTCGCCACAAGGCGGGCCAACTTCGAGTCGATCACCTTCGTGAATACCGTCGTGCAGTTGATTGGAAACCAGGCCATCGACCGAAGCAATTTCCTGACGAGCGGCCTCGCGTTTGACACTGATCCGGAAGTATTCTTTCCCCGGCTGATCGGAAAGGCTGTAGTTGCGAGGAGAGAGCAGTCCTCGCGGAACCTCTCCAGTTCCGCCTGCTTCTGACGATCTGAAACCGTTGCTGTGAGGCGGAAGCTTAACCGTAATGTATTGCCCCGGCTTAAACTCCGGCAAAGGCTGTTCGTCGGCTGGCTTGAGATAGAAGGACGTAATGGTTTCGCATTCGGGAACCTTCCGTTCGACTACGAAAGTACGATAGCCCTTCCAGCCGCCGGGCTGAGACTGCTGCTCGCTGTAAATGGCCGCTTCCCGTTCAATCAAAATATCTGCCAGCAACTGGTAAGCTTCTCCCCAGGCCGTCAGGACATCATCGGTCGCGGCATCTCCGAGCACATCGCGAATCGCCCGCAGCAGATACTTCCCCACAATCGGGTAATGCTCCGGTTGAACACCCAGAGAACAATGCTTCTGGGCAATGAGTTCGACCGCTGGCAAAAGCACTGCGAGATTCTCGATATGCGTCGCATAGGCCACAATGGCATTGGCCAGAGCCATGGATTGTCGCCCGCTTTGCTGATGAGCCGGGTTGAAATAGGCCCAGAGTTCAGGATGCTCTGTGAGCATGAGTTGATAGAATTGCTTGGTAATGCTCTGGGCATGTTTTGCCAGGGCTGGTGCCGTCGCGCGAATAACCGAAAGTGTGGCCGATGAAAGCATGCTGTGACTCCAGAGGTAAATCGTTTATGGCCCATCGATGACGAGACAGCGAGCCATCATTGACCAATCGTGTTGTGAAAGTTTTTCGGTAAATCATGGCTGACTGAACTCTACCAATTCAATAATACACGTCAAGGTGTAGAATCGGATCTCAACGGAGGTTTTCTTCAGATTATGATTTCAAAAACGGCGGAATATGCCCTGCGAACGGTTGCCTGCCTGGCCAGTGCCCGTGAGGGAATTGTGCTGGCCGACGAACTGGCCACTCGCACGCAGGTTCCCCGGCGGTATCTCAATACCGTGCTGCAGGATCTGGGGAGAGCAGGGATTGTGAAGTCCAAATCGGGGCCGGGGGGTGGTCACAGCCTGCTGGTCGATCCCAAGGAACTATCAATTCTCGATGTCATCAATGCCGTCTCGCCACTGGAGCGAATTCGTCAATGCCCCTTGGGTTTGCCTTCGCATACAGAGCTCTGCCCATTGCATGCCGAACTCGACAAAGCCTATGCCCATACGGAAAAAGCGTTTGCCGGTGTTACCTTGGGGCAGGTGCTGGCATCTACCAAAGGAGTGATCCCCCTGTGCGATCTTCCCATTTCGTCAGAGGTGAAACCATGACATTAGCCAGCACTCTCCCCAACGAATCAGTTGTGGGAGCACGTCGAGAAGGTTATCTGCATGGAGATGAATTCCCCGCCAGAACCAGACAGGATGAATCATGCCCCGGCAGAAGACGAACAGCAGTTGATTGAACGATTGCGAGGCGGTGAACGCGAAGCCTTTGAGATGTTTGTACGCCGCTACTGCAACCCGATGTACTACGTCGCCCGTCGTATCCTGCGTCATGATGACGATGCCCGCGAGGCCATGCAGGAAGCCTTTTTGTCGGCCTTTCGCAAAATCCACCAATTTGACGCCCGCTCGCAGTTTTCCACCTGGCTGCATCGCATTGTCGTCAATGCCTCACTCAAAAAGTTGCAGGTTCGAGAACGCCGGGAAAAACGCACGATTGATGCCTTTTTACCGACGTTCACAGATGACGATCATCATCGCATTGAGCCGCGATGTCCGATCCTCAGTTCCGAAGAGTTAGCCCAGCGAAATGAACTCAGGGAACTTCTGCATCAGAAAATCAACGAGCTTCCAGAGATTTACCGCACAGTTCTGTTGTTACGAGATATCGAAGGCCTCGACACGGAAGAAACTGCCCAGTCCCTTCAGACCACGACAGATGTCGTCAAAACACGCCTGCATCGAGCCCGGCAAGCGCTACGAACTTTACTTGAACCCTGGTTTTCAGGAGACCAACTATGAATTGCCGTGAAGTCGCCGATTTTCTCAGTGCTTATCTCGATGGAGAGCTTTCGCAGGCAACGAAGCGCGAATTTGATGCCCATCTGGCGGAATGCCCCGCCTGTGTCGCCTATCTGGAGGGGTTTCAACGCACTTTGGTGGCTTTGAAACTCGTCGCCGGGATTCCTGAAAAAACAGTGGAACCTGTGCCCGAAGAGATTATTCAGGCTATTCTGTATGCCCAGTCTCAGACCGCTGCCTAGACCGGATTTCAAGTGATCATGGCCAGGCATAAACACTGTTTTCGGCCCAAAGTATTCGCCGGAACTCCAGAAGGATTCTGATCATCTGGTGGCCCGTCTCTTGAGACAGATGTGAAACGCGAAGCGACTTGAGATCGCAAAGCATCGGCCAAATCGAGTGTTCATTGTCAACGCCCTTTTGGGAACCACCAGAGACTTCTCGATCTTTGCCAGTGGTCTCTCCTTGCGATCTGCACTTGCTGCTGTGTATGGT
>JAIXUU010000097.1 GCA_027483405.1 Planctomyces sp. | reverse complement strand
GGAAGCTCAGGAACGCATGGTGCTGGCCGTACCTCCGGAGAACTGGGATGAATTCCACGCTTTGTGTGCTTCAGAAGGTGTCGAAGCGACGGCGATTGGGCAATTCACGGATGATCACAAATTGACGCTGACTTACGATGGAAAGCCTGTGGGAGAGCTTTCGATGGAGTTCCTCCACGATGGCCGCCCGCCGGTGATTCGGGAAGCGACTTACTCGCCCAAGACGGACGGTGCCAAGGCAACGTTTGCTCCTAAGTCGGACTACACCGACGATGTCCATAAGATCCTCTCCTCGCTGAATGTTTGCAGCAAAGAATGGATCATCCGGCAATACGACCACGAAGTGCAGGCGGGGAGTGTCGTCAAGCCACTGGTCGGTGTGATGTGTGACGGCCCGTCAGATGCTGCCGTAATCCAGCCCATTCTCTCTTCGAAGCGCGGGCTGGTAGTCTCCAACGGCATGAATCCGCATTACGGCGATCATGATCCCTACTGGATGGCATTTGCGGCTATCGATGAAGCCTTGAGAAATTGTGTGGCCTGCGGTGCTGATCCGTCGAAGATCGCTATTCTCGACAATTTCTGCTGGGGCAATACCGAACGACCCGAAACGCTGGGTTCACTCGTGCGGGCAGCACTCGGTTGCCACGATGCGGCACTGCTCTACAAAACGCCATTTATCAGTGGAAAAGACAGCTTGAATAATGAGTTCAGCTACGTTGACGAGAAGGGCGTGAAACAAACCGTGGCGATTCCTTCATCCCTGTTGATCTCGGCACTTGGGCAGATTACCGATGTTCGCAGGGCGATCACGATGGATCTCAAGAGTGCCGGCCATGTGCTGTATCTGATTGGTGAAACTCGTAACGAGTTTGGCGGCAGCCATTATGCACTGGTCAACGATTTGTCTGGTGGCAGCGTGCCGAGAGTCAACAGGGAACTGGCGCCACGAGTGCTGGCACGGACTCATCAATTGATTGCCCAAGGACTCGTGCGAAGCTGTCACGACTTGAGTGAAGGGGGCCTGGCAGTGGCACTGGCAGAGATGGCGTTTGCCGGCGAACTGGGGATTGATATCGATCTTGGTGATGCCGATGCGACGACAATACTCTTCTCGGAATCGACGACACGCTTTGTGGTCGAAGTGAAGCCAGATGATGAGGCACGCCTTCGAGAAGTGCTGGCCAGTGTGCCGCATCAGAAACTGGGTGTGGTGACAGAGACCGGCCGTGTGGAGATCAGTGGTCAGGGGAAAAAGCTTGTCAGTGCATCGAACGAAGAGTTCAAACAAAGCTGGCAGGCCCCATTGGCCTGGAGCTAAGCGAAAACATGCGGTGCACTCCCCATACTCGGAGTTTGTGAAGAAGAACGCAGAAATGACGGGGGATGAAGCTTCGCTAACTTGGTGACGAATCGACGTCTTTGTCGTTATGTCATGTGAAATCGGGCACCCGAATATGACTCTCCGTACTCTTACGACAATTGTGCTCTCACTCGCTGTCTCAACAATTGCGAATGCACAGACGTGGACGTCTCCAGATGGACTTCTAACCATCAATCCACCCGATGCAGGTCAATTCCAGTTCATTCCTGAGCCACCGCCACCTCTTATTGGACTCTGGGTTTCCCACGACGAATCCATGAAATTTGGCGTCGTGAAAATCGATATCCCGCCAAAAATCAAGCTCATTCAATCATCAGTGGAAGAAGGGCTCGCGAAAGAGATTGATGGGACGGTGACTCGATTGCCGACCAGAAGCGTATTGGGACATGAAGTCTGGAAGATGGTCGCCAAAGGTACGTCGGTCGAAATCACGCAGGCAATCATTCGGCATGATGGTGCGCTCTACAAATTGATGGCGGCAACAGTTGGAAAGAACCCCGATCCAGCTACCGTGGATCGTTTTGTTGATTCGTTGTCCATCGTGCCACCGTCTCCAACGAGTGCAGAAACAGCACCACAGCCAGACACTCAGCCCGTTCGAAATCTCGGCGGTGGTGTTGATCTCCACAAAGTATCGACGACTGTCGGTGGCGCAGGTGCTCTCCTGGCCATCGGACTGGTGATTTACTTTTTGACACGCGGCAACAAAACCCGCCAAAAGTAAAAAACCTGCGATAGACCTTCGCCTGAAACTTAGCAAATCAGGAAGATTTGTAAGATGGTTGAGGACTTTAAGCAGCGTTGAACTTGGGATCATGAAGACATTTGATTTTCGGGCAGGTTGCAAATACTTCAATCGAGTGGGAGTCGGAGAGCCACTCTTAAATCCATGACGTTGGTATGCGTCGGGCCGGTGATCAGAAGGCCGCCCGTTGATTCAAAGAACGGCCAGGCATTCTGCACTTCATAGAATTCGCATGGATCCAGCCCAAGTTCCTGAGCTTTGCGTAAGACGGCACCATTTGCGATAGCCCCCGCACAGGTGGTGGGGCCGTCTTCGCCGTCGGTGCCGCCGCTGAGCAGAATCATGCGATCTGCCTGATCAGCATCCCAGTGCTGCCATTCACAAACTGCAGCCAGGGCCAACTGTTGATTGCGGCCCCCTTTTCTTGGCCCGCCGTAAGGAACAAGTTTCACTGTGGGCTCACCGCCAGAGATCCAGCAAAGTGGTTCACGACAGGGTTCATCGGCGATCGCGTGAGCGAGGTCAGCCCCGACCTCATCGGCTGTCCGACCCACATCACTCACGGCAATTCGAATGGTATAGCCTCTTGACTGGGCCTCCTCGACAGCCGCTTGAACGGCCTGATGATTACTCGCCAACAGGTGGTGCGAAATCTCCGCATGAACTGGCGGGAGAGTTTCCTGAGCAGTTCCCGAAAGCACATTCCATACTTCGGGAGCCACCTCATGATGTTCAGCAAACGAAGCCAGAGTCTCGAGGGCGGCTTGTTGTTGGATTGACACAAATTCATCGGGTGTCGGCAGGAGCGGGCCAGAAGCAATCAGATCCAACGGATTACCAATGACATCGGAAATGACGAGCACATGCGTGCGCGAGGGGCCCAGCGCGCGGGCCAGGCCACCACCTTTGACACTCGATATGTTTCTTCGCACCAGATTAAGCTGTTCAATCGATGCTCCGCGAGTCGACAGCAGACGGATAACGTGCTGCTTCTGCTCTAAGGTGATCGGTGGCCTGGGTAAGGGGAGCAGGGCACTGCCACCGCCGGAAAGGAGCACCAGCACCAGATCATCGGCGGTCGTTGTGGCAGCCAGTTCAAGGATTTCTCGCGTGGAAGCGACGCCGACTTGCGTCGGTTCGTTGACACCAGCAGGGCGGGCTCCCACCAGATGAATGCGGCGTGTGGGCACCACGCAATCTTCGGGGACATTCACTTGACCAACAACCAGTCGATCTGTGATTTCTTCACCCAGAGTTGCTTCCAAAGCCAACGCCATCGCAGCGCCCGCTTTGCCAGCCCCCAGAACCACAATGCGGCGCAGGCTTGCCAGTGGTCGAACTTCGCGACCGATAATGATGCTGTCATTCTCAATACGAACGAAACGCGGAAGAAGTTCGCCTGGCATGGCCGCCTGGACACCAGCCCACCAGATGGCCTGAGCATCCTCGGTGAGTCTTCGAATTGCGGCTTCATCCATGAATCACCTGACAGGAATGAATGGATACGGGAGACGTGGTGGCAGCTTCTCAAATTGGACGGAGTCTGACAACCTGGGGCTGAAGCGCATCTCGGAAATCAATGGCGCGTTGAACCTCTGCAAGGCATGCTTGCTCCGAGCCGCAAGCATGGCACACAGATATACGTTAAATGTGAAGTTAGAAGGCGAAAAGACCACGCCCTTTCGCAAAGCCTTCAGGGTCGTGCCACCCAGATTTCGTGCCACCCAATAGCGATCTGAGGCCAATGAGAGGGTTCAGCAAACGAACTTAACAAACAAGCTCGGTAAGAGCGTCATTGAGCCGATGAGCGCGTGCCGTGGGGAGAGCCGGCAATCGGCACGCCTTTGGGAAGCGGGCGGGCGGCCACGAGAAATCCCTGCTCATGGACGAACTTTCGAATCCGCTGGAACTCACTGAAACTGTCGGGGTAGACCCAGAACGTGAGTGTGGCATCCTCCGGAGTCGTCAGTAAAGAACGGTAGAACCGGGAACCGGTCTGCATGGCTTCTTCGACCGATTCTGTCTGCAGATCGCGCGCAGGTTGAATCAGCCACTGAGTCACACTGATACTCACCAGGCCGGGCCCCATCTCCAGTTCACTGAGAACTCCACCATTCTCACGCTGCACGGTGTAACGCATGAGAAAGCCACCGACCGGCCCCACTTCTCCTTGAGCTTTTGGCGTTTTGATCAACCAGTCTTTGCGACTTTCAATCTGCCGCTTGACCTGTTCGACCAGCGCATCAATCGGAACCTCGGCTACTCTGCCTCGTTCAAAACGAAAGTGTCGCTCGCTCCCTTTAACCACACGCCCGACGGGAGTCACGCGATGTTCAATCTTCTCGACATTTGGAGGAGCAAAATCGGTCTCAATCACTCTGGCTCTCAAAGTGGCCAGCTTCTGACGCGCTGCCAGAAGCTGTTCATGGGCCTGAGTCAGTCGATCCTGTTTGGCGCGGAGCAGTTCACGTCCCGCCTGGAGTTCAGAAGCCATGACTCTGGCCTGTGATTGCGCACGATGTAGCGACTGTTCCTGCTCGGCAACCTGTGCTGTCAGGCTCTCGATTTCCGTTTCCAGCCGGGATGTACTGAGAGCTGCCTGCTCGGCTTCTTCGCGCAAAGCTTGATTGGGACTGAGCGAAATGATTTTGACGGGGCGAGCGGCTTCGACAACGAGCTTTTCCGCCGGAATTTCTTTGGGTGGAATTTCGACAGGTGGAGCATCTGGCTTCAAATCGACAGAAACAGGTTCATCAGTGGGGAGTTCGGCCATTGGCTGTATGGGTTCACTGACGGTGAGGGCAGGGGCTGTAGGGTCGGTAGCTGTCGCCACAACGGGATTATCAGAAGATTTGGTAACGACGGGCATGCGTGAGACTTTGAGTCCCGCCAGGACAATCAGGATCACGAGAATCCCGACGATGTTGGCAATCACATCGAGGAATGAATCGGAACCAAACTCGGCTTCTTTTGGGGCGGGACGCTGGCTCATGGAGTCCCTTTGGCTGATGGAGGCGTACTAAGAATGAACTCACGACTGGTCTTCAGACCTGCGCGATTGATGGAGGGGTTGAGTCGTTCGTAATGCTGGATGCCCCCCGGGCCCACCTGGAACTGAATTTTTGGAACCCAGTAAAACCCCTTGGGTGGACGCCCCCAGTCGCGTGCCAGTTCATCGACGGCGAGCAGCAGCATTCGCAGAGTGTCGGTCTTGCTTTCACCTGCTCCCACTCGAATGAGAAATTTGTCATCCACCACGAGACGATCAGCAGACACCACGACGTTGAGAGGACGCTCCATGCCAATTGTGGCGGAAAGATCCGAGACTCCCCAGCGGCGACGCTGCAAATTTTCGACTGGCATTCCGCGTGCCCGTCGCCTGTTATCTTCTGATTCTCCAAACTGCTGGAGTGGCGAGCTGACATCTTCGGGTCGGATTTCCTGCGGGCCATCTTTCTTTTTTGCGCCTTCGGTACTGTTCAACAGCCTGGCAAAATCTTCATCGGCCTCTTCGATCGCCTTTTCCCGTTGAGTGATTTCTTCGTCAAGACTGGCAACAGAAGAACCACTCTGTTTCTGTGAGCGGAATTGTTGCCCGCCAAACTTCTCGACTTTCTGCCAGCTTTCTTGACCAACAGGAACATCGGTAAAGCCTTCAGACCTTTTGGCTGTGCTCGACTGAGCCCCGGGCTTTGCAGGAATTGCACGACTGTCATGACCTGGTTTCGCTGGCGTGTTTGCAGGTTGCTGCGATGCTGCCGATGAAGATGCTTCCGTGAGTTTTTCTGCCTCTGCAAATTCTCCGGGCGATGTGCCGTTCATCGGTTCACCCGGACGACCTGGAGAGCCTGCTGGAACATTCGTGGTGATCGCGTTGTTGCCAGAGTTTGGCCCTCGTGAGAGTTGATGAGAACCCGTTGTTCCCAGTGATGGATCGAGGTGCTCGCCCGAGCCGCCACGTCCCGGGCGTGGATCAATGCTGCCAATCGCACGACCAGTCGCTGCGGCTGAATGCTGACGCGATGCACCAGCGGGGACTTCTCGACCACTCCCGGCGAACTCATCATCGGGAGCCACTGCGAACTCTCCGCCGCTTCTTCCCATCGCCAATCCACCAGCGGCAGCCACCGCCTCTCGCTCCTTAATGAGCCCACGCACGGCGGCTTCACAAAGGCGTTTTGCTTCTTCATCGACAGTCGGCATGTGAAGTTCGGTTTCTTCACCAATCAGTTCGTAACCAAACGGTTGCCTCATGGTCGAAAGCATTTGCGAGGCAGCGTAGTAAGCGACGGTTCCGCTGGGCCGAATGAGGAGTAAGACATAAGGCTCGCCCAAGGGCTCGTTCGGGAGGCGTTGCCGGTGTGGACTGGCCCAATAGCGGGTCAGAGCGGTCGCCCCCGCGAGTAGAGGATTGAACTTTTCATTGAAGCCCACCAGATCACCCGCTGTGACAGTGACATCTTCGGGAACAAAACGCAGACCTTGTGAATGGCATTCGATAATGATGGGGCGCCTCGTCGTGCCTGTCTGGGCATCGAAGGGGACAATCATAAACTTGCTGCCGCCAGTGCCTGGTTGTGTGCTGAGACCTGCCAGACGATTCTCAAGAGTTCGAATCTGTTTGTTGACCAGTTCGATTTCAGCCTCGTCCGGTGTCTGTTGGAGGAGTTTAGCCTGCGAAAAGAGGTCGTTCTGTTCTGCTTTCAGCCGAGCCAGATCTGCCTCTGCCTGCTGGCGGACATTGAGAAGTTGCTCAAGTTGTTCCTGCCGGTTGGTTGCAGTTCTGGAGAGCTGCTGCTCCTGAGACCGCAGCTCTTGAATTCGACTTTGAAGCTGGTCGATGCGTGAGCGATCAATCACCACCTCCGGCTCAGAGAGAACGGGATCGACGGATTTCAGCTCAATGGATTGATTTGCCAGAAGGGGAACGGGAGCAGTCGCAGGTTCCGTTGAAACGGGAGGAGCGATCTCTTGCTCAGGTGGAGCAATCGATTCCGCTGGAAGACTCAAGACTGGCTTATGTTCGGGCGGAAGGACTTGCTCGATGGCTGCAGCCGCGGCAATTGTTTTCTGGCGAATCATCCGTGTGGTCACGAGCAGCAGGAAAATGAGTGCGCCCATGGCGCAGACAAGAACCGCAAGGAACGGAAAGAGCTGCACTCCTTCGCCCGAACTGGTTCGTCTTTTTGCCATACCTCACCTCATGAATCCACGGAATCAATTTCTCTCGCGACCAGCAATCTCCCTTGTTTCAGGCGGCTCGGTGATGCGCCCTTGCTGAGAGCAGGTGAACTGCCGCATTCAGATTGAGTAACGTTTCTTCGAGAGTTTGCGTCTGCTTCAAAGCGGCCAGATTCTCAGCCAGAAGACTTTCCGCCTGAATCAATTGCTGGCTGCTACCAACAAGACTGCTGATCTGAATTGTCTGTCGCTCGAGCGCTTCAGCCTGCGCTAATGAGTGAGTGCTGACATCCTGAAGTGATCCAGCCAAAGTACTGACATTCTGCTGAACGGCATCGATCGCTCCCGCCAGCGCGGAAGTGAATTGATGTTGAATGCTCGATTGAGCCTCACTGGTTGACTGCCACGACTGATGCATCAACTCCAATTGGCTGCGGACCGATTCTGCCAGTTGCTGCTGCATCAGGCATAAGCTTTCTGCGAATGATGCTCGCATGGCTTCTACTTCACGCCGAGATTCGGCCTGAGTCTGCTGCAGGAGTTGCTGCTGAGTCGAGAGAGCTTCATGCATGGCAGCACTTAAAGCGCCAGCCAGACTGTGCCCCTGTTCGGTAGTCAGCAAGGCCCACTGCTCGCGACATGTCGCAACAGTATTGTTCCAGGCTTCGAGATGCTGACGAGTTAAAACATCGGCCTGATCGAGGAAGCGGCGGGCCACATCGTGTTCAGCAGCCAGCAGAGGTGAGACTTCGGAAGATTTTTCGGCTGGGAAGAACCCGAGCAGGCGATGGACGGTAAAGTCCTCAATCTGATCAAGGACATTCGATTCACCCCGCTCGATCGCAAACGTGGCAAAGACCAGAATCATCGACAGAGCCAGAGAGAGAGCGGTCGTATCAAAAGCAACTGCCAGACCTGAAGTGACTTCGTTGAGTGAACTCTCCAGTTGCTCGGGGGTCACATTGGCAATTGCCATCGTGATCCCAATAACTGTCCCCAGAAAGCCCAGAATTGGAATTGCCCAGGTAATGGTGCGTAGTGCGGCGTAACTGCTATGCAGGCGAGCCATCGCCGTATCTGCCAGATAGCTCAAATGTGATTCGAGATCAGCGGCAGTGTGCCTGGAAATCACATAGCCGCAAACAGTCTCAATGCGGCGAAAAAGCTCGGTCGACTGATATCGTCGGCCGGTCAGTTGGATGTGTTCTCGCAGGAGCTGAGCCACCACAGATGAATCTGACTGAGGGTCAAATTTAATCCCATCCAGAATATTTTCTGACAAGACTCCCCGTTCGGAGGGCCAGTTGAGTAATTTTCGCCCGAGAATCGCAAGGCCAATAAAAAATAGCGCTACAGTACAATGTTCAATCCAGTGAGAATTGAAGTAGCGATACTTAAAATTCTCATCGAGGGGGATCGATGGTAAAACAAGGTAAAAGGCAACGGCTGCCAAACCACCGATCACCCAGGAAAAATCGAGCTTTGATTTGTGCGCAACTATTTTTGCAGATTGATTTTGCATCTGAATTTTCATCCTGCAGTTTTGACCGGGAGTGACGTGAGTAAAACTGGCTGACTCATCAAGTCACATTTGATTGAGAATCAAATCTTCAATCGTAAGGTGCCAACGTAATGTCAGCGCTGTGCATTCACTCCTCGTGACAATCGTTAAAATCGTCAAACTCGGCCAGACAAGTTGAATCGAAGAGAGTGGGATGATTGAAGATTCCGACTTCCGTTCAATTGCCTCGAACGTGTCGAATTGTCTATTCTCTCAAATAGAAGTCGTGAACAGGCATGACCTTGCATTCACAGATGGCAGTGGACTGACGCACTCCGCCCGTCAGGGATCGACGCATTGAAATCATCTTCGGACAATCGATCTTTGGAAGTTTCTGCACTGACCCGCGAGATCGCAGGCTATCTCAACTTGTCGGGAGGTCGTCGTGATACGCAGTTTCTGATGAGATTGAACCAGTTGGCACGACTGGCTCCTCAGTGGAAACTCCAGCAGAAACTGCTCAACGAAACTCTTGAAGCCTGCCATCGGGAAAATGTCACAGGCTTTGAGAATATTGAACAAGGCCAGAGTGCCATCAGCCTGGCATTCGACCACGTCTTCCCAGCTTATGTGAATCACCACCAGGATTTGCTGGGACATCTGGAACCTGAAACTCTCCAACTGCCATTCTTTCTTGGCAGAATCTTCGAATCGATTCTGGAGCAGGGGGGGCCCTGGAATGAAGAACCAAGGATTGTCGATGGCTCACTGCGCATCCTGAATGACTTCCTCGGCTATCGGCCAATTGCCTTACTCGAAAATCAGCGCAAGCTCGAACCCTATGCCAACGAGCGATTCTGCCCGCTGCCACTTTACATCAAAGGGGCAGGTGTCGGTGAATCTCCCTACCGGGAGATCATCGAGAAGTCGCTCGAACTCCTTTCGAACACGACTCCCGAAATTCTGACAGATGCCTGGTTTTATCTCCAGAATCTCGACGAACTCTCTCTCGATCCACGGGCACACGATCATCTTCATCCAGCCAACAAGCGAACCAATTACCTGTTCGGTGAGTGGGATCCCCATCTGATCGACCTGCACGGCATGTACCGCCGGTTCGTCGTGAGAAAAGTCATTCTGGACGCTCTACTTAAATGGATGGGCGAGCAGAAAAAAGTTCCTCATGATGAACTTGTTTATGATGCAGCCGCCGTCCTGGCTGGAACCATTCTCATGGCTTCGGCCATCAGTGGTGCAGGGCCGGAAACGCATGATTCGACCATTACGTTAACATCGCTGCTGCCACGTGTGGCCAGACAGCGAGACCGCTTCTATGCGACGCTTCTGGAAAACGCCGAAGGAGCCAGAGCCAAGCGGCTTCAAAAACAGGCCAAGGTCACGCAACAACCTTTTGGGCATGTGCGGCAGCATCTCAATATGTATCTGGCCGAATATGGAGCCCAGCAGGTTCAAAGACGGCATCTGGCTTATCTGTTTGCACGCATGGGCTATGCGGATGAAGCCCGGCGACAGGCAGGCATCATCCCTGCGGCTGCAGCACGCTTTGATTGTGAAATCCAGTGGCGGTTTACGTTTTTCCGCAAAGAAATCGAAAAGGGGGATCTCGATCAGGCTTGCCGATTGATCGATGAGATTGAAGGTTTCCTGCATCGTGGCATCCGCTGTGGAGCCATTGTTGATCCGTGGAATATCCTGGGCTTTCAGGGGCACTTCCCGCTGTTTTCTTCCCGAGAAGACAGTGTGCCTGATCAACGTGTTGAACAACTGTTAAATCTGGTCGAATTAATTTTGGAAGCCTATGCCATTGCCCTGCAGGATGCAGCAGTCCGCGGCAGGACAGATCGCTACAACGAACTGAAGCGAAAGTTCTCACGCTTTGCCGAATGGTGGGATCGATTCGGGACACCGACTGTCGCTGATCTTCCCCTGGTTCAAGGGCAGGAATCTTACGATTCGGCACTGCATGTCGCTGAAACACTTTCCGAATGGCGATCGGCCGGTGAGGCTGCCGGCGATGTGCAATTCTGGCGGCAGCATGTCGATCGATTTGAATCATCCAAAGCGTACGCCCAAGTCGTTGAATCTCTCCTGGATCGTAAAGACACAGTCGCCTCGCTGGGCCTATTGATTCAATGGTTGAGTCAGGTGGAAGAAGTGGGACTCGAGTCGGGTCCGCATTCACTGTTCGGATTGATGGTAGACTGGCTCGAATTAGCACTCGATTCCAATTCACAGCCGCCACAACCACAGTGGAAGAACATTTTGCGCATGTTCGATTCTGTGGAAGCCAATGCGGGTGAATTATGGACAATTCCCCGGCTCTCGACAGTGCTTCAAGGTGGGATTCAGCAGGAACATGAAACCACCTCTGGCGAAGACGACGCGAATGATGGCGACAGCACATTATTCGGTGCGGCATACGATGGCATGGTCTTTCGCGATACTGCAAACGACGGCCTGGAAAGCGACACGGCAGACAGTGGTGGCAGTGCCGAACCGGGTGAATTCGAAGTTATCGAGACCTTGCTGGAACCGAGGCTCAAATTTGCCCGCATGATGACGCAAATGTGGCAGATCGCTGCCAGCGAATGCACCATGGCTGAGGCCACGCAAAAGTCCACATCTTCGGAAGAAAACAGTCGTCCGGCCGCATTTTTCCCGGCAGATCATGTGGAAGAATGGCTTAAGCAATGTGTCGAACTCCAGCAGCAATTGAAACTGCTGATGGAAGATCTCGAAAAGCATGGCGTGATCGAATCGAGCGGCGATCATGAAGCGAACATCGAGTTCGACATGCAGATCCAGACCAAGTTCTATCTGCTGCAATCGATTATCTACATCCAGATCAGCGCTCAGGTTGCGCGGTGGTGTCTCGAAGCCTTGCTGGCCGAAACCACAGGAAAAATCGTCGCCAGCGACCACGAAGAACAAATGATCGTGGAGTCGATTTTAGGGATCTTAAGACGTGATCCTGCGGAAGTTCGCAAGCTTTTGCCTGCACTATTGAAGGAGTTGCAAAAGCGCCCACTCCTTTATATCCCTCTCGAGCACGATGGCGATCCCGGCGAGATGCTCAATGCACGAATCGCCCAGGCGATCATCCGCTTCATGCTCTGCCATTTGCCAAGGCTCGGTCTGCTCAAGGAAACCTGGCATCTGTTGCAGGCTGCTCATGAAATGGAACGATCATCCCGGCCTGCCGGAATGGCTGTGACAGAGTTCGACCGTCTGTTCCGCATCGCCCTCAGGAATTCTCTCGAAAGTATCATCCACGCCTCCCGTCAGTGGCAGAGAGGCAAATTCGCGGATGAAGATCTGATCGAAATTGTCGGCTCGACTGTCGAGCATTATCTCGATCAATGGCTCGATCACAGTTCCACCATGCGGCTCTCGACCGTTGAATCGCTCAAGATGGATGGTGTCTGGGATCAGACCCGAGAGTTCATCAAGAAGTATGGCAATGAGTTTTTGAATGCTCGCGTGCTGACACTTGGGAACCTCCGCACAATTCTGCACCAGGGGATCGAGAAATATCTCGCTTATCTGGAGGAATCTGAAGACCCGCTCCATCCCATCCCGCTTTTGGAAGATATCCGCGGAGGGAAGATCAGTACGCGAGAAGCTTCTGAAACATTGCGGCTGATCTATCAGGTGATTGTTGATCGCTTTGATCGGTTTCTGGAATACAACTCCACTACAACGCAATCCGACTATGGGCAACTGTTTTTCTCGCTGCTCGACTTCTTAAGGTTAGAAACTTCCTACGAACGAGATGCCTGGAATCTCCTCCCTGTCGCGATTGCTCACGAAGTCTTGACCAGGCAAGGTAGGCAGGAAGCTGCCGAGATCTGGGAGGAAGTTTTTACAGTCAAAACCGAAGATATGTCCGAGCGACATCTGGCCGAACTGAAAAAACTCGAACGGCAATATGGCATGCGTTTGCCATCGGTTACGAGTCATCTCCAGGAGCGATTCGTTAAACCACTGGCTGTTAACAACATGCTGGCACTGATCCCGAGGGCTGTTGAAGAAGCTAAAAAGACGCCGATCGAAACCATTGCCATCCGATCGCTGGTGGCGCAGATCGAAGAGTATCTCAAGAGTTCGCTGGGCTCAGGGCTCGATGTGCCCCATTGGCTCAGGGCACTGGAAGAAGAACTCAATGAGGGGATCAGCCATTCAGGATGGACGGGTGCCGATGCAGAGCCGGAACTGAACCTTCTGGGACTGAACTTTACTCTTCGAGAAATGCGTCAGCAGCTGAAAACATGGAAGGCACCGCCGGGTGGCCGCAAGAAAAATGATTCAGGAAATGCCTGATTGATGAATGCGTAGAATAAGTTCACTCAGCATCATTTCTGCCTACGCGACTCTGCAGCAATTGCATGCTTCCGAACTTCGATCCCTCGCCTTACCACTCTTCGCTCTTTTGCACGTCACTCCATTGAGGCAGCAGACCATCGAGGCTGCTGACAATTCGAAGGTGTGATACTCGAGCCAGATTAATCGATTCACCCGGAATGAGTGGAGATGTGCCGGGAGTTTCAATACGCACTGTTGGTTCAGCAAATCGCTCGCGATTCGACAACATGACCTTCGCGGTTCGTCCGTCGCTCAGCTTGACATAACTCCCTACAGGAAAGAGGGAAATCAGGTGCAATAAGGCCCTGACAGATAAAGAGTCGAAATGGCCGGCTCGGGTCCCTTCCAGCAGATGTTCAATGGCTGCATAAGGAGATATTCCCGGGCGGTGCGGTCGCGGCGAGATCAACGCCAGATAGGTATCGGCCACAGCCGCAATTCGCGAAAGGGGATGGATCTGATTGCCACTGCGCTGGCGGGGATAACCTGAGCCATCCATCCGTTCGTGCATCTGGTAAGCCACGAGTTTGGCACCATGTGTGACGGTGGGCTCTTTGCTGAGCAGATCGCAGATATAGATCGGATGCTTCATGATTTCGAGTTGGCTGCCGGCATTCAGCCTGCGATCAGCTTTCAGCTTCTGGGCAACTTTCAGCATCCCCGAATCATGGATCAGACAACCAAAGCTCAAATCGAGAAGTTCGTCCTTTCGAAAGCCCATTAAAGTAGCCATCGCCGATGCCAGCATCGATGTCTTCAAACCATGCTGCATGGGATATCGATCAAGGACTGGCTGTGAACCATTTTCGGCGAAAAGATCAATATCGCGGCTCATCAGAATCAGATTCTGTCGAGCCACGCCAGTGACGGCGTTCGTGTTGACTTTGCCTTTCGTACCAATATCAAGAAAGACGTCTTTCAACTGCCCGAGTGATCTTTCCACGCCTTGCTGAATTTCTCGAACCATGGCCGGAGGAGGGTCAATGTTACTTCTCTGAGAGACATCATGAATGAACGAATCCGGTCTGATATTCCATTTGGGAGTCGGCGGAGTCGCGGGCGTTGCTGATGTTTCTTGAGCAGGTGCTGTCTTGGCACCAGCCCGATACGTGCCGCCAATCCGCCCTGGGCCGGAGACATTGTTCAGTTCATTTTTGTGAACATGCACGAACTTGACGCCGCGACGGGCCATCAATTCGAGCAGATGAGAAGTGATGCGAGTTCCCGCAGCCAGCAATAGGGGAAAGGTCGGCTTATCCGCATCGTAGAGCGGAGACCGCAAATTGGCCCCGGGCCGAAGACGATCGATCGAAATGATCTGATAGTCGGCCCTGAGACTGGCTGATGAAGGACTTGTCGTTGGACCCATGTGAAGGAAACTTGGCTTCAGTGGGAGGAGATTTTGGTGGTTCGATTCCGGTGAAAGACTGCTGACAGAAACTCTCACTAGCAAGGGTAGCTCATAGATTTCGCCGAACATGAAAAACTTTTGCGGGATCGATGCTGACACAGGTTCTGTGAAGGTCAAAACTGGTTACACTGCGGAGTTTGTGCGTCATGGTCGCTGGCTGTGAGGCGGAGTTTCAACAGGGATGATTCCGCCAGGAAACAGAGAGCGAAAAGGGCAACCAAGAGATAGCTATGGGTCGGATACAACAGCTCTCCAACAGTGTAGTGAACAAAATCGCAGCAGGCGAAGTGATCGAGCGCCCTGCCAGTGTGGTGAAAGAACTGATCGAAAACAGCATCGATTCCGGCGCACTTCGGGTTGAAGTCGATATTGGCGCAGGTGGCAGTGAATATATTCGCGTGACCGATGATGGCGGAGGCATTCACGCGGATGACATTCTCCTCGCTGTGACCACACATGCGACCAGCAAGATCCGCACGGCTGACGACCTGTTTCAGATTTCCACACTCGGTTTTCGTGGCGAGGCCCTGGCGTCGATTGCCGAAGTGAGTCAACTGAGAATCCGGTCGCGAATTCCAGACAGCGATGTGGGTTCAGAGATGGTCGTCAATCTGGGTGAGCGGGGAGAAGTCGTTCCTTGCGGCTGTGCGACGGGAACATGTATCGAGATTCGACAACTCTTTGCCAATACGCCCGTCCGCAGAAAATTTCTCAAGAGCGATGCCACCGAATTCGGACATATCAGTGAGCAGTTTACCCGGATTGCACTGGCGCGCTCCCATGTTCACATGGTGCTCCGTCACAACGATAAAATCGTGTACGAACTCCCCGCCACAGACCGACTGATCGACCGTCTCGAAATGTTCTACGGTTCGGCCATTTCCGAGCAGTTGATTTCGATTGATCATCAACTCGGTGAAATGCGACTCTGGGGTTATGTCGGCCATCCGGCTGTCAATAAAGCCACGCGGAAATGGCAGCATCTTTTCTTGAATGGCCGCTGGTTCCAGGATCGATCCATTCAACATGCTCTTTCCGAGGCTTATCGCGGCTTGATCATGGTGCAGCGTCATCCGATCTGTTTTCTCTTTCTCGAACTCAACCCGGCTGATGTCGATGTCAATGTGCACCCCACCAAAGTGGAAGTGCGCTTTCAAGATCCGCAATCGATCTATCGACTCATGCTCTCATCGCTGCGCAATCGATTTCTAGGCATGGATCTCGACAGCAAGCTCAAGGTTCCTGCTGAAGCCAGCACAGTCGATCCTCAAGAGCAGAATGAAATCCAGAAAGAGTTCTCCCAATGGGCAAAGACAGAACTTTTCAAAACGGCTGAGATCACTGGGTCTCCGCTCATGGTTGGATCGACGATCGGCAGTGCCAACGCAAATAGTCCACTCTCGCTGCTTTCGCCGAACCTGCCGGATTCAGCCACTTCTCCCTGGAGCTCGGAAATCGCTCCCGGATTGAATCGCTTCGAGACTGAGAATCTGGAATGGTCGGCCACGACTCATCGGACAGTCAGCAGAGTGAATTCACCATCGCATTTCGATCGGCCAGGCCATTCCGAATCGACGGATGGCATGGAGAGGCCAGAAATCGACGAGGCGGCATTCGTAGAGCAGCCCGAGAATTCTGATCATAAACCGGACTCCTCTCAGGCTAGGGAAATCTCTGAACTTCCTCATGCCGCTGCGAGCCAGAACCATCATTTCTCGACACAATTCCTGGAAGGGGTGCGAGCGCTGCAGATTCATGACTGCTATCTGGTGGTCGAAACTCCGGAAGGGATGACGGTCATCGACCAGCATGCTTTGCATGAACGAATTCTTTACGAAGAATTTCGCCGTCGAGTGCATAGCAAGGCCATGGAATCGCAGCGACTGCTCATCCCGGTACCGATTGCTCTGGGCTTTCGGGGATCCAGCCTGCTTCTCGATTGCCGGGAAGCGTTAGATCAACTGGGATTCGAGATTTGCGAATTCGGACAGGGAACCATTCTCCTTTCGGCCTACCCGGCGATGCTCGGAAAACTGAATCAGGAGCAATTGCTTCGTGATCTGGCGGAACAATTGGAGTCTTCATCACTGGAAAGTGCTCATCGCGATATTCTGGATGAGCTACTGAATATGATGGCTTGTAAAGCCGCTGTAAAATCGGGGCAGAAGTTGAGCCAGGAGGAAATTGAAGAGCTGTTGCGGCAAAGACATCTTGTCGCTGATGCTCATCATTGTCCTCATGGCCGGCCTACGGCACTCAATCTGTCTAGAACCGAACTTGATCGGCAATTCGGACGTCTGGGTTCCTGATGGCTGTTTGAATGACGATTTCTATCCACGCATCAATTGATAGGGCATATTGTGGCGTCGCAGATTTGTGTTGGAATAGGCCGCACCCGGCACCAGATGATGATTGCGGAACATCAGGCACTGGCGCAAAAAGGTGCCGAGCTGGTGGAACTCCGGGTGGATTACCTGTCGCGAACACCCGATATGAAGCGATTGCTCGCAGATCGGCCCACTCCCACCATCGTCACTTGTCGTCGCGTGGCAGATCGCGGTCGCTTTCGCGGGACTGAAGAAGAACGGCAGACAATCCTGCGAACCGCCATTCTTTCCGGGGCTGATTATGTCGATATCGAAGCCGATATTGCCCCGCAGATCCGCAGATATGGCAAGACCAAGCGGATTATCAGCCATCACGACTTCGACCAGACTCCTGATGACCTGGAAGAGAAGTATGCACAGATGTGCAAACTGGATGCGGATCTGGTCAAGATCGTGACGATGGCGAACCGGGCTGAGGATTGTGTCCGCATGCTCAAGCTTGTCGAAGGTGCACAAGTCCCCACAGTCGGTTTCTGCATGGGCGAGAAGGGGATGCTCACCCGTGTCCTGTGTGGTGCCTTTGGTTCGCCCTTCACTTACGCGACATTCAATAAAGAACGTGAACTGGCACCTGGTCAGTTTTCATTCGACGAAATGCGGAAAATGTTCCGCTACGAACAGATTACCCGCAAGACGATTCTGCTGGGTGTTCTGGGAGACCCGGTGGCCCACAGTTTGAGTCCTCTCCTGCACAATACGCTCATGCGAAAGGCTGGTTTCGATGGCGTTTACCTGCCACTGCGAGTTCCCGCTTCAGAACTGAGTGAAACACTCGACGCCTACGAAAAACTCGGTTTTACTGGCTACAGTGCGACGATCCCTCACAAGGAATCTGTGCTGCAGAAGTATCCGATGTGTGATGACTTCGTCCGGGCGATTGGAGCTGCGAATACGGTCTATCGCGATCAGGCGGGGCATTGGGCCTGTTCGAATACCGATTACCAGGCGGCACTCGATGCCATTCTCAGCGGGCTTAAACCTGGAGAAAGCCTGTCTGGCAAACGTGTCTTATTGCTGGGTGCCGGTGGTGCTGCTAAAGCGATTGGCATGGCGATGCAAAAGAGTGAAGCCATTACCGTGGTCGCGAGCCGCACATTGAAAAGGTCTCAAGCACTGGCTGATCAAATTGGCGGGCGGGCCATTACCTGGGAAAACCGCGGGTCGGAATTTGCCGATATTCTGATCAACTGCACTCCCGTGGGTATGCATCCGAACTTGAATGAATCCCCGTTTCCCATTCACTGGCTGCGCGAAGGGATGCTTGTTTTCGACACGATTTACACACCCGAGCGAACATTGCTGATCAAAGATGCCCGTGATCGCGGCTGCACGACAGTCACTGGCGTAGAAATGTTTATTCGCCAGGCGACGGCACAGTTCCGATTGTTTACCGGGCTCAAGCTCTCGCTCGATGATGTCCGCACGATTTTCCGTCGATTGATTTCACCTGTTCGACATGACGATCTGCTGGCCGATCCTTCGGCTGCCGATGGAAATGCGGATAACGGACAAGTGAGCGACTCATGAAGATCTCCCTGATTGGTTATCGAGGCACTGGCAAAACAACCATCGGAGCGAAGCTCGCAGTGCGTCTACATCAGAGGTTTATCGACGCCGACCAATTGCTGCAGGAACGAGCAGGTCGCAAGATCAGCGAGATCTTTGCGACCGATGGCGAGGCCGTTTTTCGACAGCTCGAAGCCAAACTGATTCATGAGCTGGCTAACTCGAAAAAATCCTTCGTGCTTTCAACAGGTGGTGGAGTGATCCTGCGGCCTGAGAATCGAGCAGCGTTGCAATCGGCCGGCCCGGTGGTCTGGTTGAAAGCGACACCACGAACTATTTGCACCAGGCTGAGACTCGACTCGGCCACGGCTCATCAACGTCCCGCGTTACTGGCTGCCACTCAAGCGGATCAGACCCCAGAAGACCAAATGCTCTACGAAGTGACCACCCTCCTGGCCAGGCGCGAACCTTTATATAGGCAAACTGCGTCGATTCATGTCACGACCGATGACCGGGATGAGTCACAAATCGTGCAAGAAATTCGGAAAAAACTTGCCGACTTGAAAATTTAATCAATCAGCTGAGTTGATCGAAATCTGATTGTGTACATGAACGATGATTAGCCTGATCACCATGACTTCAAGAATTGGATTTGCTACCTGCACAATTGCATAAGCATGCAACTTTCGGCAGATTGTTGACGTTTGTCAAACTTCAGAACCTTTCCCCCTTTTACAACAAGATCCCGAAGGGAATGCATGCTCGATCTCCCTGCGTGGTTCATCCTTTCGACGCTCTTTATTCTGGGTTCGATGGTCGGGAGTTTTCTGAATGTCGCTGTCTGGCGGATTCCTCGCCACGACGACTGGATTCAATCACTCAAAGGGGTCGTTTATCCCCCTTCAGCCTGCCCGGGTTGTCGGACACCGATTCTTTCGAGAGATAATGTCCCGATTCTGGGTTGGTTATTACTTCGAGGCCGCTGTCGCGCTTGTGGAATTCGAATTTCGTGGCGTTACCCGGCAATCGAAGCCCTCAATGGCATTTTGTGGGTGGTGCTCTATCTCGCCATCGTGCCTCAAGGCTACTTTCACGAAGCCTCAGCGAGTTGTGTCTGGACTGAACTGCTCCCGGGAGATGCAACAGTCGTCACCCGTGAGGGAATCTTCACTCGTGCGTTATGGCATTACGTTTATTTTCTGGTACTGATCGAAGGGCTGCTTGTTGCCACTTTGATCGATTTTGATCTGCAGATCATTCCCGATGGAGTGACTGTCCCCATGGCGATATTTGGTCTCGCCATACCCATAATTACGGGTACAACAGCGCTCTGGCCCGTCTGGTTTCACGATCCGGAACTGATCCGCACACTGGGTCTGTTCTTCCCGGAAGGAATGTTGAGCTGGTGGGAGACATGGAGCATCCCTGGCTGGATTTCTGCATGGCCTCGATGGCATGCCATCGTCTTCAGCCTGACAGGCCTGGTCGTTGGCGCTGGTCTGATCTGGCTGGTCAGAATCCTGGGACATTGGGTCTTCGGTCAAGAGGCCATGGGGTTTGGTGATGTCATACTGGGAGGAGTGATCGGCATTTATGTTGGTTGGCAGGCGTCGATAGTCGTTTTCTTTCTGGCACCAGTCGTGGCTCTTCTTTCACTGGCGGTCACTTTCCCATGGATCAAAAACCGGGCCATGCCCTATGGACCTTACCTGAGTATCGCCACACTCATTGTAATTCTTGGCTGGCAACCCATTATGACAAGAGCCGAGAAATTCTTTGCGATGGGGCCCTTACTTTTCATCATTGGCGCCGTGATGCTGGTACTGCTCGTCGCCTCACTCTGGCTGGTGCAGGGCATGAAGCGTTTATTGGGTATTCGCGATGAATGGCCCATCGAAGACGAATGGACCAGTGCCGACCAGTTGATCTTCTTTGCCAACCGTCAACCGGAATCCACCACGAGCCAACCCGGATCAATATCAACCTGGAATGGTGAGCTAGCCAGCCAGGGACGCTTGCACAGCGAAAAATGGCGCGGCCGCACTCTCCCATGGAAAAACTGAAGGACAACCCATGACGGGCTG
>JAIXUU010000251.1 GCA_027483405.1 Planctomyces sp. | reverse complement strand
CCAGCCTTGGCACCCAGCTTGGCGATCAGCTTCTGCTGATCCTCCGCCGAGAAGAACTTGGCGATCGGCGAATCGAGACCCTCCTCCTTCACGCGGAAGAAGGCGAGGCCCTGCGCACCGTATTGCTTCACGAATTCGGTCAGTTCATCAATCTGCTTGCGGCTGTATTTCTCGGCAGCACCGGGAGCAACAATTCCCCGCACGCGGTTGCCATTGGCGATGGTATTCTTGAAGACACTGAAGCCGCAGTTTTCAGCGATCTCCTTGAGGCAGATCAGTTCCATACCAAACCGCAGGTCGGGCTTGTCGGAGCCGTACTTTTCCATGACTTCGCGGTGCGTGAGCCGGGGGAGTGGCAGCGATAGTTCCACGCCGCGCAGCTCCTTCAGCAGGTGGGCCATGAGGCCGTCGATGGTGGAGAGGATGTCGTCCTGCTTGACGAACGCCATTTCCACGTCGATCTGGGTGAACTCGGGCTGGCGATCAGCCCGGAGGTCTTCATCGCGGAAGCAGCGGGCAATCTGGAAGTAACGGTCGTAGCCGGCGACCATCAGAATCTGCTTGTAGAGCTGGGGCGATTGCGGCAGCGCGTAGAAGCTCCCCTCGTGAACCCGGCTGGGAACGAGGTAATCCCGCGCCCCTTCAGGCGTCGAGCGACCCAGAATGGGCGTTTCGATTTCCAGGAAGTTGTGACGGTCGAAGTAATCGCGCGTGGCTTTAGCGAGCTTATGCCGCAGGATGATCGCTTGCTGCACCACGGGTCGCCGCAGGTCGAGATAGCGGTACTGCATGCGGAGTTCTTCGTTGGGAAGATCCTGAGTGCGGGGCTCGAACGGGGGCGTCTTGCTCTTGTTGAGCAGCGTCAGTTCCCGGCCGCGAACTTCCACCTGCCCGGTGACGAGCTTGGGGTTTTCGAGACCGGCACCACGAGCGAGGACTTCGCCCGTCACCTGGATGACATCTTCACTTCGGAGGCCACGGGCGACGGTCTGCATGTCAGTGGGAGTGTCGGCCTGAAAGACGACCTGGGTGATGCCGTAACGGTCACGCAGGTCGATGAAGACAACCCCCTTGTGATCGCGGTAGCTGTCTACCCAGCCACAAAGAGTGGCAACTTGTCCAACATGCTCGATACGCAGTTCGCCGCAGGTCTTGGTCCGGTACACAGGGCCATCTTTCGATAAAAGCAGTTTCGATGATTCAGTCGTCAGTCGATCAAGGCGATGGAATACCGTTAGGGGCATTCCAATGCCACTCTGGCAGATGATGGACACCCGATGTGAAAACAAGGTGCAGAATCTGCCAGCAGTTTCGCGAATTGGGATTATAGAAGGAATCGGCCGCCGGGAATATCGAGTGAGTCTTTCTCATGGAAATCGCGCACTCTTCTCGACGTAAAACCCCGCGAATTGAGCCTGAAAATGTGAGAATTCACGCAGCCAGCACACCTCCAGGGGGCCAGCCGCGTGAATCTTGAAGAGAACTTCTCACTTGCAGTCAAACAGCCAGCGATCGTTATTCGCTGACTCGATTGTTCCGGCCAGCCGCTTCGAGCTTCTTAATGTCGGCTTCAGAAAGTTGTGGGCGGTCAACTTTGAGGGTCAATTTTTTGAGATTTCCGGTGAAAGGGAAGGGAGGCTGGTAATCGGCATCATTCACACCAGTGAGTGTGTCAGAACCGATATCGAAACTTTCATCCCACTGGAGAATCATCGGCAGGGTGCGTGGCATTTTCTTCGTGGCGACCACTTTGCCATCGACCTTGAGGATGCCTGTCGCAGGTTGACCTAAGCCACTGTAGTTATTGAAGAGCAGCGTCCCCACTCCCTTCCCTTCGTACTGAAAATCGAATTCGAGTGTGTGCTTGCCGGGAGCGAGTGGGTCCGTCCCTTCCCAGCGAACGCGTTCGAGATCGAGCAGGTTCCAGATCCACACGGGTTTCCCCTTCAGCAGGTAAAAGCCATAGCCGGCAAAACGCCCGCCCGAAGTCAGCAGCATCCCTTCGGCACCACCGGCTGGGACTTCGATCTCAGCCGTAATGTTGAACGAGGAGTTCAGCAGGAAGGGGGAATCGCCTTGCGGAATGCCCACTTGTGGGAAGGTATAGACAAACTCGGTGCGGCCAGCCGTAATGTTGGGCCGCGGTGCTACAATGCGTGGTGCGACGGAAGCATCCAGCGGCAAGACTTGATACTTCTTCGCTTCTTCGAGGAACTTCTGCTTCAGTTCGGCGACCTTCTCAGGATATTGAGCCGCAACATCTTTCGACTGAGAATAGTCTTTTTCGAGATGATAAAGCTCCCAGGTGACGTTGTTGAGCGGATCGGGATTGGGGACGCCAAAGGCCTCCCAGGGAGGACGCGTTACCTTGGTGCTCAGGAGCCACCCCTCATGGTAGAGAGCATGGTCACCGAACATCTCAAAATACTGAGTGGTATGTGTTGAGGGAGCCTTCGCATTCTTTTCGTCGAATGTATAGGCAAAGCTGGTCCCTTCAATGGGGCTTTGCGGAATACCATCCACCACTTGAGGCGCGTTGATACAGGTCGCTTCCAGAATGGTGGGGACGACATCGATCACATGATGGAACTGATGGCGAATTCCTCCACGGTCTTTAATACGCGCTGGCCAAGAAACGGCCATCCCTTGCCTGACGCCCCCTAAATGCGACGAAATCTGCTTAAACCAGCTAAACGGGGTATCAAAGGCCCATGCCCAGTGGGCTGACATATGGGCATAGGTTTTGTCAGTACCCCAGTCTTCATAATACTTTTCGAGCTGGATATTGGTCGGGACGTCCACGCCATTAAAGAAAGCAACTTCATT
>JAIXUU010000077.1 GCA_027483405.1 Planctomyces sp. | reverse complement strand
TATGAAGAATCGACCTTCAGTGAAAAATTCATCACCACCGAAGAAGCCAAACGCGGCCGCATTCTCTCGATCAATGAAGAGCTGATTGCTTTTGACCAGACGGGCGAAATCAACCGCCGGGCACTGGCCCTGGGCTTCTATCTGCGTCAGGAAAGAGAACGCACGATTGTGCGTGCGGTGACTGATGCCGATGCTGGCCAGCAGCGATTTGTCTATCGACCTTCAGGCCAGGGCCAGGTCCTCTACAAGGCTGATGGTTCGCATCAGAACGTCATCGGGCCCGATAACGTGACCTCGATCGACTTTGCCGAAAGTCTCCCGCTCACCAACTGGGACGACATCGACAAAGTGCTCAACTACCGCGCGACACAGATCAAGGATGACCGCATCGATGGTGCCCCGCGGCCCATTCTCGTTCCCGCCCGGCAGATTCTCGTCCCCGAAAAACTGCGGGGTACCGCCCGCAGCCTCGTGCATGCCAGCGAGATCATCGTCACCACCGAAGACCGCGAAACGCGACTCGCCAATCCCATTCGCGACCAGTTTGAAGTCCTCTCGTCCCCGTTCATTGATGAGCAGGGAGGCAGTGCCCTCTCTTCGTGGTACCTGGGCGATTTCAAGCGGCAGTTCGTCTGGACAGAAATCTGGCCCGTGCAAACCTTCCTCCAGCGGGAAACGAGCGAAGCGGCTTTCGATCGCGATGTCGTCCTGCGGGTGAAAGCCCGTTACTTCGGCGGTGTTTCAGCCGTCGATACCGTCTTTGTCACCAAAGTCGATGGCAGCGAAGAGTAATCGTTCACTGAACCTTTCAATCTCTCTGTTGTAGACTCTTCAACCATCCTCGTGCAGGTTTCTGGGCCATGCCGTTCTGCCTTCCTCGACCCCACAGTGATCCCGTCATACTCGATCTGAGGCCCTTGCCACTCGGCTTCCAGCAATTGCTCAAGCGGCATGGCATCATCGCCCCGGCTCCACCCATGCGTCTGGCTCGCGACAGTCATGGCAAACCTGTCAAAGATGCCCAGGGTCAGCCCGTCCGTCTGATCGATGAAACCAACGACACCTATCAGAACGAGTGTGAACTCTATCACCAGCGAATCGCAGTCCTGGCAGTTGCCTTTGCCTTAAGGCACGACCCCACATCACCTCTGGCAGGTTGCTGGCCAGTGCTGCAGCCACCGCCCGCCGGCGAGTGGATAGCCTGGGCTGATCAACTTTTTGAGACGCTGGTCTCCGCTGGTTGGCTCGCGGGCGATCTGCTGGCAACCTGCACAGAGATCACACTTCTGAGCAATCTGATCAGCGACCGTCTGGTGGCAGCGCAAGCCTCTTTCTCGGACAGCGGGAGTTCGACCGGCTGAATCCTTCTTCGACCACCCGCTCGATCAACTACTACATCCTCCGCTGTTGTGAACGACTGCATCTTGCAGAAACCAGCTTCTACGAACTGAGTTTCGAAGAACAAATCCGCCTCCTCGGCTACGAACTCCTCCGCCAGGCCGAAGATGCAATCTAAGGATCAACAACCCCCTTCTCCCGTACGGCTCCGGGCATTCCTCTTCCGTAGGGCATGCTCCCGCATGCCAAAGAATGAGTGTCACCTATCACCTCTGGAACCCTCGCCCACGTCTTCGTGGGAGAGGGCAGGGTGAGGGTCTTCTGTCTTTCTCTTCTCACAGGGTGCCATGCAGCGCCAGCGGAATGCACCAACTCTTCCCCTTTTTCCCTTTTTCCCTTTTCGCCTTCTAACCTTCTTCCCTTCCACCCTTCCACCCTTCCACCCTTCACGTCTTCGCGCAAAACCATCCCATCACCCTCCCATGGCCTCAGCATGACCGATCTCCCCGATCTCTCACAAACCACAGGCGAGCCACTCACCGAGTCCCAAATCTGCGGCATCCTCGCCCAGATCGATCTCGATATCCTCAATCTCCTCCGTGATGGAAAACTCGCCGCTCTCAAATACTCAGCCCCAGGAGCCGGCCCGCAGACCGATCGTTCCGCCAACCTCCAGGCTCTCCTCAATGCCCGCGAAAGCTATCAGAAACTTCTTCACAACCTGCCGCTCTGGCGAACCTCCGCCGCCGATCTCAGCCACACCTGAACGCCAACTCCCCGGCACATCCCTTCCCTTCAGGATCTCACTCCATGCCACCCCCACCGGCTCACGAACGACTCGATCGCCTGCTCGATACCTTGCAGTCATTGGCCATTCAACTCGAACAGCTCAGGGTCTCACTCGAAGTGCTGGTCGAGCTTTCCAAAGACCACGAAACACGCCTGCGACTCGTGGAAACTCATCAGCACCGGCTGACACCACTCGTGGGTGGCCTCGTCTTTCTGGTCACTTCCATGGCGAGTGTCGCCATCACCCAGTGGTTCACCCGTATCTGAGCATTCTTCGGGATTTCCGATTCAAAGGTCATCATGCCCGCTCTTGCCTTCACAGACCTGGTGTCCACCGATCTGCTCCTCATGTTTCGCGACTGGGGCCAACCCGCCCAATTGCTGGCTGTGCTCGAAACCTCGCCTGATGAGCCACCCAGCCGCACGTGGCTGACGACCCACGAAGCGCCGCTCATTGTCCTGCCCGATCACACACTGGCCAATCAGCCCACGTACTCTCCTCAAGGCACATTATCAGCAGTCACGCCAGAAACCCGCTTCTTCGTCCGAGCCAGCACATGGCCTGTCCTGCCCACCGGCGCACTGCTGGAATTATCGACTCCCCATGGAAGCTGGGCCGTCACGCATGTCCAACCACTCCCGGATGCCGAACTCCTGGTGATTTCAGCCCGTGCTCTGGCCCCTGCCGATTGAAAATGTCTCCTCTCATTCCCCATCGATCTCATCCACCCATGAACCAACCCCTGGCACTCCGCATTGTGCTCCAACCTCCACCCGCTCAGGGAATCTTTCCCGACTTTCAGCGCAACCAGCTCATTCCTTTCCGCCAGCGACTCGTTCGCAAGACAGCGAGAAAACTGCTGCAGCGCATTGCCCAGTTGACTCCTGTCGATACAGGCCGGGCTCAATCGAGCTGGCTGCTCGCTGCCCAACAACTCCAGCCCGAAACAGCCGCCAATACCGCAACTCCCGATCTGCAGATCACGGAAGGAAACATCGGTTCGCTTTCCACCATCACGATTGTCAATCAGGTGCCCTATATGCCCTTTCTCGAACTGGGAACCAGCCAGATGTCTCCCTTCGCCATGATCCGGCGGGCACTTCTCGAACAGATCCGCTGATTCTTTACTGGAAGCGACCTCACCTCATGCCCTCACCTGCCCAACTCCAGCACAGTCTCATTGACTATTGGCAATCGGTCTGCCCGGAGGAACTCCCCACGCTTTGGCCAGGCCGCAAAGCCGATCCTCAATCGTGGCAGCAATGGTGCGAACTCCGCGTCGATAGCTGGACACAGCCCATCCAAAGGCTCGGTCGCTCTCACATCGCCTGCGTCATCACTCTCCGGCTCTTTGTCAGGCAGATCGCCTCTTCCCCGGAGGCAACTCTCCCTTCTCTGCACAGCCGCCTCGAACAACTTCAGACAGTCGTCACTCAGGCCTGGCACGAACAGACCATTCCCATCCTGGAAGATCTTCCCGAAAGTCCCGCCAGCATCATTGGTTATCTCCGCGTGGCCGATCTTACGTCTCGATCAATCGAAACGTCAGCTCCCACACTTCTGGGGCGCGAGTTCCTCATCACGGCCCGCACCTCCTGAAGTCCACATCCTGACGGTCATCCCCGATCCTCGTCATTCCCATCCCCATCATCTCTTCCTTTTGAGGCACTCTATGCCCACCTCGGCTCTCGTTCGAAATCTTCGCGATGGGGAACTTCTCATTCGCGATGGCACGACTCCCACACCCAAATCGCTCATCGTCCTGCTCGATGAAGGGGATCTCTCCTGGACAGAACGCTCACGCACGATCGAAATCAAAGATCGCGGCTCAATTGCACAAGGCCATCTCCGCAAAGGCGATGACGAATCGGTCTCGCTCTCGTTTACTGCCAAGTGGACCCAGCTGCTCAGTCAATCGATTGAACCAACCGATCCCCTGGCACTCTACGAGTTTCTCACCTTCCAGCCAGCAGCCAACATTACCAGCACGTCACCCGCCGGCCAGCAACAGACACTCGAACTCGTCTTCACCATTCACGATCCCGCCGGCGGCTCCAGCGAAGTCGTCACGTTTCTCAATGTCTACCGCGAAACCCTCACCCTATCTGAAGGCGCCGAAGCCAACACCATCGCCTTCGCCGGCCGCGCCTTCCAGACAGCACCACAAATCACCCGATCCACCGCGGAATAACGACTTCGCATTCCTCTTCCCGTAGGGCGCCATGCAGCGCCAGTGGAATGCACCAACTCTCCCCCTTTTTCCCTTCCTGCCTTCCCGCCTACTTCTCTTCACTCCCTTCGCGTCTTCGGGCGAAACATCCGACTCCCAACCATCCACCAACAACCCACAACTCCCCCATCGAGCCTCCTCATGTACTCCGAATCCTTAACCCTCCGCATTCTCGCCGATAGCTCCGAGTTGGAATCGCGGCTGGGAGATCTCGGGCGGCAACTCAGCTCTCTGCAATCCTCGACAGATCGGCTCTCTTCATCCGCTTCCCGGCTGACGAGTGCCTTTCAAATGACCAGTGCCATGAACTCCGTCGAACGTCTCAGCCGGAGCCTGTAAAGCCTCCAGCGTCAGATTCAACAGATCTCGGGAACACCCCTGAACCTCAATGTCAGCCTGGCCCTGGCGGCCATTGCCTCTGTCAGCCGAGCACTCAGTCAACTGGCCCGACAAGTCTCGACATTCCCTTCGATCACCGGCTCGGGTTATCTGCCCCTGGGCACAGGTTCTTTCCTGCCGACTGGCACCGGCTCC
>JAIXUU010000019.1 GCA_027483405.1 Planctomyces sp. | reverse complement strand
TTCGCACTGGGGAAATGGGTGACGAAGCGGTCTGACAAGCCTTCAACTCATCCGTCGAGGGTCAAGCCTCTCAGGGCAGCCAGTTAAAGCGAAGCACGCTAGATCTCGATTAAGTTCTGCCCTCTTCCAAAATTTGGGGCAAAATCGGGCACAAAACCTGCTGAGTTCTGTGTATAGTCGGCGGGAGTGACGAATCTCGCTGATAACTGCCAGTTTTGCGGACGTTGGCTGCTCATCGCAAAAATGGCTATCAGTCGCTGAGCAGTCGTCACATTCGGACCTATTGTCCGAAACGCCGGGGCACTCCACCAGTGCGGGTGGATTTGCCGGCTTCCGTTCTTTCAGAGGAAGGCATTGGTCGCATGAAGAAGATTGAAGCAGTGCTGCGTCACTACAAGCTTGAAGACGTCAAGAACGCCCTCACTCAGATCGGAATCCAGGGGATGACCGTGACTGAAGTTCGAGGCTTCGGTCGTCAGCGCGGCCACAAGGAAACTTACCGCGGCGCCGAATACACCGTCGATTTCCTCCCCAAGGTCAAACTCGAAGTTGTTGTTTCTGACACTGAAGTTGCCAAGGCCATTGAGACCATTACGAATGTGGCTCGAACCGGGCAAATTGGTGATGGAAAAATCTTCGTGACCTCACTGGCCGAAGTTGTGCGAATTCGTACAGGCGAAACCGGACCGGAAGCGATCTAGCCTCCGATCGAGCCATCCGCGATCATGCATTGATCACCGTCAACAGCGGCGAATGATTGGTATTCACAATCATTACGCCGCTGTTTTTATTGGCTCTTGAGTCTCTGCCTGCTGGACAGATTCGATTCCAGCGATTCGTCGTCCTCCAATTTCTATTTTTCTCGCATTGAAATCGGCCGATTTCGTCAGAGTGATCTTCACTTGTGCTAGATTCGCTATTGTCGAGAATACTCGATGGTTCTTCTGTGACGATTATCAGGCTTTCCCTGAACATCAACTTTGACGAAACAACTGCTGCCACTGACGCTTCATGACTACAGCCTCCTGCAAAACTCTGCCTACTGAGCGTGCACTTCGCCTGCCGGCTGCCCGGCAACGGCTGGACGAACTCAGACAGCAGATCTCCATACGAATTGCCCAGCACTCCACGGGCCTGCAGATCACCAGTTGGTTTTCCGAGCAGGTGGATGATCTCCTCAACCAACTCTGGAACGGCATCCTCACAGAATACCCGACTGAGTTTCGTGCGGAATTATCCTCCGCAATTGCCCTGATCGCAGTGGGAGGAACCGGACGCGGCGATCTGGCCCCCTATTCGGATATCGATTTGCTGATTGTGCATCGCACTGCGGGAGGTGAGAGGTGGCATGAATTTGCCGCACAATTTGTGAGAGATTGCTGGGATGCCGGACTCAAACTGGGCCACAGCACCCGCTCGATCCCCGATGCCATTCGCATGGCCCGGGACGACACTCAGTTTGCCACCTCACTGCTGGAAGCCCGATTGCTTGTCGGCCACAAACCACTCTTCGATGACCTGATGCGGAAATTCCAATGGAATGTCGTTCGAGGTCGGCTGCACACCATACTCTCTTCATCGATTGCCGAAAGAGACAAAGAACAGGCCGCCCATGGTGCCACCAACCAGGAACTCGAACCTGATGTGAAACGCTCTCCCGGTGGTCTGAGGGATATCCATCTCATTCGCTGGCTCAGCCAGTTGAGAACTGGTTCAAGTGACCCGGAAGCCTTGCGTCTAGCTGGTTTAATGACGCGAGATGAACTTTTAAGACTCGTAACGGCCTATGACTATCTGCTCTCGATTCGACTGACACTGCATTTAGCTGCAGGACGGGCCAACGATGTCCTCACCCGTAGCGAGCAGGTACGAATTGCCCAGGATCGCGGCATCGAGGCCAGTGGTGGGCAGCTCGCCGTCGAAAAATTCATGCAGGAGTATTTCCGACACACGAGTACTGTCTCTGAACTGGCCACACGACTGGTGAGAAAGCATTTGCCCTCGCGCTGGCAGGATGTCCTCTGGAGACCTGTCGTCACTCACCGGGTCGACACGATTTATCGCATCAGCCCGGACCAGATCGATGTTCCCAGGCGTTTTCGCAACCAGTTGGCATCGCTGGAAGACCTTCTCAGGCTCTACTGGTCGGCCGCAATGTACAAGGTCCCCTTTGCTGACGATCTCGAAGAGTTTGTCAGTACGAGAACCCGCGAACTCCCCGAAACATTGACGGTCGAAGCGGGCAGGATTTTCCTCGATATTTTAAGCCGTTCTCGCTGCGTGAGCCGAGTTTTGCGGAGTATGTATCGAACAGGCGTGCTTGAACTGGTACTGCCCTGCTTCCGGCATGTCAGATGCCTGTTACAGTTCAATCAGTACCACCACTTTACTGTTGATGAACACACGCTGAGGGCCATCGAAGCTGCAGAGTCCTTCGCCGAGTTACAATCGCCGCTTGGAGAAGCCTTTCGTGAGATTCGACATCGTGATGTCCTGTTTCTTGCACTGCTGCTGCACGATGCCGGCAAAGGTTACGAAGAAGATCATTCAGAAGTTGGCAGACGACTGGCCATCGAAGCGGCTCAGCGGTTTCGCATGGCCTCGTATCACCGGGATACGGTTGTCTTTCTCGTCCACAAACATTTGATGATGGCGCATCTGGCCTTTCGGCGGGACACCACTGACCCCGATGTTCTGCTCCGTTTCACTCATGATGTGGGTACCGTCGATCGTCTGAGAATGCTCTATGTCTTGACAGCGGCAGATATCACGGGAGTTGGCCCCGGAGTCTGGAACGAGTGGAAGGCCGAACTGCTGGATAACCTTTTCAGCGGTGCGATGCAGGCACTTTCCGGCAACAGCGATATGCCGCAAATGATTGATCTCCAGTCGAGAGTTCTCTCAGCGGTGGTAGATGAACTTTCCCGTCCGACAACAGGGGAAGAAAAAGAGCGAATTGCCAAAGTGGTCAAGCAACTCTTTACCACTCTTCCGCGCCACTACCTGCAAGGAAATTCGGTCGAGAGAATTTCATCGGATCTGAGAATCGTCATGGAGCGCAGACCTGACGAAATTCATATCTCAGGCCGTTATGAACCCGAAACCAACTCCGTCGAGTATCGAATTATCACTCGGGAAAGTGTTGCCGAAGGATGTTTCCATAAGATCACCGGGGCCTTAACTTCCCAGCGAATGGAAATTCTTTCTGCCCAGATCTCGACTACGACGGAAGGCGTGATCATCGACAGCTTCCGGGTGAATGATATTGATCACTCAAATGAAGTTCCCCAGTTCCGCCTTGATGAAGTCTGCCGCACAATCCGGGGTGTGCTGACGGGTGAAACCAATGTCAATCAGCTTGTTGAACGTCGGCGGCGCATGATCTTTTCCAGGCCACTGATCGCGGGCCAGTTTTCCGATCTTCCTGAGCAGGTGTTGATCGATAATGAATCGTCTGAGCGATGTACGATTGTAGATATCTTCGCTCATGATCGCCCCGGGCTGCTCTACTCGATCAGTCGCCAGCTGTTTGAGCTTGAACTCTCGATTGTGCTGGCCAAAATTTCCACGCATCTGGATCAGGTGGTCGATGTGTTTTACATCACCGACAGGCGTCATCAGAAGATCAATGATCCCGATCGATTGCAGAAGCTGGAATTGCTGCTTCACGAGTGCATTTCACGAGTCAATTATGGTTAACCAGACTTGTTGATCTCACTTCACGAAGGAATCACGATTCTCTCATAAATCAGTGAGACCCTGCCGGTTTACTGATAGCAATTCCAGAGATTGAGAAGAGGGATTGGTGAAAAATCACCAGGTGGCTATATTCTCTCAGAGCTGGAGAATTTCGAACCTGCCAGCGGCATGGGCAGAGCCCCGCTCTTCGGAGAACTCGTGGTGCACTATTGCGAAATGGAAGTCGCAGTTGGCGATGTCATTCGCCTCGAAAACTGTGTCATGACTATTCTCGATATCGATGGTGAAGAGATTACTGTCAAACTCGATCTGGATGACGAACCTTTTCCAGTCATTGGCAGTTTGACACTGTCTCGTCCCAGATAAACGGGTTTCGAGTCTTCGACGGCCCGGCATTTCCCGAAGCTGTGACCGCTTCGCCCAATCTGATTGCGCCTGGGTGCCAACGGATCGATGGCACTGCTATGATACAGTATGCACGTGTGCCGGATTTCTGCTTCGTTTTATTAAAACAAAGCGATGGGAAAACAAAATTCTGGCTCCCCGCATCAGTGCAATTGCCAGCTTCAGTCAGACTTTCGCAAACATCCCATAGAAAATTGTCCTTCTATGAGAGTATTGCGAGGATATTTGCCACGACACAGGTTCCTATGGATACAGGTCAGCCAATCGAAGGACTGAGCACCATTGATGAAGCCATTGCGGCTCTCAAAAACGGTCGCATCATTATTGTGATCGATGACGAAGAGCGGGAAAACGAAGGCGATTTCGTTTGTGCTGCCGAATCGATCACACCAGAAATGGTGACCTTCATGCTCAGGTACGGAGCCGGTGTTCTATGTGTTCCCTTAACGAAAGAAGCGGCCGATCGACAAGGTTTAGTTCCGATTGTGGACAGCTCACAGAATGACGCTCCGAACCACACCTTGTTTCTGACGCCCGTCGACCATCGTCACGCAGGCTCTGGTGTTTCCAGTGAAAACCGGGCAATGACAATCAGGGCGATGGCTGACCCGAAATCCTCCCGGCATGACTTTGTCAGGCCTGGCCATATCAATCCTCTGCTGGCCAAGGAGGGTGGCGTTTTAAGGCGTTCAGGACACACCGAAGCCACTGTCGATCTGATGAAAATTGCCGGGCTAGAACCTGTGGGTGTGCTGATCGAAATTCTGAGTGAATCTGGACAGGGCATGGCCGCACTGCCAGAATTGAGACAACTCGCTGCCAGGCACTCCATGCCAATCATTTCAATTGAGCAGCTCATTCGCTATCGCCGGTTGAGAGAGCAACTTGTTTCCCGAGAAGCGGAAGTCCCTCTGAACACCCGGGAGTACGGTCAATTCAAGGTGATTGCTTATCGTGTCGAACACGATGATCAGCAGCCCTTAGCTCTCGTATGGGGAGACTTAGCATCGGCCACAAACCCTTTGGTGCGAGTCCACTCCTCCTGCTTCACAGGTGATGTTCTGGACTCTCTTCGCTGCGATTGCGGTGACCAGCTTCATCTGGCCATGCGAATGATCAACAGCGCCGGCGCTGGCGCTGTGATTTATCTACCGCAGGAAGGGCGTGGAATTGGTCTGACCGCGAAACTGAAAGCCTATATGCTTCAAGATGAAGGCTACGACACTGTCGAAGCCAATCACAAACTCGGCTTCAAATCCGACAGTCGGGATTACATGATCGGCCTGCAGATTCTTAAAGATCTGGGGTTATCGAGCATCCGATTACTGACAAACAATCCCAAGAAAATGCAGGCCTTTCCAGCCTTCGATCTCGATGTGGTTGAGCAAGTTCCCATCATCGCCCCGGACGATGAAAATCGTCGCCATTATATGGCAACCAAACGAGACAAAATGGGGCATCTGTTACCTGCCGAAATTGTGGTGCCATCCTCTCCCAATGAGAACTCACCCCATTGACCTGAAATCAGCACTCAACGACTTCTGCCAGCTCTTGAGAATGGTTGTCCTCCCGTTGTGCCGCATCAAAATTGGCTTTAAATGCAGCAAAGGCGGCATCCAGCATGGCTGATCCATTCTCTGCCAATTCACCTCTCACGATTCGGAGATGAGCCGGAGCTTCAATACCAATTTTGACAGCTCCTTTCCCCGTCTGGACGACCTTAATGACGATATCATTTCCGAGGTGAATTGATTCCGATTTCTTGCGTGTCAACACCAGCATGATCGACTCCGTTCTCTACGCTCCAGTGGACAATTGTCACTCCTCCTTGTGACTCACCCGACAACAAACCTGGTTGTCATGGGTGCCTGCCTGGCATAGCAGAATCTCTATGCGATCTGCATGCCACGATGAAACCCCAGAGAAATATCCACGCACAATTCGGCATAACCATCTACAAATACAACACTTGTAAATCACGAGCGAATCTTCGGCAAAATCTGCCGACTATGGTTCCCAGCACTTTTTTACAAACCATCAGCCGGAAACTTGTGTAAACCTCGCCAGGCCGCAAGATCCAGAAAGTCGAAAATACATCTCGCTGGAGGCTGCACCTGTTCGAAACGGGCTGGTGACCACATGACGACCTCCAGGTGAGCCGTGCTTATTTGTCATGCCGTCGCCGGAAAGGCGAGCAAATCGTAGCGGCTCGATTGCAAGCTGACTCTGACCAGTTATACTTCAAAATCTTTCTTGCGTGTTTTCGGACTGGAAACTCGCATTTCGGTGAATTGGACTTCCGCAGATGAGAGGATGACCCCATGGGGGCTCAATGTGATCTCTGTAACAAATCAGTGACTTTCGGCAACACGCTTCAACAGCGTGGTAAGGCGAAGTACCTGGGTGGTAACGGTCGCAAGACCACGGGTATTTCCCGTCGTGTCTTCCGTCCCAATCTGCAATCTGTCAACGTTCAGGTTGGCGAACGCAGCCAGAAAATGATGGTCTGCGTGAAGTGCATCCGCTCAGGCGTTGTGGCCAAGAAAGTTGTCCGCAAACCATTCACACTCCCTACAGTTTAGTTCGAGTATGCCACGTTCCCTGGCATAGTCTCAACTAAATTTCTTGTGATGACTCACTCATACAGTGCTGACTAATAACAATCGCAACTGTCAGCGAGTTTACAGTTCAGCAGTTGATGATTAGTTTGTAAGCCCGACGATTCTCCTCATATTGCTGAGGAAATTGATCGGGCTTCTGCCTTTCATCATGCCGGGATTTCATCATGACTGAACCACAACAGGCAACGAAAACCAGCCCTGCTCTTCCACTTTCAGATGTGGCACGAATTGCTCGCCTGGCACGACTGAAGCTCACTGAGAATGAACTCGCGATCTACTCGAATCAACTCGGCAAGATTCTCGAATTCATGACGGTCCTTCGCGAGGTGGATACGACAGGCGTCGAACCCATGATTTCTGCCGTTCCCTGCGAGAATGTGTTTCGAGAAGATCTCATTGTGGAATCACTTCCCCGAAAGCTGGCTCTTGCGAATGCCCCGAAAACGGATGGCAAGTCATTTCTGGTTCCCAATATTCTTGGCTGAGCTCAGAATGGGTCCCTTCGCACAGAATGCCTTGTTTGCTCAAAAGATCTGACTTTTTTCCCGACGTAGAGCCAGTGTCCTGAAGGAGAATTTTGGTGACTCTTGAAGCCGGCAGTTCCCTGAAGACAGGAAGTGGCACTGGGACTTCTTCAATTGGATCTCTTTTCAAGGCATTGAATTCAGGAACAACCACGAGCCGCCAGATCGTCGAGTCCTGCCTCAACGCGATCGATCAAAGAGATGGCTCGATTGGAGCCTTCCTGCACATCGACCGTGAACGGGCACTTCAGGCAGCCGAAGCCAGTGATCTTCGGAGATCCACCGGGGAAGTTCGAGGCCCGCTGGATGGTCTCCCCATTTCCATCAAGGATGCCATCTGCGAAGCAGGTCAACCAGCCACGTGTGCCAGCCGGATCCTCGAAGGTTATGTTTCGCCTTACTCAGCGACTGTCATCGATCGCCTGCATGCCGCAGGAGCCATTCCTCTGGGACGCGTCAATCTCGATGAATTTGCCATGGGATCGTCGAGTGAAAACTCGGCCTATCAATTGACCCATAATCCCTGGGATCTCACGCGCACGCCCGGTGGCTCCAGCAGTGGTTCTGCCGCCAGCGTGGCAGCACGCATGGTCCCCGGCTCACTGGGGAGTGATACAGGTGGATCGATTCGTCAACCCGCCTCCCTTTGTGGAATTGTGGGCCTCAAGCCGACCTATGGCCGAGTTTCACGTTACGGGCTGGTGGCATTTGCCAGTTCTCTGGAGCAGATTGGCCCCTTCTCACTCGATGTTTTCGGTGCAGCAGCTTTACTGCAGACCATCGCCGGTCACGACCCGCACGACTCCACCTGTGTGAACACTCCCGCCGAAGATTATCTGCAAACACTCGATACTCCACTCGCGGATCTCCGCATTGGAGTTCCCAAAGAATATTTTGGTGAAGGGCTCGACCCCGAGGTTCAGAACATCGTCGAAGAGGCTTTGGCAGTTTATTCACAGCACGGTGCGAAGCTCATTCCAGTCGAGCTTCCCCACAGCAAGTATTCGGTAGCCACTTATTACATTATCGCCCCATCGGAGGCATCGAGTAACCTCGCCCGATTTGATGGCATTCACTATGGCTATCGCAGTCCGAACTTTACAGATCTGGAATCCTTGTATGCGGCCAGTCGGGGTGAAGGTTTTGGCCCTGAAGTCAAACGTCGCATCATGCTGGGAACTTATGCTTTATCAGCCGGATACGCTGACAAATACTATGTCAAAGCGTTGCAGATCCGGCGTTTGATCCGCCACGATTTTGATGCAGCATTCCAGCAGTGCGATGTGATTGCCGGCCCGGTGACACCCACACCCGCCTTCAGGCTGGGTGAACTGACAGATGACCCATTGGCCATGTATCTGTCAGATATCTATACCATTGCCGCAAATCTCGCCGGAATCCCGGCAATCTCGATACCCGCCGGCTGGACGGCCAGTGGCCTGCCAGTGGGACTGCAGCTGCAAGGGCCGGTCTTTACCGAAAGTCGCCTCTTGCGTGCCGCCCGAATGCTTGAAATCGACCGCCCCTGGATTGATCGATTACCACCAGCTGCAGGCGGGTAATGGCTAATGGACAACCAGTCGTCTGATCGTCTTTCCAGTGTTTCGCCTCCATCTGTTTTTGTATTCTGTCTGAGAGCCATGGCATGAAATACGATGTCATTATCGGTCTTGAAGTTCACGCTCAGCTTCAGACGAAGACCAAAATCTTCTGCGGTTGTGCGACCGACTTTACACCAGATGCGCCCAATATCCGCACCTGCCCTGTCTGTCTGGGGCTTCCGGGTGCCTTGCCCGTTTTGAACAGGCGGGCGTTCGAAATGGCCGTCAAGGCGGCCTTGGGTCTCCGCTGCCAGATCGCCCATTTCACCAAATGGGATCGCAAACAGTATTTCTATCCGGATCTCCCCAAAGGCTATCAGATCAGCCAGTACGATTTGCCATTCAGTCATTCGGGTCTGATGGAGATTCCCGCAGATCCAGAAGTCGCTGGCGCGGAAGGCTTGACTCGAAAAGTGCGCATCATCCGGGCTCACCTCGAAGATGATGCAGGCAAGAACATTCACGATGAATCGGGCCGGGGATCAGAGAGTCAGGTGGATCTAAACCGCGCAGGGACACCCTTGGTCGAGATCGTGACTGAACCCGATCTTCGATCGCCCAAAGAAGCTCGCATGCTGCTGGAAGAAATCCGGCTGCTACTGCTCTACTTCGGTGTTTCCGACTGCAATATGCAGGAAGGAAATCTGCGCTGCGATGCGAATATCAACCTGCATCTTCACCATGATTCGGGCATAACCACCAAAACCCCGATTGTCGAAATCAAGAATCTCAACAGCTTTCGCTTTCTGGAGCAGGCCTGTGAGTACGAAGTTTCCCGACAATTGAAAACTTATGGTCACCTTGAGGAAATCGCGGATCGCACCAAACGAACATTTGGCTATGACCCACAGCGCGGCGTCACCATTGAACAGCGCAGCAAAGAAGAAGCCGCTGACTACCGGTACTTTCCTGATCCTGATCTGGTGCCAGTGATTGTGACTGCTGATCAGATCCAATTGTGGCAAGCCGATCTCCCGGAACGTCCACAGGATCGCCGTCAACGCTATCAGACGGAATTGGGATTGAGCCCGTATGATGCTGGTGTGATCATTGAACAAGGGCGTGCTTTCGCCGATTTCTTTGAACAGATTGTCGCGCATGGGGCTGAATCCAAACAAGCCTCCAACTGGATCACTCAGGAGATCCAGCGCATTCTCAATGAACGCAAATGCTCAATCGGGGAATTCCCGGTATCCGCTGAACTGGTGGGGACGATCCTGAGGAAAGTGAGCGACAAGCAGCTCACACTCAAAGCGGCTCGGGAAGCTCTCGATGCTCTGGTTTCATACAGCGAAGAAAACACTGTCAGCCAGGAAACACTCGAGAAAGTCATCCAGGAGCGTGGGCTGTCCATTGTTCAGAATGATGAATTGCTCCTGAACATTATTCAGCAGGTCATTCAAAAGAACCCCAAACCTGTGGCTGATTATCTCGGCGGTAAACAGGCTGCCGCAGGTTCACTCCTGGGCCAGGTGATGCGCGAGGCCCGGGGTGCTGATCCTCAATTAGTGAAGAGTCTGGTCACACAGGCTCTCGACGCCCTGAAAAGCGGAAATTCCTGAATCGATGACCCTTTCTCGAATGAATAGATAGTTCCGTCGAGATGTTTCTTTGGTATCGTGATGTTGAGAGAGTTCACCAAATGAATTGAGCACACACTCGTCATGGCATCAGGTTCAATGTGATTACGCTCCAACTCCAGAGCCAATCCCGGCATGATTGTTCGATCGTCATCAGGCTTTCGTGTGCGAGTTTTCGTCGAGCGATCGGCCTATGGATTTGTCTGAGTTTTTGTGTCGTGACCACCCCTTCCATGGGGGATGAACCCAAACCAGTATCGAATTTCAGTCAAGGTGCAGGGATTCAGGAACCCAGTCAGTTACCTCAACCCCAGCAAACTCCCCTTCCTCCACCAAGTGGAGCGGCTGCGATCACGCCTGACTCACCACAAAGGCAATTACTGTCTGTCTCGGACATCAAGAAAAACTGGGTGATTTTTTCCGTTGAAAAAACCGGTCGAGACGATGTCTGGAAAGTTCAGAAAGCCGCCACCGAGGAAGATTCCGAGCTCATTTGTCTCGGTAAACCTTTTGGGTATCTTCAATCCCCTGAGAAATTCGCTGACTTTGACATGGGGTTTGAGTGGAAGTATCCCGACGACCCGAATGGGAACAGTGGCCTGTTGGTCTATACCGACAAGGAAGAGAGAATCTGGCCGGACTCCATTCAGATCCAGTTGCATGCCCCCGCAGCCGGAAGCATTTTCCCGGCTGGAGCGGCGACTTCAAATACCACAATCAACGTTAAAGGTCTCTCCCGCCCTCTCGGAGAATGGAATTCTTTACAAGTGAGCAGTCGGAGTGGCCGCCTGGCTGTCGTTGTGAATGGGACTCGAGTCGGGGAAGTTCTGGCAACAGATCAAACCAGTGGCCGACTTGCTCTCCAAAGCGAAGGGGCCGTCGTGCATTTTCGCCGCTTCTGGCTGAATCCTGCCCCCAAAGAGAATTCTGTCACTCCGGAGAAGTCTGTGTCTGTGGAAAAGTCTGTGACTTTAGAGACTGACAAACCACCGACGAAAGTTGATCCTGATCCTGTCGGTTCGTCTGAACCCAAGCCCCCAGCGGCGAACCCGCAGTCCTGATGCACAGGGATTGCTGGATTCTGAATGAGACAATGCGATCTGCGCAACCCGCAAAGTCTGTCATACCAATCGTGAAATTCGCAAAGTGCGGCAGATCAGTGGCCATGCTCTCTACTGGCAGTTGGCACAATTTTTGGCGGAATCGACGTAAGGCTTTCCTTACCCCATTTCGCAATGATACCATCCACTCACAGGTTCCAGAGACCTTCAAGGTGATGGGCTGAACCTCGACTAATAACTTTTTCCGGAGCCGTTTCATTTATGGCTGCTGCCGATCCGTTCCATTCGATCTGTCAAATCCGTACATCATCTGGCGAATACAACATCGCCAGCCTCCCAGCCCTGGAAAAGGCGGGCCTGGCGAAGCTGAGTGAACTACCCTTCTCGATCCGTGTGCTGCTGGAAGCATGCCTTCGTAAGGTCGATGAGTTTGTCGTCACAAGTGAGCATGTGCGTCAAGTGGCCGGCTGGAATGCAGCGGCACCAGCACAGATCGAAATTCCATTCTTCCCAGGTCGAGTGGTGTTGCAAGACTTTACCGGGGTTCCGGCGGTTGTCGATCTGGCCGCGTTGCGTTCTGCCATGCAGCGGATGTCCAAAGATCCCCGCAAAATCAATCCGCTGGTGCAGTGCGATCTGGTCATCGATCACTCTGTTCAGGTTGATTACTTCGGCACCGAACAATCGCTGCAGCAGAACATTGATCTTGAGTTCGAACGCAATCTGGAACGATACCAATTGCTGCGCTGGGCTCAGCAGGCCTTCAGCAATTTTGGCGTCGTTCCACCGGCCACTGGTATTGTCCATCAGGTCAATCTCGAATACCTCGCCAAAGGTGTGCTCACAAAAGACGGCTTTGCCTACCCTGACAGCCTCGTGGGCACCGACAGCCACACGACGATGATCAATGGCCTGGGTGTCGTGGGCTGGGGTGTGGGTGGTATTGAGGCCGAAGCCGTCATGCTCGGGCAGCCGATCTACATGCTGATGCCTGAAGTCGTCGGCTTTAAGCTGACAGGCAGGCTCCCCGAAGGAGCAACGGCGACAGACCTCGTTCTTACCGTCACACAAATGCTGCGTAAGCATGGAGTGGTTGGGAAGTTTGTCGAGTTCTTTGGCACCGGGCTTTCGAGCATGTCATTGGCCGACCGGGCGACGATTGCCAACATGGCCCCTGAGTATGGCGCCACGATTGGCTTCTTCCCTGTTGACGCTGAAACTCTGCGTTACATGCGCCGCACTGGTCGCACAGACGCTGAAGTCGAACTGGTGGAAACTTACTACAAGGCTCAGGGTCTCTTCCGTACGGATGAAACACCAGATCCCAAGTTCACAAGCACCTTGTCGCTCGATCTTTCGACGGTCGTTCCCTCAATGGCTGGCCCTAAGCGTCCTCAGGATCGTGTCCTGCTGACGGACATGAAGTCGCAATGGCACAGCGATCTGGCCAAGGCCTTTGGAAAGACTGAACCGGCTCAACCAGTAAAGGTTGGTCAGAATGGTTCGTCATACGAAATCGGTGATGGCGCTGTGGTGATTGCGGCGATTACCAGTTGCACAAACACCAGCAATCCATCAGTGATGATTGGCGCGGGCCTGCTTGCCCGTAATGCGGTCAAGAAGGGGCTGACGAGAAAGCCATGGGTGAAAACCAGTCTGGCTCCAGGCAGCCGGGTGGTGACTGACTATCTGGCCAAGACCGGGCTGGATCAGCCACTGGATCAACTGGGCTTCAATACTGTGGGCTACGGCTGTACCACATGTATTGGAAACAGCGGACCATTGCCGGACGAAGTTTCCAAGGCGATTCGAGATGGAAATCTGGTCGCTGCCGCTGTTCTTTCGGGGAACCGGAACTTCGAAGGTCGAATTAATGCCGACGTCAAAGCAAACTACCTCGCCAGCCCGCCACTGGTGGTCGCTTATGCCATCGCTGGAACGACGGATATCGATCTGACCAAAGATCCGATTGGGACAGGCTCATCGGGAGAAGCGGTTTACCTGAAGGATATCTGGCCTTCCTCCAAAGAAATCGAAGCTGCCATCGAAGCGGCCATCACTCCCGATGTCTTCCAGCGCGAGTATGGAGCAGCGACCAAGGGCCCGGAAGAATGGCAGAAGATTGGTGGCGCCAGTGGCGACTTGTATCAGTGGGATACGAAAAGCACTTATGTGCAGGAACCCCCCTTCTTCGTTGATATGCCGGCAACGCCATCGCCAATCACCTCGATCCATAATGCCCGCTGTCTTCTCTCAGTCGGTGACTCTGTCACGACCGATCACATCAGCCCTGCTGGTAACATCAAGGCCACCTCTCCTGCAGGTCTGTTCCTGCAGTCAGAAGGCGTCAAGCCCATCGACTTTAATAGCTATGGTGCGAGACGAGGCAATGATCGCGTCATGACTCGCGGGACATTTGCCAACATTCGCCTCAAGAACCTGCTCTGCCCCGGCACTGAAGGCGGCGTGACGGTTCACTTTGGTACCGGCAAACAGATGTCCGTCTACGATGCCTCGATTAAATATAAGGCTGAAGGAACACCTCTGGTGGTCCTCGCTGGAGCCGAATACGGAACTGGTTCATCGCGCGACTGGGCAGCCAAGGGGACTTATCTTCTGGGTATCAAGGTCGTAATCGCCACCTCATTTGAGCGTATTCACCGCTCGAACCTGGTCGGTATGGGTGTCTTGCCTCTGCAATTCCGCGAAGGAGAATCGAGAGAACACCTGGGACTGGATGGAACCGAGGTCTTCGATGTTCAGCTCGATGATTCACTGAAGCCATTGCAACCCGTGGAAGTGATGGCACACAAGGCCGACGGCACCATGATCTCGTTCGTCTGCACCTGCCGAATCGATACGCCTGTAGAAGTGGAGTATTACCGCAATGGCGGAATTCTCCATAAGGTTTTGAGGCAGCTGGCAGCCGAGTAATCCTGGTTAAGTGCCTGCAACAGCCACTCGATTTTCCAGGCTGTAGACATGACTTTACTGGAAAGCCCCTCGCCTTACGGCTGGGGGCTTTCTGTTTTTGTGTCGAAGCCGGCAATGCGTTCGGCGGCCTGTTCGCCACTGGCGATGGTATCAGGAATTCCCACGCCATCGTAGGAGTTGCCCGCCAGCACGATTCTAGGTGTTTGTGAAAGCTGTTCGCGAATCCTGGCGACGAGTTCCCGATGGCCCAGATGAAATTGCGGCATCGCCCGTGGATATCGCACAATACGCGAAACCACGGGTTCTCCTTCAACTCCTAATATCTCCTGCAACTCCTGATGCACGAGTTTCTGCAACTGTTGATCGTCCAGTTCGCACAACTCTGGCTGTAGCGCTCCGCCGACAAACGTTCGCAACAATGCACAACCCGAAGGGACTCGATCGGGGAACTTCCGATGCGAAAATGACACCGCCAGAATTTTGCGACGCTCAACCCGTGGAATCACTAAACCGAAAGCTCCCAGTGGTTTTTTGATCTGCGATTCCTGATGCCCAGTGACAACGATGACACTCGAAGCGAATTCAATTCGGGAGAGTTCCTGGGAAAGACTCGCCTGATCCGTGACCAGAAGTTCCGCCGATTTCCAGGCAGGAAGTGCCAGGATCACTGTGTCAAAAGTTTCTGGTCGTCGACCCTTTGTATGCAGTACGACCTCACTTTGATGAGCAGCTTTTTCGTTTTGAGTTTTATGTTCGACTCGAGTGACTTCAGTACTCAGTCTTAAGGAAATTTGGCCGACGATTCTTGAAAGTAACCAGTCCACAAGTTCCTGCATGCCACCCTTTAAGCCCAGAAACAATCCGTAG
>JAIXUU010000083.1 GCA_027483405.1 Planctomyces sp. | reverse complement strand
AGGGCTGCCCCGAAAGCCAACGCAGAAGCTAGCCCGAAGGCCGAAAAAGAAGGCTGACGACGCAAACTGACACCATTTTTTGGCCGGTCTGGACCTTCAGGCCGGCCTTGCTTATGTCCGCCGTCTGCGTGGATTGATTTGGAGAGACCTTATGCGCGCCGAACTTGAAGCGCTTAGTCGTGACATCAGTAAATCTGTGGCGCTCTTGCGTCGCCGGTTGGACTGGGATGTTGCCTTGCGCCGCTTGGACGAACTTGATGCGTTGAGCGAGAGGCCGGACCTGTGGGACAATCCACAAGAAGCCCAAAGTTTGATGCGCGAGCGCAACCGTATCCAAGCCTCTGTCGAGGCTGTCCGGCAATTAGAGCGTGACCTAACCGACAATGTTGAGCTGGCTGAAATGGCTGAAGCAGAAGGCGACGAAGACATGATCGAGGAGGCCCGTAAAGGCCTAGTTGAGGCGAAGATACGCGCGGATCGTGCCGAACTAGAAGCGCTTTTGTCGGGTGAAGCTGATGGCAACGATGCCTATCTTGAAATTAATGCGGGCGCTGGTGGCACGGAAAGTCAAGATTGGGCCAGCATATTGCGCCGCATGTATGTCCGTTGGGCGCAATCGCGCGGCATGAGTGTCGAGGAAATTGAAGAAAGTGTCGGTGAGGAGGCTGGCATCAAATCCTCAACCCTCTTGATCAAGGGGGAGAATGCTTTTGGCTGGCTGAAGACAGAATCGGGCGTGCATCGACTGGTTCGGATTTCACCGTTCGATAGTGCCGCTAAGCGCCATACCAGTTTCTCTAGCGTCTGGGTTTATCCGGTGGTCGATGATACCATCGTGATTGATATCCAAGATAAGGACGTTCGCATTGATACCTACCGCGCGTCCGGTGCTGGCGGTCAGCATATCAATAAAACTGACTCCGCTGTTCGGATCACCCACTTGCCCACCGGCATTGCTTGTGCCTCGCAGCAAGAGCGGAGCCAGCATAAGAACCGTGACATTGCTTGGAAAATGCTGCGCGCGCGCCTTTATGAGATGGAGTTGCAGAAGCGTGAGGCCGCGGCCAATGCCTTAGAAGATCAAAAGACCGACATTGGCTGGGGCCATCAAATCCGATCCTACGTGCTGCAGCCCTATCAGATGGTGAAGGATCTTCGCACCTGGGCTGAGACGTCAGACCCGTCAGGTGTTCTCGATGGCGACCTAGATATGTTTATGGCCGCCTCACTCGCGCAGCGCGTTGGGGTCGCAACCGACCCAGACCAAGAATAGACGGTAATGTTGCCCGCCATTCCCCCAGATCCGCCTATTGTTGCCGTGCTGGACCACTTGCTGGCGGTCCTGCGCACCCAAACTTCTGCGGTTTTGGTGGCACCACCCGGGGCAGGTAAAACCACCTCTGTGCCCCTTGCCCTGCTTAATGAGCCATGGGCTGCGGATAAGAAAATCCTGATGCTCGCACCAAGACGATTGGCGGCGCGGGCCGCCGCCGCACGTATGGCCGACTTGCTTGGAGAAGCAGTGGGCGACACCGTCGGCTATCAAGTACGGCTGGATAAGAAGATCACGGCACGAACCCGGATTGAAGTGATCACCGAAGGCATTCTCACAAGGCGTATGCTGACGGACCCTGAATTGAGTGATGTAGCCGCAGTGATCTTCGATGAAGTTCATGAGCGCAATTTGGAGGGCGATTTAGGTCTAGCGCTCGCGCTCGATATTCGAGCGGGACTGCGTGAGGATTTGCGCCTGATTGCCATGTCGGCAACCATTGAGGGCGGGCGGTTGGCAGCCCAATTGGGCGGCGCAAAATTGATCGAGAGTGCCGGTAGGCTCTACCCGATTGAAACGTTTTATGTTGGCCGCTCCCAAGATCAACCCATTGAAGTACAAGCGGCCAACATGGCGCTGAAGGCCTTATCGAAAGGGCCGGGGGATGTTTTGGTTTTCCTGCCCGGCACCGCCGAAATCAACCGCGCCCTCGAAGCCATTCAGGCCAAAGCGGAGGCTTTATCCTGTGCGGTCATTGCCTTGCATGGCTCCCTAAGCCCAACTGAGCAGGACCAAGCGCTTCGTCTTCAAGCTGGCGGGCGGCGCAAAATAATTCTTTCAACCGCCATTGCAGAGACCAGCCTCACCATTGAGGGCGTTCAGATTGTTGTCGATGCGGGACTATCGCGAAGAGCAGCTTTTGAACCCGATAGCGGCTTGACCCGCTTGGTGACCGTGCGCGCCAGCCGCGCCGCGTGTGATCAACGCCGGGGCCGGGCGGGTCGAACGGCACCTGGCCAATGTTATCGACTGTGGGAAGAAGCCGAGATGGGTGCCTTTCCGGCCTATGATCGACCTGAAATCCTGGAGGCAGATCTCGCCCCCTTGGTGTTGACCTTATCGTCATTCGGCGTGTCAGACCCTGCAAGCCTAAAGTGGTTAGACTCCCCTCCAACCCCGGCTTTGCAAGAAGCCACTAAACTCCTGATCGAATTAGGAGCTCTTACGGTACAGGCTGGTCAATCTCCGCGATTGACGGAGCATGGCAAGAAGCTGGTGGGCTTTGGCCTGCCACCACGATTGGCACATATGATCGTGCGGGCCGGGGAGCTTGGATTTGGCAATACCGCCGCCCATTTGGCCGCTTTGTTGAGTGAGCGTGGTTTGGGCGGCACATCAATTGATCTCGAACAACGCCTCATCTCTTTTGCGCGCGACCGTACCCCGCGTGCAAATAAAGCCCGTGCGCAAGCCCTTGGCTGGGCGCGGCAAGTCGGCGCGCTAGAGGCACCGGTCGCGGAATTGGCAGGCCGAGCGCTGGCGCTTGCTTTTCCCGAACGTGTTGCCAAAGCACGAGATCGACGTGGCGGATTTATCTTAGCCAATGGTAGCGGCGGCGAATTGCCCGCCCATGAGGCCTTGGCGACGGCGGAGTTTTTGGCCATTGGCGCCCTCCAAGGCAAAGCGGCCAATGCGCGGATTGGGGAAGCGGCACGGCTCGACAAAGCTGATCTTGAAGAACTTTTCGCAAGCCAGATATTTACCCGAACCCAAACACAATTTGATCGCACGCGCGGGACAATGCAGGGTCGCCTCCAACGCCGCCTCGGCGCGCTTGTCCTCGAAGAGCGCCCCGTTTCCTTGACCGCGGATCAGATTGAAGCAGGCCTGCTTGAAGCCGTTCGCAGTCATGGGATCGACAAGCTCAACTGGTCTGACCGCGCACAATCCCATGTTGAGCGCTTGAAGTGGCTTTACGCGCGTGATCCAGACCACTGGCCACAGGGCAAACCCGGAACTTTAGAAGACTTACTTGAGGCTTGGTTGGTACCCGCATTGATCGGTGTGAGGGCTTTGTCGGATGTCGATGTCGCTCAAGCCCTTGAAAACGCACTGCCTTGGCCAGAACGGCAGGCGATGGTCCAAGCCGCCCCAACCCACTTTGAGACACCACTGGCGACACGCCACGCAATTGACTATTCGGCGGAGCAGGGGCCGACAGTGGCAGTTCGAGTGCAGGAATTATTCGGGCTCGAACGTCACCCCATGTTGGCGGGCGGGCAAGTGCCTTTGGTCTTCCAATTGCTCTCCCCTGCGCAGCGTCCGATTGCTGTGACTTCAAATCTGCCAGAGTTCTGGAAGGTCGGTTGGCACGATGTGAAGAAAGACATGAAGGCGCGCTATCCCCGACATGTCTGGCCAGACGATCCCGCTACTGCGCAACCCACGGCGCGCGCCAAGCCACGGTCTTGACCTTCTTAGCGTGGCGCGTGAGGAAGAGGCATGACCTTACCCACTTTCGCTGATGTGCTAGAAGCAGATCGCCGCATCCGCCCCCTCGCTTTGGTGACCCCCTTGCTGCGCGCAGATGCGCTAGATCAAGCAAGTGGCGGCCAAGTCTTTGTCAAAGCCGATTGCCTTCAGCCGCGGGGTGCTTTCAAGATGCGCGGTGCCGCCAATGCGATGTTGAAGATTCCGGTCGAGGATCGACCCAAGGGGGTTGTTGCCTTCTCATCCGGCAATCACGCGCAAGGCATTGCTTATGTCGCCAAGCATTTGGGGATGTCTGCTACGATCGTGGTGCCATCGGATGCGCCGAAGGGAAAGCTGGAGTCGGTAGAAGCCGACGGCGGCAAGATTGTCACCTATGACCGCGTGCTAGAAAGCCGTGAAGCCATCGGTGCCGCTTTAGCCGAAGAGACGGGCGCCACCCTGATCCCACCGTTTGATCATCCCGATGTGATTGCCGGTCAAGGAACCTGCGGCCTTGAAATCATAAATCAAGTCAGGGAATTAGGTCTGGAACTTGATACGTTGGTTAGTTGCGCCAGCGGCGGTGGTTTGGCGGCGGGCATCGGTCTTGCTTTAGAAGCCTTATCGCCCAAAACCCAATTGATTGGGGCAGAGCCTGTCTCGCACGATGATCTATCGCGCTCGCTCGCCTTAGGGCACCGCGTCGCCAATGAGCCGGGCACCCGCACCATCCAAGATGCTTTGATGACGCAAATCCCTGGTGAATTGACGTTCGAAATTCTTGCCCGCGTTGGGACCAAGGGTGTCGCCGTCAGCGACGATGAAGTCCTGTACGCGATGGCATTTGCCTTCAAATATCTGCGGATTGTTCTTGAGCCAGGTGGGGCAGCGGCACTGGCCGCAGTCTTGTCAGGCAAGGTGGCGGCCAAAGGCCAAGTGATTGCTGTGACTGGCAGTGGCGGCAATGTCGATCCTGAGATTTTCATGCGTGCTTTGGCGATCCGAGTCTAGAACGGGAATTTAACTTTGTGCGGAGGCTTGATCAGCCCGAAACTGGCGCGCACTGATCGCCGCGATCCCGGTGGCGATGAGCAAGCAAAAGGCTGCTAAGCTTAAGGCGAGACCCGGCAGACTAGGTTCCCTCACTGGCGCGATTGACCACGCAAATATGGCGGTAAAGACAAGTGGGCCGACCATGCTGGTCGCAGCTTGAACGGCCCCTACGGCCCCCTGCAAGCGCCCTTGTTCGTCCGGTCCGATCTGCCGTGTCAGCAAGGACTGGATGGCGGCCCCATAAATGCCAGCCAAGGACGCAATGGGGACTGAAGCCCAAAGAATGAATTGATTGGGTGCCCAAGCATAAAGTCCATAGCCAACAGCGCCCAACAACAGCCCCAAAATCAAAGTTGAAACTTCGCCTATACGGCGGATAATCTTACCGACTAGGGTTGCTTGAACAATCATGGAGCAAAGGCCCACCAATCCCAATGTAAGGCCTGCCACATCCGACTCCCACCCGTAGCGGTAGAAGCCATAAAGGACAAAAGTGGAGGGATAAACAACTTGCGCAAAGTCGCACAGCCCTCGGATCAAGGCGAGTTTTAAGATTTTTGGATTTGATCCTAAAAATTGGAGGGAGTCGATTGGATTGGCGCTGTTCCAGCGAAAGGGCCTGCGATTTTCCGGCGACAGGGATTCCTTGAGCATGAACAAGCCAAACAGACCATTCAGCGAGCAGAGGCCGGCTGCGACCAAAAAAGGTAATCTTAAGTCAATCCGCCCCAAATATCCGCCAATGGCTGGTCCAAGAATAAAGCCCAAACCAAAGGCTGCACCTAACATACCAAACTTTTGCGCACGTGTTTCTACCGGCTCGCTGTCGGCCACATAGGCATTGGCCGTAGACCCTACAGCGCTTACAGCGCCGGATACGACACGCGACAAGAGTAGAACCCAGAAGCCAGGCGCGAATGCGGTCATCAAATTTGCAAGTGCCTGTCCAAAATTCGAAATCAACAGGATAGGTTTGCGTCCGATCTGGTCCGACAACGCACCCAAGATAGGCATACTGATGAACTGCATCAAAGCCCAAATAAGCCCGAATATCCCGATCATATGGGCAGCTTCACCGACATCGCCGCCTGTCATGTCCTTCAGCAGATTCGGCAGGACCGGAACAATCATGCCCAGCGCGAGCATGTCTAGGGTAATCGTAATAAAAACAAAAACAAAACCGGATGAAGTGCGCTTACTTGGCGCCGCATTATTGGGGGTGGGTGTGGTCATAGGGTTATGTGGCAGAAAATTTGGGTAGCGACCATAGGTGATGTATAAAAAAGCGTCATGCGCATCTTGTATGCAGCGCATTATCATGACAAACCGATTCGTCTCTGCTAACCTAATATCCGTTAGAGTTCGTGTTGGAACCGCGTCTATATTATTTGGCATTCAAAAATTTGAACCGCTCAAGATACAGCAGCATGTCATGAAGTTGAATGCGCAAGGCTGAATTGAGAATACTGGAGTATCTTATGAAAGAAGTCGCACAATCGCTGGCTTTGTGGATCGTATTGGCCAGTCTCGTTATGTTCGTATCGCGGACAGAGGCTCAAAGCAGCTACGCTCAACAAGCAAGCACCTGCACCGAAGGCCTGAACATAACCGATATCAGCACCTACGTGTGCCGATAAGGTGGGAACACATAATGTGCAGTTGTGCCGCAACTAGGAAAAGCTCTTGCGGCCCACAATTTATTTGATTCCGAGGTTGATAGCTGCCCTTTCATACTGATTGAACCGATATTCTAAACCTCTGCGTCTGACAGGGGGATAACTCATGGCGTTCACGCCCACTTTGCTGCATCTCCCTGCCATCGAATAGCGCGCTTACTGGCCTGAATCCTTGCTCTTGGCGGCATGAGCCGTTAGCGACAAGTCGACAATAAGGACCTTCAACCCATGGCAGTAGACGCAAACACCGTGCGGCGT
>JAIXUU010000031.1 GCA_027483405.1 Planctomyces sp. | reverse complement strand
TCAACCTTTATAACAACTGGTTGAAAAAGGACTGGCGGAAAACCCATTCGACAGGCCAGGGAGAGATTCACGAACTGGGAGTTCTTCAAACCGGCGATAACCCCGGCTGGGTCGATATTGCTCGTCAGGATTTCCGTCTGCAGACGGATTCACAGCCACTGCGCACAGGGAGTCCTCTACCCGAAGCCGCCATCCCAGATCACCCACTTAAGTTATACTACAAGCCCCAGCGAGAATTTGAGAATCGACCTGCTGATCACCAGCACGATTTCGGAGCACTACCGATCTTGCCACCTGCAGCGAAATAAATAGAGCATGACAGATGAGTATTGATCGAGATCATTACGCCTTCGAATGGCTGATGGTAATCCCGAGCAGCTTCGCGAACTCGCCGATCAACGCGGCATGAGCCGGCCAGGCAGGAGCCGTGACCAGGTTCCCTTCAACATAGGCTTCATTGACAGGCGTGGCGACATACTGCCCTTGCGCTAATGTGATCTCCGGGCCACAGGCGGGATATGCAGTACAGCGACGGCCGTTGATCACTCTGGCAGCGGTTAATATCTGAATACCATGGCAAATGGCAGCCACTGGCTTGGCTGCTTCAAAGAAGTGCCTCACCAGGTCAAGCACACGCTGGTCGAGCCGCAGGTACTCAGGAGAGCGGCCGCCGGGGAGATAGAGACCGTCGTATGTCGATTGCTGAGTGGCTGCCTCATCAAGTTCGGCGTTTAAAGTGAATCGATGACCCGGCTTTTCGCTATAGGTCTGATCCCCTTCAAAATCGTGAATTGCAGTTTTGATGAAATCACCTGCGCGTCGATCAGGGCAGACGACATCGACCTCACAGCCCAGAAGCTGCAGCATCTGGTAGGGAACCATCAACTCGTAATCTTCGACGAAATCACCGGCGATGATCAGAATCTTCGGCATCAAAATGCTCATTTCTATCGATGGAGGAATCAGGCTGTGGTCCTGGGTGAAGAAATCTTTGTGATGACGACTCGTTGAAGATAATCAATCACTTCTTCGAGAGATGTTGAAGTCGTATCCACGATAGTCGCATCGGCCGCTGGACGTAACGGAGCAATAGTGCGGTTCTCATCGCGTTCATCGCGCAGTTGCTGCTGCTCAAGAATCTCTTCGAGAGGGACGCTCTGCCCGGAACTGCGAAGCTGAGCTTCACGCCGTTTGGCACGTTCTAATGGTGATGCCGTCAGAAAAAACTTGCAGGGAGCCTCCGGGAACACGATGGTTCCCTGGTCTCGTCCCTCAGTGACGATGTTCTGACCCTCGGCAGCACGCCGTTGCAGTGCCACCATCTGTTCGCGCACACCTTCGATGGCAGCCACTTGAGAGGCAACTAACGTGACCTGGGGCAGGCGAATGGCCTGCGTGACATCCTGGCCATTCAGCCGGATGGTTTGATCTTCGATCTGCAGGTCGGCCTGGCGAGCAAAGTTGGTCACCAGATCGTGACGAGTCAGATCCATTCCCTGCTGCAGGCATCCCCAGGCAATGGCTCGATACATCGCGCCCGTGTCCAGAAATGAGAATCCAAGCAATTGAGCCAGTTTTCGAGCGGCTGTGCTCTTGCCTGTCCCTGCTGGCCCATCAATGGTAATGACAACATGACCGCCCGACATTTTCCGGGGAATCCCCTCTGGATGAGTACCGATTTCAAACGAATGAACGCCAGCATGCAGGTATTGACCGCATGGCGTCAACCATCCGTTGGAGAGATCACTCGCCAGCCACGAGATCTTCCCAGCGACTCATTGAGCGAGAATCGGCACAATCTCTGTCTGCAGTGCGCCACCAGTCACTTCTACTCGTCCATCCGGGTGAATCAGCATATCGATTTCACTGCGAACACCGAACTCTTCCAGATAGATTCCGGGCTCAATCGAGAAGCATGTCCGGGGAATCAAGGCTCGGGTTTCATGCGTCTCGAGATTATCGATATGAGCGCCATTCCCGTGAACTTCCTGGCCGATGTTATGCCCCGTTCGATGGACATAGTAAGGCCCGTAACCTGCCTTTTCGATCACTTCGCGGCAGGCATCATCGACTTCATAACCTTCAACTCGCCGGCCGGTAGCAAAAGCATCCACCACATACTGGATGGCAGCATCGCGGGCAGCAGCGACGACTTGAAAAACCTTTGTGTACTTCTCGGGAACACTCGTCCCCACATAACCCGTACGAGTTAAATCGCTATAGACAGCCCTCGGCTTGTCGAGCTTACCCCACAAGTCGACCAGTACGAAATCGCCTTCGCGAATGATTGTGTCAGACAGTGAACCCGTTTCAAAATGCGGGTCACCACTATGGGCATTCACACCCACAATCGGCGGGCTGTAGGTGGTGAGATTGTGAGCCTCGAAATGATCCAGGATTGCCCGCTGGACTCGCAGTTCATCTGAGTGACCGTGGGTATTGATATCGTTGGCGATCGTCTTCCAGGCCACAGCATAAGCTGCATCAGTGACCTTGGACGCCTCCAGATGCATGGCGATCTGCTCGTCATCCCAGACCGCTTCAAACAACTGAATGAGGTCTCCCGAAGAAACAACTTCCACGCCAAAAGACCGGATCAGCTCAATTGTCCCGCCATCCACGCGCGAAATGTACGGGTTACCATTCCGAGGAGCGTATTCCATGGCGATTTTTTTGCTGCCAGCTACCAGGGACGCCATCCCCTCTTCGAACTCACTCCACTTAAGATAGATCCTCTTGTCGCCAGGTAATGCGTCGAGCACACCC
>JAIXUU010000239.1 GCA_027483405.1 Planctomyces sp. | reverse complement strand
TTGGGAGCGACACCCATGCCAAGGTTTCTCTGGATGCCGATTCGCCAGTTGAGATAACATCTGGCGAAAGCATCGGCATGGTCAGCCGTATCAGCAGGGAGGCAATAGGTGCTGCGCACGACAGCGGGATTCATTTTGACAGTCAGGCCACTCAAACTGCCACACGGAATGCCCGCTGACGTGACCGATTCCTTCGAGGCACTGCCAAAGCTGACTTTTGGTTGCAGGAAGAGTTGCGGGTACTTTTCAAAAGTCTGTAAGCCCCACATCGACCAGCCACGGCGATAGTCGCTCAAGTAACGGTTGGTGACGGGAATAAATTTTCGAGTGCTGCTCGTACCACTGGTGAGATTGAACATGACGATCTGCTCGTTGCAGAACATCGCGGTGGTTTCCCCCGCTTTGACACGTTCGATGTAAGGAGCGAAGTTCTCGTACTCAGCGATTGGCAATCTCTTCTGGAAATCAGCAGCAGATTGAATCTCTCGAAAAAAATGATCCTTGCCAAAGGCCGAATCGGCATGAGCAGCAAGTAATTCTTTTAAGAAGGCCTGTTGCGATTCGCGGGGTCGCATTGTGGCTTGATGAAACGCCATTCGCTGCTGGCCAACTTTACGTGCCAGGAAACTGCCGATCATGGAGAAGATCAGATTGAGCATCGTGCAGCATTCCGTAGGGCAGTGATGGCAGTGTGGCCTCGATCAGATTGTCAGTGCCATCTCGCAGAAGACTTCGAACTGGCGATGACCTATTAGACGTGAATGGCGGCCCCGCCGTCGATGATCAAGACTTGCCCTTGAACCAGATCGCTCAGTGGACTGCAAAGGTAAAGGACTGCGTTCGCAACGTCTTCGGGTTCGAGCTGGCGATCACCCATCATGGTCTTGGAGCTTCGCGCATTGAACATGACTTCGGAGCCAGGAATCATCTTGGTGGAGTCTGTGGGAACCAGTCCCGCCTGGACGACGTTGAAGTTCATTCCCTGGTCGCCAAACTCGAGTGCCATGTGGCGAATCAGGCTCTCCAGTGCTGCTTTGGAAGTACCAATCAGGCCATACCATGGGAGTGCCATGTGTGAGCCATGGCTCGAAATGGCGACAATCTTGGCTCGATCCAGGCTTTGCCCTAACAAAGGATGTGCGGCCTGTACGAGGAAGAGAAGTGCGCGGACATTGGTATTCATTGCTGCTTCAAAATTCTTGGGCGTAGCAGCCAGCAAAGGACGGAAACCGCCCGATGCGGCATTGCTGACGAGAATATCGAGCCTGCCAAATTCATTGGCCACAAATTCCATCATGCTCTGAACATCGCTCTGCTCGCTGACATCCGCACGGACAATGGCTACGCGGCGGCCCATGGCGGCGATCTCTTCTGCCACGCGGTCAGCACTGTCGCGAGACTGGACATAGTTGATGACCACGTCAGCCCCGGCGCGGGCGAGTTGCAGGGCTGTCGCGCGACCAATGCCTCGTGAGGCCCCGGAGACGAGGGCGATCTTATTGGTTAAATCAATCATTCGAGTGGCCTTTGACTCTGTAATTCCGGGAAAGAGAATTCGTGTTTTCAGGTCTGAACATCAATGCATGATCAGCTCGTGAGATGCGTCATTTATTGAGTGAGAATTGGTTTTGTTATCGAAGTGGTCTTTTTCAGTGCTCGGGAAAGAGTTCTGCTTGATCAAGACGGCTGCGAGCAGACAATCTTTTTCGATGAAGCGGATGATTGTCTCATCAAGGTGCACATGAATCCCCATCACACGGCAAATCAACTTTTTGCCTTCTGGAAGAATTTCTATCTGCCTTGGTCGAAATGGTTCCCCGCAATTTGTGGCTTTGTAGACCGCTTCCTTGAGTGCCCAGATGGTTCCGGACGCCTGCTCATCCTGCGTTGCGAGATATGTTCTTTCCTCCGGCGTGAACCACATTTGTAAGGCTGCCTGAGTGAAAGTGCTGGTGTTGACCAGATCCACTCCGGGTCGTAATTGCGGCTGCCTGCAAATGGCGAGTGCGTAATTGTCTCCTGCATGTGAGAGCGAAAATGTCCAGGGGATGGGTTGGTTGTCGATGAAAACTGCTGGTGGAATCCCCCTGCCCTGATCATTGCGAGTCCAGACTTCGATCTCTGATAACTCGGAAGATGATAAATCCTGAGAGGCATCAGCTCTCAGCAGCGTAAAAACTCGACTCGCGATCAAAAATCGGCTCAGTTCCCACGATTCTTTGCGGGCAGGGTCGAGGAACATTTCCGCACCGATGGCAAACTTTTCCCCGAGACCGCTTGAGTGCAGTTCGGTTCGTAGTTGTGCCCTGGTGGCAGTATGAATCTCGAATTGAGAAGTCATACCCTCCCTGACCCCGCAGTCACTCATTCCGTCGTTACTGATCACAATGTCACGCTGCCTTTAGCAACACTGCGATAGTTCCTGACAACATAGACTGGTTGTTTCAGTTTGTCGAAAACGGAGATTTCATACGAAGAACCTTTGTCGTCACTGTCCCGGTATCTGACACGAGTGACCAGTTTGTCGGTTTTGCTTAATGGCTGATCACGGAGAATCAGCAGTTCCTCAAAACCAAGTGGTAACTCGACTCTTCCGAAGCAGTTGATCCAGGCGTGAATTCCACAGGCGTAGAAGCTGCCATCGAGGACAGCCGGGTGAATGACCGGCTGACATTTCGAATTCGGCCCAAGCAATTTGCTCATATCTGTCGGAAGGATTTCGGCCCACGCATCATCTCGACCAGAACACATCGCCTGCAGGCTGCGCAGTGGTGCGCCATGAATCAGAGGCCCCATATCGGGATACTTCATGGGGCTATAGCTTCCCTTGGGCTGATCGAGTTGTGGCAATTGCAGGTTGGCTGCATCCACTCGGTCAATCAGAGCCGTTGCCAGAGTGATGGAGCCACCATCGAGATCGATCAACTGGCAGCGATAGCCATCAGCTTCTTTATGTGCCACGACCTGCACACGACGCGGGAGAGCAGCCTTCAGGTGCAGCGAATGCTGAATGGAGAAGTTGCGAATTCGAGCCACACCGGGGCCCGGAAGAACCTGTTGCAAGGCTTCGGCGAACAACTCGACCATCGCAGCTCCGGGGAGAAGTGGCGAGTTGTTAAACCGGTGAGCCGTCATTAATGGCTCTGTCAAAGGCTCGATCCGCACTTCGGCTTCCCAATGATCGACACTGGCTGTGACGGCTTCGACGGGGAACAGCAAGTGCAGATCGGCTGGGTTGAGGGGTTTCAATTCCGGGATGGCTCTGGAAGCGATCCCGGCAGGAATTTCTGCTGATGTTTCCGCTTGTGAACCGCCCATTACTGCCGTAGTGCAGAATCCTTCGACCCGCAGAATGATTTCGTTTTTCGAGTTCCAGAGAGAGAAGTTGAATCGCAGGTTTTTCTCGGTGACTTCGAGCACCTGCCCGTCAATCCGGCACAGATCTCCATCGATGGCGGGTCGATACAGGCTGACCTTTTCGATGTTTACGGGCAGGCTTTGCCGCTCGACGGCTTGTGCTGCCCAGCGATCACACCCAATGAGGCAGGCATCAAGCACAGCAGGACTCAACATCCAGCCGGTTGCCGGGCGATTTCCGGCAAATCCACTGATCGGTGGTGGAACGATGATCCCTTCGAAGGTCTTCCCTTCGTAAGCGAACTCCGTCAATCCTCGAATGGAGGGGCCCGTGAAGACACTCCCCAGATTCAATGCAGCGACTTGATCCCACGTTTCTGCGTACTGAACTTTCTTGAGCTGCATGGATGATTTGAAAGGTTTGGCTGCGTCTGGTGCATCGACACCGGGTTTGAGCCGGGCTTTGACGAGCACCCGTTCGTGCTTGAGCAAGACGCCCTTGCGATTGAAGAACCTGGTAACAAGTTCACCCTCGAAGCTGTCTCCCGAGCGACGGATGCGAGCGATGGCGAGTTCTTGACGATCCGCAAAGAACCGCATGGGATTGACAATTTCTCCATCGAGAACAGTCACCTGCTCGGTTGCGGGTAGCAGAACTCTGAATGCCTGAGCCAATGTCTCCAGACCGAATGTCATTGGGAGAATGGGGGCATTGCGATGTTGATGATCGTACAGGAAGGGATCTTGTGCCGGGTTCAATCGGACTTCGACTTCGACATACTCCCCAGGTGTCAGGGCGATCACGGTATCCAGCAGAGGCGAGGCATCGACCACTTGCTGGGCGGCTGCGAAATCTTTCCACGCTGCCAGTTCAGGCAGCGTACGATCGAGATCGAGGCCATCTGGCTTATCGACAATCAGGATTTCTGGTTCTGGTGACGTTGAAGCCAATTCTTCCAGCAGGAAGGCGACGCCTTCTTGTGGTGGCATAAATGCCATTCCGCCGGCTTCGAGAGCGAGTTTACTTTCAGGGCGGGCGGCCATGCCCACTTCGCCCCAGGGCGGCCAGTGAACCACAATGGTCCGCCAGTCGGGATTCTTGCGGCCCAGTTCATTACAGAACTTGGCGAGTGAATCGGAAGCTGCCGAGTAATCGGCCTGACCTAAACCACCGAAGCGACCACTGGTGGAACCGAATCCCACAAAGTACGCCACAGGATCGTGTTCGAGTGCTGCAGCCAGGTGACGTGCGCCTTCGACTTTGACATCAAAGGTCTTTTGGACTTTGGGTAACTGCTTGCGTTCGAATCGACAGGCATGTTCCACCCCGGCTCCGTGAATGACCCCTTCAATCGGATGATTGAAGGTACGGATGGCTGCAACCGTTTTTTCACCGGCATCGGGTTGACTGATATCGCAGCAATGATAAGTGACTGAAACACCTGCTTGCCGCATGTCACGCAGGTTGCGACGGGCTTCGAGGCTGCGTTCGAATGTGCTCCAGGCATCGAGAGGAACTTCGCCACGTTCACGCGCCTCGGACATGATTTTCCGACGCAAGGCTTTCAACTCTTCGGCTGATGCATCCAGAAGTGATGGATCCAGTTCAGGGATTGGTGAAGAACCAATCAGATGAAGGTGGACTCCATAACGAACTCCAAGTTCTCTGGCGACGACCGCAGTGACGCCTCGGGCACCACCAGAAATGATCCATGCCGATCCAGGTGTTGGCCCATTTTGTGGTACCGGAGTCGCCGGCACAGGGCGGGCTGCCACAACAAAACGCTCACCACGCGAGTAGGCAACTTCGCATGTTTCAAAAGGTTGTGAGAGTTCATTGGCAAGCTGATCCACGACCCTGTCTGTTACATCGTCACTGGCAAAATCGACAGTGCGGACAGCCAGAGGTGCCAGTTCGCGGCGAAGGGCCTTGGCAAGGCCAGACATGGCACCACCATCGGCATTGGCTGGGCTCCCTTCGAGACCGAAATTTCCTCCCATGAAGGAGACAAAGGTTAACGATCTCTCGGCCAGCGGGCAGATTTCCTGACCGCTTTGAGTCCATAACTGGCAAAGACGGAAGACGGTGAGGAATCGTGCAGAAGCACTTGCTTCACTGACTTCTTCTGTCGATCGAGGCCCCACCAGAATCAGATTCTTGGCAGATTTGAGCAAGGCCAAACTTTCGAACTCAGCTTCCAGCTTTGTCACATCGAAACAGGTAGAAATCGCAGCGACTTCGAGGCCTGCGGACTTTAACTTGGCGACCAGGGCTTTGGCGACATCACCGGAGCCATAGACGACTGTTTTGCCAGTGAGACTTACCTTTTGTGCTGCACCTGAGAGCGGTGCTACGCGAGGACGTAGGATGACGCGGTGCATCACTCGCTCATCGATAACTGGTAAACCAGCCAATCGAGGGAGATCGGTTTGCTGTGCTGGTGTTAATTTTGATGTCGAACCGACGCTGGAGCCCGTGTTTGAGTTTGTCGGGACATCGTTGACGACTAATTCATCAGCACCACGGAAGAAGCCATCGACAGCAAGCGTGGAGAATTCATGTGCAAATTCTTTGCGGTATGAACCGGGAGTCACACGGATTGTTTTCTCGCTTGGGCCAAAGACCACACTGATCTGGTTATCGACACGGCAGATCGTGTTCATGGTCGCATGAGCGGTGACTCGCTGACGCCCACCATCGAACTGGTCGCGAAGAGTTTTTTCAGCAGCCGGGAAGTCGAGCCCCATAGCTTCTTCCTTGGCCAGCAGTTCTTGCAGGCGATCCATTCGGTGCATGGAGTGTGGAGGTGTCGGATGTGTGGCGCCGAGCAACAACGAGTGGTTCGTGCCAATGACGCGGGTCATCCCACTGCGAACTTCCAGTTGATCACTGTCGTATTCGACATAGCAGAGTGAATCGGTATCGGCATGGCTGATGCAGACTCCCCAGGCACCATTTCGCTTGGAGCTTTTGAGGATCTCGATGGCTTCAGCCGGTGTGGCGGCCTTTTCGAGGATTTTCTTAATGAGCACCGGATGAATATCACCAGGTGCCGTGATGTCGCGAGGGGCTCGATCCAGCAGCAAAGTGCTGGTGACAGTTAGGCCCTTTTCGTTGGTACCATTGATGCCGCTGACCTGTCCACTCACGCTGAACACGATGTGTCGATAGCCTTTGGCCGGAACTCGGCACTGCACAATGCGGCGGAGGCAATCCGTCAAACTGAGTGCGAGCGAAGAATCTTCGTTGGCGGCATGGATCAT
>JAIXUU010000106.1 GCA_027483405.1 Planctomyces sp. | reverse complement strand
GCCAAGTCAGCCGGTGATCTCTCAGAATAATCACGTTTGTGATGCAATTCGACTGTTTGCATCTGCTGTTAAGTCAACGTGTTATGTCTTGGGAGCCAGTACGGCAATCATGTTACGTCCACCTTCCAGTTTGGGCATTTGCTCAACTTTACAGTGCTCTGCCAACTGCTGGATAATGTTCGCGAGAATTTCTTTACCGCGATCGTGATGCGCATTTTCACGACCACGAAAGATGATATTCAGCTTCACTTTGTCTTTTTGGGACAGAAATTCCTTCGCCTGCTTCACCTTAAACTCGATGTCGTGTTCACCAGTTTTGGGGCGGAGACGGATTTCCTTAATCTGCACCTGATGCTGCTTGGCCGAATTTGCGTGTTTTTTCTTCTGTTCGTACTTGAACTTGCCGTAATCCATGATTCGGCAGACCGGAGGACGCTCGCCAGGAGCGACCTCAACGAGATCCATGCCAACTTCGAGGGCCACACGCATGGCTTCCGAGGTGGGGATCACTCCTAACATTTTCCCTTCGTGATCAACCACCCGAATTGGGGAAAGTCGAATCTGATCATTAATACGATGCGTCGTTTCGATTGCCGTAATCTCCAGTAAGGAAAGAAGTTATCTCAAATATCCAATGGCCGCAAATTGCATGGAATCAGCCGTGAGGTGGCGTTTGGCAAGCAATTGCCCTTCTCGACTGCGCCTTGTCTCAACTGATTTATACCGGAAATCGTACTGAGTCAACAAGTTGCCGCAAATTGAAGTTTTTTTGACATCTATTTTCGGTGGATCAGTGAGTCACGTTCAGCATATCCGGCGGTGGATACAAATCAATACTCGTTAATGTATTTGATGGCATGACGTGCATTGGGGAACTGGCACCACAAATGTCAGTTAGGCTCGGGGCTTGGGTGGATTAGTTTTCGGTTCAGTGACAGCTGGCGCCGTTTTAGTGGTCGATGATTCTGCGGCCGCTTGCAGCTTTTCCCGCAGAATATCCCGGCTGTGGGCCACCATTCCCGTGACGCGTATGGCCTTTTTCCCTTTGACGGCACCGGGCTTCGCCATAAACATCGGGCAGCCCTCGACCACCACTTCCAACCCATCTTCTTTGGGGTGTTCAGTCATGATCACATCTCCCACAGCCAGATGAGCCAGGTCACGCGCCGTGAGTCGAGTGTGTGCCAGATTCACAATCATTTTGACGGCGGCCTTGGAAAGCCCGTCTTCCAGAATCACTCGCTGTTTGGGATCGAGCCCCTTCTTCTGATAAGCCGACCATGTGTCCGAAGAGAGTTTTCCGGAAAGTGGCTCGATCGTATTGAATGGAATACACAGGTTCATGATGCCGCGGACTTCACCCATCGTGATCTCAAAACTGACCAGCACAATCACTTCGTTCGGTGGCACAATCTGCACCAGTTGAGGGTTACTCTCGATCTGAGTCACCTTCAGGCCCAGGCTGCACACGTTATGCCATGCGTTTTCAAGCCCATTGATCACCAGTAATGTGATCCGCGACACCAGTTGCAGTTCAATCTCAGTGAGCGGCCGACTGGGAATGCTCGGGATGCTTTCTTTCCCACCACCTAAGAGACGATCCACAATCGGAAAAATGATCGAAGGACTCAAATCCAGGATCAGATGTCCTTCAAGACCTTTCGATTCGAGGAGATTGAAGCAGGTGGGGTTTTCCAGGCTGAAGACAAACTCGCTGTACGTTAATTGATCCACGCTGATCAGTTTGACTTCCACAATCGCTCGCAGCATCCCCGAAAGTGCAGCGCCAAACTCCCGGCTGAAACCTTCGTGCAATGCCTGAAAGGCACGCATCTGTTCTTTACTGACGCGCTCGGGACGCTTGAAATCGTAGACACTGATCTGCGGCCCATTTTCTCGCCGACGAACAGGTGTCGAACTGGGTGCCGGGCCGCTCATGGCAGAACCAGCATTACTGCGTGGAGCCGGATCGAGTGCTGCCAGCAGTGTCTCTACTTCCGACTGGCTGAGTACATCGGCCATGTTGTCTCTCCACTTCCCTGTCGAGATAAATTCAGTCGAAATTCTTTGCTAATAACCAATCGCTGACAATACGCTGCTCTTCTCTCATCCCTGCTGACAACTGGTAAGGCATTCTCTCTGGTTTAGCCACGGATTTGCCCAGCCCCACGAACAACATACTTGTAACTCGTCAATTCAGTCAGTCCGCAAGGGCCACGGGCATGAAACTTATCAGTGCTGATGCCAATTTCTGCTCCCAGGCCCAGTTCTCCCCCATCATTAAACCGCGTACTGGCATTGACCATGACAGCCGCAGAATCGACCTCCTGTACAAACTGCTGAGCAGCAGAGTAATCATCGGTAATAATGCAGTCGGTATGGTGTGAACCATACGTCTCAATGTGTCCGATCGCCTGCTCGAGAGAATCGATCACTTTGCAGGAGATGATCATGTCCAGATACTCTGTGCGGTAATCGTTTTCCTCGGCCGCTTGAGCTTCTGGCAACAAAGAGCACGTTTTCGAGCAGCCACGCACTTCGAGCCCGCGCCGGGACATGATTTCGCCCAGTCGGGGCAGGAACTTGTCGGCAATCGCTGCATGTACCAGCACACATTCAGCCGCATTACAGACCCCGGTTCGCTGGCATTTACTGTTTTCCAGAATCCGGCTGGCCATATCCAGATCAGCACTCGCGTCGATATAGACATGGCAAACGCCGTCGTAATGCTTGATGACCGGCATCGTCGCTTCTGACATCACCCGCTCAATCAGCGACTTCCCACCACGCGGAATCACCACATCAATCAGAGTGTTCAGGCGCAGTAGTTCACCCACCACTTCCCGGGCTGGTGTATTGACAATCTGGACGAGGGCAGGGGGCAAACCCGCTTCAGCCACAGCCCCCTGCACAATTTCACCCAGGCACAAGTTCGAGTGCATGGCCTCTTTGCCACCCCGTAAAATCACGGCATTCCCGCTCTTCAGGCATAAGGCGGCAGCATCTGTGGTCACATTCGGGCGGGATTCGTAAATGAACAGTACGACACCCAGTGGAACTCGAATTCGCTGCACCTGCAGCCCGTTTGGCCGAATCGAACCATCAATGACAGCTCCCACAGGATCAGGGAGTGCGGCTACTTCTTCGACGGCCCGCGCCATCGCCTCGATGCGGTCTGTCGAAAGTCGCAGTCGATCAATCGCCGCCGAGTTCAGTCCAAAGCCAGGGGCTGCTTCGATATCTTTCGCATTCGCAGCGAGAATCGCCGCCGACTGGCTGCGCAAGGCTCTGGCAATGGCCAGGACGCCTTGAGTCTTGCGGGCCGGGGAAACATTCCGCAATGCCACGGAAGCATTTCGTGCCGCTTGACCAATATCTTGTGAGTACGCTTGCCAGGACATCGCGACAAATTTCCCAAACGAATACCGGAGTTCAACAATCGAGGTGGTCTTGGATTTCCGCTCAGAGCCTGTCCATCGCCACATGCATCAAGAATTCAGGCCGGACGCGAAATCAGGGTGGCAGGTTCAAGTTCGCTCAAAGTTCATGGGGAATCATCCCGGAAACAGGGGAATCGGTCAATTCCGGCGTTTCTGGGCAATTCCAGCACTCGAATTCGAACCACGCGTGCCCTGAATTAATCCCAGTGCCGATCTCCCCGCAGCGACCAGCGCGGCTGATGCCTGCGAACGAACCTCGCTTTCAAGAGCATCGTCTCTTCTTTACAATCCCTGCTCGCCATTCACGTTAAGCCCGGTTGCTATCTGCCATATTTCAAGGATGTTACTCGTGCGCTGGTCACAGTCTTTCATTCCCACGCTCAAAGAAAATCCTTCGGATGCCGAAATTCCCAGCCACCAGCTCATGCTGCGTGCCGGTTATGTGCGTCAATTGATGGCCGGAGCTTACACCTATTTGCCGCTGGGCTGGCGTTCGATCCGCAAAATTGAAGCCATCATCCGCGAAGAGATGGATGCCACCGGCGCTCTCGAAATGTTCATGCCCGCTCTCCAGCCCATCGATCTCTTCGAGCGGACAGGCCGCAAAGAGGCCTTTGGCAACGTCCTTATCAATTTCAACATCCGCCGGCAGAATCATCAGGTCCATCTGGCACTCGGGCCCACTCACGAAGAAGTCGTGACTGATCTCATGTCGCGTCACATCAGCAGCTACCGCCAGTTACCTATGACGGTCTACCAGATTCAAACCAAATTCCGGAACGAAGAGCGGCCACGCTTTGGAGTGTTGCGCACCAGCGAATTCCTCATGAAGGATGCCTACAGCTTCCACTCTTCGGTCGAATCGCTCTCGGAGACTTATCAGAAGATTTATCGCGCTTACTGTCGCATCTTCGCCCGCTGCGGTCTGGAATATCTTCCGGTCGAAGCCGAAAGCGGCCCCATTGGTGGCGATGCCTCGCACGAGTTCATGGCCCCTGCTGCCAATGGCGAAGACCAGATTGTCTTCTGCCGCAAGACACGCTACGCCGCCAATCTGGAGCGTGCAGAGACGGGTCGTGTCCGCAGCCAGGTCAAACCGGTCGATCCAGCTCTCCCCGCGTCGGAAAAACTGCATACTCCCAACGTGGGGAGTATCGATGCCCTGTGCCGCCTGCTGAACTGCCAGCCGACACAACTGATCAAAACCTTGATCTTTCTGGCCGATGGTGAGCCTGTGGCCGTCCTGTTGCGAGGCGATCACGAAGCGAACGAAGGCAAGATTCGCCGAGCTCTGGGTGCTAAAACTCTGGAAATGGCCGATGCAGCAACCGTCTTCAAGGTCTCCAGTGCTCCCATTGGCTTTGCAGGGCCTGTGGGCCTAAAGTGCCGCTTTGTCGCCGACCACGATATCCCGCAGGTCGTTCCCGCCGTCGTCGGTGCGAATGCCGAGGATTACCACCTGGCGAACGTCGTGTTGGGGCGAGATTTCGACCTCCCCAGGACGGCTGAAGGTGAGTATGAAACCTTCGACCTGCGCAATGCGGCTGCCGGTGATCCCAGCCCGCGTGGTGAAGGGACTCTCGAACTCGTCCACGGGATCGAAGTGGGCCACGTCTTCAAACTCGGGACAAAATACAGCGTTTCGCTCAATGCCACCTACGACGATGAAGCCGCCACCCGGCAGCCACTCATCATGGGTTGCTACGGCATCGGTGTGAACCGGATTCTCGCCTCGATGGCCGAGACCAAGTTCGACGCCAACGGCCTTGTGCTGCCACTGTCGATTGCTCCCTACTCAGTCGTGATTTCGACGATTGGCGTGAACGATCCCGAGGTCGATCAACTCGTGAATCAGTTGGAAAAAGAACTGACAGCCGCTGGTGTCGATCTCCTGATTGACGACCGCGATCAAAGGCCCGGCGTCAAATTCAAAGACGCCGACCTGATCGGCATTCCGCTCCGCGTGGTCATCGGCGGTAAGGGCTTAAAAGAAGGCCAGGTCGAACTCAAATGGCGCCACCTTCCAGAAGCCACAAAAATCCCCGTCGCCAGTGCCGCCCAGGCGATTCTCGACCAACTCGCCACCCGCCGAAAAGAAGAAGCCGCCCACGTGCCAGAGTAACCCTTGCCGTTTTTCACTGCATCAGTAAAGACTCCCGACGTTTTTCCAAACGCCGGGAGTTCGTCTTTTCCGAGTCCGGGTCCGCTCAAAAGGTATTTCCTGTTATAAACAGGTAACATTCAGCACCAAGCGACGTAACCAGTGTTTCAGCGTTAGTCCAAGGTGAATGACGGACAGATATGAAGGAATGGTAGTAAGTTACTGGGTAGTATCTGGAAAACAACTTTCTTCTTTTACACTTCGAAGTTTGATTCTGCATTTGCGAATACCCAGGTGGGTCTTGCAGGATAATCAAATGTTTGGCAGGCTGTTTCTACAAACGAGTGGAAGATAGAAAGTAGTTCATTTTCTCAAAAGAAGTCCATGTCCTCATGATAGTACTTGTCCCGTCGAGGAGGCTCGGGTTTTCAGTTGACTGTTTTGCACGAAAACAAGAGAGAGGCAAATGGGTTACACAAACTTCAATTATGAAAACTATCTGGATCAGAACAGGCTTCGCGAGGCCCATCGGTTTCAACCTCTTTTCGAGGCAATTGAGAACTCCTTCAACTCTATAGAAGAGAAAGCAAAGGAGCAGCCAGATTTTCAAGGTGGACAAATCACAGTCCAGATACTAAGGGATACGCAGGGGACATTCAAAGAGATCCCAAAGTCTAACGTGACGCCACCCGAGGTCACAGGATTCTCAGTTAGTGACAATGGAGTTGGGTTTCGACCAGCAAACTGGAACGCCTATCAGGAGGTTTACACTTCGTACAAAAAGTCCAGAGGGGGAAAGGGTGTTGGGAGGCTAAGCTATCTACAAGCTTTCGATCATGCTGAAGTGAAGAGCGTTTACCATGAACAAGGAAAATGCTTTTGCCGAACGTTTAAGATCGTACGCTCAAAGAGCGGTACGGAGGAAGAAAGCAACAAAGAAATTCCCTCGCAGGAACCAAATACAACTCTAAATCTCCATTCATTCAATTCCCGTCTTCGTGAGAAAGCTCCCAAAGCATTAGATGCAATCGCAAGGCAAATAGCCGAGCACTTTTTCAAGAGGCTTTCAGTCGGTTCGCAAGCATCTTTAGTTTTGAGAGACGAGTGGAGTGGTCGAGATATCGATCTGAGAACTTTCTGCAACGAAGAAATGGTGCTTGAGAAGAGTGAGGAGTCCCTAGCTGTTGGTTCTCATGTTTTGCAGGTGACACATACAAAATGCCGCATTCGAGTTGCTGACAAACATCAAGTCCACTTATGCGCAGACAATCGCGTGGCGACTTCCTACCCGGTAAGTATGATTCATCTCCCGACAAAAGGATCTCTGGCAAATGGGGATAGTAAATACTTTTATGTGGCTTTTGTGGAAGGAGATATTCTAAACCGCGAGGCAACACAGGATCGCCTTGGTTTTACACTTCCCTACCAAGCAAATGTCGAACAAGGTGAGCTACCCTACAGCGAAGATCAGCCTGTTTCGATTGAAGAAATCATTCAAGCCGTCGGAGTTGCTGCAAAGGAGTTCTTGAAAGCGGATATCGATCCGTTGCGTGAGAAGCATAAAGAAAGGATTGAGAAGTTCTGCAACTCTGGAGTTATTTATCGCCCGCTTTTGAGTCAGCGGATGGATCAATTGATGTTGATTCCAATGAATCTGCCCGATGCTGAGTTTGAGCAATCAATCTGGCGCGTCTACCATGATTGGAAGTCCGATGTTCGGCAAAGATTCAACCAGATGGCCAAGACCGTTCAAGAGAATATTAGTGATTTGAATATCTATCGAGACAGCTATCGTGTCGCACTACGCGATCTGAATCAGATGGCGATGCATGAACTCGCAATGTATATTACAGATCGACGTGCAGTGATCGATTTTTTATGGGAACGTCTTCGAGCGAGTCATACAGGCAAGTTCCGAGATGAGGACGCGATTCATGATATCTTCTTCCCAAGGAAGAAGACTAGCTTGGATATTGCTTGGGATGAGTCAAACCTATGGCTTATTGACGAGCGTCTTGCGTTTCAGCAATTTGCTGCATCTGATCTTTCTTTTCGTGATCAGATGCCGGATTCAGAGTCTTTGAAGCGGCCAGACATTAACGTGCTCTACGATCGCGTTTTTGATGAGACATTCGCATTTACTGATTCGGAGTATCCGCCGTACAATTCGGTTACTCTAATTGAGTTTAAGAAGCCGGAGCGTAAGAATTACGACGAGAAGGAGAATCCGGTTGCGCAAGCGGTGCGATACATTAAGGAGATGAGAGCCAGTCAGGTGTTTAAACACGACAGTCATGTGTTCCGTATCTCTGACAGTGTTCCGATTCACATTTTTGTTGTGTGTCACATTGTTGACGAGCTGATGAGTCATATCGATGCATACAACCCAATTCAAACTCCTGATGGTGAGGGGCAGATAATATATCTTAATAATTACAAAGCATACATTGAGGTTATTAGTTTTGAGAAGCTTATTGCAGATGCTCGAAAGCGCAACGAAGCGTTTTTTCGAAAATTGGGTATTGATCGCGCGGACTGGAAGGCCGGGCGCGATAACGTGAACAGTTTATAAAAGAAAGTCGTTTGATAACTCTAGCGATGAGTGATTTAGGGTGCAAGAAGTTCCGACTGATTGCACCATCTGCTCTGGGACCCTCTCCCGGTCTGCGGGGAGAGGGCAGGGTGTGGGTGCCTTTCCTCAAACGATCTTCGTCCTGGCAAACCTCAATCGCCCCTTAAAGATCCGGAAATCCGCCAGCGCCGGGATATCCTCGAAGCCAAACTCGCCGACATCAAACAAGAAGCCCCCTTCGCCTTCAAAGGAATTGGCCCCGTCGTAGAAACGCTTACTGCCGCCGGTATTGCCAGACCCGTAGCAGAAGTGACACCGCTGATGACGGTGAAGGGGTGATGGGCATCGATTGAACCAGAAAGGGGGTAATGCTGTTTGTCGACTCAAGTTCTACTGGTGTGTCGGGACGAAAAAAAGGACTGGCTGATCATTGATCAGCCAGTCCTTTTTTATTCATGCGGCTTGCGAGGTAATTGAACCAGGCTGGTGCATTCCGTCGGAACTTCATGCACCCTACTCGAAGAGTCGAAAATGGCCCTTACGCGATGCCCGTCAGTGGGCCGTCTTTGCAGTATTCGGGGTTGCCGAAGCGGTCGAGGTGGTGGCCGAAGGCGTGGGCGATCGAGAGGAGCAGCCGGTTGTGCGGCACGCGGTCGAATTTGAGTGATTGCCCCATCTTGAAGCCGGGGGCGTTGCCGATCATTACAAACGGAATGTTGTCGAGCGTATGGCTGTTCCCCTGGCCGAGTTCGTTGGTCCAGACGACGAGCGTGTTATCGAGCAGGCTCCCGCTGCCGTCGGCTTCCGGTGTGTTGGCCAGTTGCTGGCACAGGTAAGCAATCTGCTCACAGTACCACTTGTTGATCTTTGTCAGCTTTTCCTGAGCCGATTCGTTGCTGTCTGGCTCGTGGGAAAGCTCGTGATGGCCTTCCTCGACGCCGGCCCACCGCATCTTGGCTCCACCCACTGAGTTGGTGAACTGGAATGTGGCTATGCGATTGAAATCAGCCGCAAAACTATGCACCAGCAGATCGGTCTGCTGCTTCGTGAGTTGTGGCATCTGGTCATTTTCATGACGCAGGCCCGGTTCAAGGACAGGGATGGCATGACCCATCTCCATGTTCTTCGAAGACTCGATTTCCTGCTCCATGGCACGCACAAACGACGCGTGTTCTTCGATCAACTGGCGATCACGCGGGCTGACGTTCGCTTCCAGCCGCTTGAGATCGTCGAGGACATCATCGAGGATGCTCCCCAGATTGGCCTGATCTTTCATGCGGCCGTAGAGCTTATGGAACATCTGGTAGGGATCGTCGATCGGCGCGATAGGTTTATTGCCAGCGGCATAGACCATACGTGTCCAGGTATCGGCACGTTCTGGAACCATCACACCAAATTCGAGTGAGCCAAATCGAGTACGCGTTTCGGGCCGCGATTGCAGGAAGGTTTTGATCTCCTGATCGACCGAAATTCCGCTCGCCCAACCAGCAGGTGTATGCGAACCCCCCTGAATGTTGCCCGGGAAGAGTGCGATTCCTGTGAGGAGGCAGCCGATGCCGCGCATGTGGTTATCGCCGTCGCCACCAATGCGGTCAGAAACACCCTTCAGGAACAGCAGGCGATCTTTGAATGGAGCCAGTGGAGTAACGCTTTCTGGCAGTTCGAACTCAGTGCCTGTCTCTTTCGGCCAGAAGGTTTTCGGAACAATGCCGTTAGGGCTGAAGATCACCACGAGCCGTTGTTTGCGGGTTGTTGAATTGGCCAGAGCCAGACTGGGCAGATTCAAGGCAAATGGGAGTGCGGCAGCAGAGACACCCAGGTCGCGAAGGAAACGACGGCGGTTGGCAGGGGTGAACATGGCGGGCTCCGATCGGCAGGCGGGACGGATCAGCAGGCATTGATTCTTTATACTAATCGATCAGGAACTTCTTTTGCCACTCTCTTTTTCTATCGAATTCTGGCAGAAAAATGGGGAGATCTGAGGCCTCTGCCACAGGTCAATGTGGACATTTTTATACATGCATCCGACGATGAGTAAGGAATTCGCCGGGTTTCACTTTGATTTAAGGGCGTTTGGGAGAGAACAGTCAGTAAGAACCGACTCTTCTTTTCGTCTTTTTGGGGTTGTTGCTGACCTCGCGTCATCACCAGCAGAAGTCGTATTCCATACTTTGCATAGTTTGAGGTTGCTTTTCAGAAAATGACCGGGCCCACAGCACTCGCATATCTCGCGAGCGAGATCATTTCGATCAAGGCTGAAACGGACGCGTTCATCGGGGATTGGCGAAAAGGAAGCTGGTCATGGAAGTATTCTACGGTCTGATCGGCATTCTGTTTGTGGGCATGATGCTGATTATGCCGTTTGTGATGGTGGGCATGCTGGCCAAGCTAAAGGAGGAAATGCTCACACAGCTGGGCCGGTTGCTCACCCGCACCGAACAGCTTCGCGACTTACTCAACGCTCAGGGGCGTGAAATTGATCGCATTGCGACCATCGTTTCCAAGCCCGAATCCACGATCAAGAAACCCATTGCACCCCAGCTAGCGGCCAGCGATACACTCGCGGCCTCTGTTCCTGTTGTTCCTCAGCAGGTGATCAGCGAGTCACCACTGGTGGCAGCTCCAACTGCTGATTCACCGCCATCGACCCTCCCTGCGGAAGTGATGCCGTACCTTCAGAAACCTCCCAGTGTCGCCCAGCCAGTCGTTGTCGCTGAATTGGAGGACTTCATCGACGAACCGGAAGTGGCAGCGACTGTGCCTTGGACGGCGAAAGAGAAAACGAGTGAGGCCACGCGTGAAGCACGGCTGGAGAGTCTCCATCGAAGTCACAGCCAGGCCCATGTTCCCTCTACAGCCAAACCGGAAGTGAAGCCTGTTCCTGAAGCGGTTCCCGCAACAACCGAAATGCCGGAATTCGAGACGCAGGCCTATGACGTCCTGAAG
>JAIXUU010000487.1 GCA_027483405.1 Planctomyces sp. | reverse complement strand
TAATAGATCGTTTTCTGGTTCTTGAGGGCTTCAAAGATCGCCCCCTCAGCAATGAGCGTTTTCCCTGTCCCGGTCGGAGCCGAAATCAGCACACCAGTTTCAGAAGTAAACCAGGCGAACAGCGCTTCCTCTTGAACCGGATAAGGCGTGTAACCAAGCGTGTCGTAATACTGTTCGAGAACCTGGTCTCTTCGGAGTAATTCCTGATCAGACAACGACATCATCCTCAGCTTGCAGCCATTCAAATCGCGGAACAGTTCAACCAAAGCGATGGACATAACCACCGGGAACCAGTTCTTTTGACTCTCCCGTCTCGCTGACGATCCTGCAAGCCTCTTCAGAAACAATCGTGCCAATTTTTGTGAGGGCGATGGGCAGCTTCCAGTTCTGCCGCAATGTCTCCCACTGAGCTGGGGAGAGCGTAAAGAGGAGTTCAAAATCTTCACCATCATGAAGGGCATGTGCGAGCGCCGGTGGAGAACTCAAGTTCACGACGTCGGCATGATGGCGGACATCCTCATGGACAGGAATCCGCTTCTGTTCGAGGAAAGCACCCACTTGGCTCGCTCTGAGGATGTGCCACAGATCGGAAGAAAGTCCATCACTCAAGTCGATCATTGAGTTCAGTTTGGCCAGCTTCAATAGCTCAGCAGCCACATCCAAACGGGGTTCGAACTTCAAATGCCTGCCATAGATCGAACCACCCAGAGCACCGCTCACAACAATGACGTCACCCACCTGCGCACCGGCTCGACGAATCGATGTGGCTTCAATCGATTCACCCACCACCGCCACGTTGATCACCAGGCGACCGCCCCAACTGTTCGTATCTCCTCCCGCAACAGGACAATCCCATTTTGCGGCCAATTCCAGAACGCCGCGCATTAACTCATCCGCTTCGTGGGCGTTCCAATTACGCGGAATGGCGATCGAAACAAACGAGGCAAGCGGCCTTCCACCCATAGCTGCAACGTCACTCAAATTGACAGCGAGCGCCTTCCGACCCGCCCAATACGGGCCGCACTCCTCGATGACAAAGTGCACACCATCCAGGAGCATATCCGTGGCGACGAGTGTCTCTCGGTCATCTCGACAACCTATACCGGCGGCATCATCACCAATTCCCAGAAGCACACGAGATGAACCCCCGGCTGCCTTTCGGATTCGCTCAATCAGTGCAAACTCGGGTCGAAGAGTCATTCTGCCGCCTGTGGCTTGCCTACATTTTTCAAAATGGTTCTTGAATGAAGACTAGCAACCTGCTCCTTCGACAACCAAGCCGTCGCGAAAAAGATTGAGCCGCAAGCTCTTTCCGGACATCCGGTGAAAGCTTGCGGCATCGTCTTCACGCATAGTTCAAGTTAAAACGCATTCAGTCGACAATGATCAGAATCTACTGGCGACTGGCTGTCTGCAGGTGGCCGAACAATGTTTCCTGACCACGCACAATGTAAAACTTGATTGGGTTCAGCTTGATCTCGTTCGACTTGTTGACGATCCAGGTCACGTTCTCGACAGAGAGTGTTTCCCAATCATGCAGACCGACGAGGATATCGCCCTTAGTGATCCCGTTGGAAGCAGCAGGGCTGTCTGGGCGCACATCGACGACTCGCAATCCACCACGGTAACGTGTACCTGTCAGCAGCTTTTGATCAGCAGCAATGGGTGCCAGTTTCAAGCCCAGAATCTGCCAGAACCGTTGAGCTTCCGTCTCATTAATTCCGGTGGATGCAGGACGAAATGCCTGATTCTGCACGAGAGAGATATTGGACTGCCCCAGAGCAAAATTCAGTTTCTCATCCCGATCATTACGCCGAACAACCAGGTCCAGATTATCGCCAGGCTTACGGCCCAGGAGCGAACGTTCGAAATCGACAGAATCACTTACTTCCAGTGAACCGGCCTTGAGAACTACATCACCAGCTTTCAAACCAGCGCGTTGTGCAGGACTATCAGAGAGTACATTTTCAATGATTAGCAACTTTTGTGTCGCCGTTTTCAGATCTCTGAGAATCGCACCGTGATAACCCAAACCCATCTGCTCAACCGAGATCAGTCGAGCCACCACCTTGCGAGCATCGTCGATGGGAATTGCAAAGCCAATTCGCTGTGCCCCGGCCCGGATGGCAACATTCACACCGATCACATCACCGTCCATATTGATCAGCGGGCCACCGCTGTTGCCTGGATTGATGCTGGCGTCGGTCTGAATCAGATTGCGGTATGATTGCGTCTCATTGACTTCCACATCGCGGCCCAGAGCACTGACAATGCCTTCTGTCACGGTGTGCCGATAACCATAAGCGTTACCTATCGCCAGCACGCGTTCAGCAAGGTAGATATCGCTCGATGTTCCGAAGGGAGCGACTTTGAACGTCTTTGTGCCATCCACCTTGATGACCGCCAGATCCTGTTCTTTATCGACGCCGATGACGCGGGCATCGTAATCGCTGCCATCTTCGAATGTCGCCCGGATGAGTTCGACATCGGCCACCACATGGTGATTGGTGACAATATACCCGCGTTCATCAATGACGATGCCAGTCCCCATGCCGTTGATCTTGCGACCTCGGCTGGAGGCAAAGACAGAGTCCCGTTCCTGAGCTGACTTCTCAGTGTGAATGTTCACAACGGAAGCCGAAGCCCTTTTGTAGGCCCGGACGGCTGGGGTTTCACGAAGCTCCGAAGCACTGGACAGCACTGCTGTCAGGCAGAGAACTCCGTAAATCGCTGGCGTGATAAGCCACTTAATCATGGGGAAGATCACTCGTGGTCCGCAGGGTTGCGTTGTGGTCAAACGGCTCAGGCTGCCACGATCCATCGTGTTGTATTGGAGCAATCCTCCATGGCTCCGCCGGGATGGCATCGACCAGTTACCCGGCAGGGTTGAAATGCACTTGCGTCATGGCGTACAGATTGCCAAGTCGTTACTCGTGAAATGGGGTAAACTCTTCGGTTGTGCAGCCGCTGAGTTCGTCCAAAACCAGAGGGTTTAGAGACTTTTGTTCAAGAGCGTCTATGAATTCTCATCAACGACCAGCAGTTGCAGTACGAATCGGCAGAGATTGCCGAACCGCCGGGATCACAACGAAAAAATTCACTTCAACTGATAGAACACAGCCGGGGAGCAGTCATGTCGCGTTTAGAGAAATTGAAGCAAATGTTGCAGGAAACTCCTCAAGATTCGTTCCTGCGTTACGCGCTGGCCCTCGAGCTTGTCAAGTCGGGAGAGACAATCTTGGGGCTGGAAGCGCTGGACAGCCTCATCGCTGATGATCCTGATTATGTCGCAGCTTACTTTCAAAAAGCACAGGTTCTGGCCGAAGACGAGCAGACCACCCTCGCTCGGGAAGCCTGCCGGGCAGGAATTGTGGCTGCCAAGCGTGTGGGAGATGCTCATGCCGCCGGAGAAATGACCGCTTTTCTGGAAACTCTTGAAGATTGATCGATTCTCTGGCGAGCGAGAACTCTGAATTTTCACCTGGTGGCGACTTCTACGGAATCCAATAAACTACTGCGCGGCGGGTGGCTGGGGTTGAGCGTCTTCGCGAACCCCAGATGGTGCCGAAGATCGCTGGGGGTTCGAAGACTCAACCCCAGCCACCCCGGACCAGGGATCGAGGTCAAATACTGGTATCCGTATTAGTTCTGTGATGGACGGCTTTCTGGAAAGATCGTTTTCCAGTCTCGCTGCATATCAATCACGATCCACCCTTTGGAGGTGGCGTCTGTCAGTGCTCGATCCAGCCGACCAAACGGAGACTGACGATCGTAGGCAAATTCCCGAACAGC
>JAIXUU010000385.1 GCA_027483405.1 Planctomyces sp. | reverse complement strand
GGAAAACCAACCCGCAGTCGAGGATCGGGTGATTGAAGAAATTCATCTGGAGGGTGTGCGATTATCAGAAGCGATTGAGCACCTGAAAGAGGTCTATCCGGGGTTTCAGGCCATTGTGATTACCAAATCCAATGTCCCTGCCACCGATCCCGTGCTGCCGAACATTGCACTCAAGAATGTGAAACTGAGAAATATCCTGAGGCTGCTGGAAATCTCCGTTCCGGGTCTTGCCTATGAAACGATTGATGACGGCGAAGGGAATTCTGATCGCATTACGATGTTTCGAGTCGACTACACCGAAGATGCCCCTGAAAATGTTTTGAAAATCTTCCCCTTGCGAACCATTTTAGGCAGGTCTGATGATCGGCGAGCAGCCTTGGATGAAACTCTCTCACTCCTCCAGGCTACTCTCGAAGCGATTGGAGAATCCAACTCGGTCTCTATGAAGGTGCATGAAGGAACCGAAACCGTGCTGGTTCGAGGAACTCTGGAGCAGGTCGCTGCTGTCGAGCAGGCAATTAATGCTCTCACACCGACGTCTGACGAGTTGAAAACTGCAAATGCAGCCGAGTCATCTCAGGCTGAACTGGAAAAGATGGCAGCACAGATCCATCAACTGTCGGAGGCGTTGCCGCGAATTGTTTCTGTGATCGAAAAGTTAAAGCAAACCTCCGAAGCGAATGCGAACCAACTGGACGCCTTGCAGAAAAGACTCGATGCTCTCGAAAAATCGAAACCTCCCACGAAGATTTAATCAATTGCTCTCTGGGACGATTTCCCGATCGATCTGATACCTGCAACCGAGAAACCATGTGCATCAGCCCATCAGCGAACTCACCCGAGCGATGTCTGCTGGATCTGTGAAGGCCATTGAAGAGTTCTATCGGGAATACTTTCCACAAATTTACCGAACGGCTCGGCGCATCACCGGACGCGACGAGTCGTTCGGTCTCGATGTGGTGCAGGAAGCCATGCTGCGAATTCTCCGCTGTATTAAGCCGATAGAGAATCAACAGCACCTGAATGCCTGGCTGGATCTGGTGGTGAAATCGACAGCTTACGATCTGCTCAAAGCGGAAGCCCGCCGCCAGAAGCGAGAACAAACAGCGGTTCAATGCCGACAGCTGACAGTTGGCATAGTGCCTGCCACAGCTTCTGGTGGCGACGAAGCGAATGACCGCCTGGTCTGGTTACGACAACAGCTCTCACAATTCGATCCGGATCTCGCCCAGATGATTGATCTGCGCTATCAACAATCGTGGACACTCGACCGCATGGCTGAGTTTCTGGGATTGTCGATTGCGACGATCGATGGCAGGCTGCGTCGAGCCATCAATCGATTGAAGAAAGCCGCGATTTCTCAGGGTCAATTCGAAGAGATTACGACTTCAATACCAGGCTATCCATGCGAAACCATTCGTCCTGCCATCAACGGGGGAGGAAGTTATGATCGATGACGCGCACTTGAGTCGCGAAGGTGAGCGACGAAAAGAGGCCATCCTGATGCTGGCAAAGCAGACTGGCCAGCGACGCAGAGATCGGCGTGTGGCCACCCGGTGGGGAATCATGCTGATGTTCTGCGGTGCGGGGTTGTTCGCAGCCTGGCAAGTCGTCATCACCGAAACGGCCCGATTCGTGCAACACGCCCCGGCACCTCATTCACCAACGAAGGAACCAGTTCTTCCGATCGACCATAAACACCTGAGTCCAGTTGTGGGACAGCAGCCTGCGCTAGCCAAAGCACCAGATCGTCGAATTCCACCAGCTCGTGATCTTCAACCGGCCCGCCATCTTCAACCGGCCCATAGGCCAGTAGTGATCTCGAAAATCAAAACGGATCCCGGGCTGCGGCAAAAATTAACGATCGCTCGAAAAACTCCCCTCTGGGAGAAGATCGACGATCAACTGTTGATCGAGGAATTGCGCCAGGGTCAGATCCCTGCGGGTCTGGCCATTGTCGCCGGAAAATCCCAGTTGATTTACCATGATCTTCCGTGAACGAATCGAAGTCTTTTGCCGGGTCGAGCTTAAAAACCTTGTTTTATTGCTCCCCATGAACTCCGTGAGGATTGATCAGGTTGGTGGCGTGTCGTTGAGGAAGCAGCGATTTGACAGACCTTGATAAAGCCGGGAGCCCACGCGTACATGTGTGGCACCGCATTCGATCGCGATGGGAAAATCGCCACTCATGCCCATCGAAAGCCATGGCAAGCGATGCTCCGGGGACATCGCTTCCAACTCGATTTTCAAGTCCTTTAAGCCACTGAAAACCTGCACGAGTTCTTCCGGCGAGGCATCGATCGGGGCCATCGTCATCAGACCGACCGGCAGGTGCTCTTTGGCCATGCAACCTGCGGCGCGCTCGACCGCCTGCGCTCGCCACCAGGTTCGCGCTTCATCAGGTGTGAAACCATGCTTCGAGGCTTCACCACTGATGTTGATCTCGACGAAGAGGGGCAACGGACGCGGCGTGGCCATTAAAAGTTGATCCAGCCTCGTCAGCAGTCGTTCGCTATCGCACGAATGGATCGCATCCGCTTTACTGATTGCGAGCTCGGCTTTATTTCGCTGCAAATGACCAATCAGATGCCATTTCAAATCGGCTAATGTCCCCTCGTCACGACTCGAACCGCTGGCAGTGGATGGGAACAAAGCCTCGACTTCACTGCGGCGGAGAGCCAGGTTCTGCGGGCGACTTTCACCGACATCGCGCACACCCAAATCATACAGGGCGGCAATCACCGGCGCGTGAACGTATTTCGTGACAGCAATCAGCTTCACTTCGTTCGGGAGACGACCAGACTTCTCGCAAGCCTGGATGATTTCCTGCTGAACCTCCTTGAGGTTCGACGCCAGCTGCGCGACATCCTGTTCGGCAAGAGCATATCGAGCTGCTATCGCTAAGTGGTCGGCCGCTGGTGAAGCTGAATTTGTCACGAGATGTTTCATGAGTAGGATGCGGGTCGGAAGCTCTGACACTCAAATTTTAGTCATCCCGCGGAAATGAGTGCGATGTTTTCCCGACAATATCTGAGGACCATGAATATCCCCGTGAGAATCATCACTTCGCACTCAGAATTCCAGTCCGCAGTGGCTGATATCTGATTCCGGGGCTCTGTTCATTCATGCGGATTTGGCTGAGGTCTGCTGGGTTGTTCCTGAGAATTCAATCTGAGTCGAAAGTCGCTGGCTTGTCGTGAAAATACTTTCTGGTACATTTTCTATACAGAACGCCTCCGTAGCTCAGCTGGCAGAGCGACGCTTTCGTAAAGCGTAGGTCGCTGGTTCGAATCCAGTTGGAGGCTCTTTCTCACTTTTTACGTTTGTCACATGAATTGCGAATGTGACGCGTGGTTTTGCCCGCCTGCCATTTCAGGCATGCTTTAATTCTTTCTCCGCGTGATCATTCTCAGTTAACTGCAGGATGATTTATCGCCTGGCGAGAGCTACCCGCAACGCCCTGATTGCCGGTCAGTGCCAATTCGTTGAGGCTCCTCCCGTTTCCTGGGCCTCATGAAGACCGCCGGCAAACTGCGCCCAGAATTCAATGGTGTGTTGAGGGCCAGTCAAGCATGCCTGCTCCGAGCCGCAAGCATGGCACACCAATCGCTGTTAAATCCTCGAACCCGAACCACTGCATCTTTAGGGGCAGATGGGACGTCCATCCGGAAAGAGCATACTGATACTGGTGCGCTCGTGGATGGAGCGAATGGCTTCTGCGAACAGTGGTGCGACTGTCACCACCTGAACATTCGGCGGAAGCGGATCGAACGAGTTCTCGATGGTATCCGTCACGAACATCAACTTGATCTGACTTTGTGCAATCCGCTCACTGGCCCCTTTCGAAAGGACTGCGTGAGTCACAGCGGCATAAACATCTCGGGCTCCCCGCTTCTTCAATGTCTCAGCCATCGCGATCAAAGAACGACCCGTGATCGTCAGATCGTCAACGAGCAGCACATTACGATCCTTGACATCACCAATCACTTCCAGCACTTCCACCGTTTCGGAGTGGTCTGTCCGCTGTTTGTTACCGATGACCACCGGCGTCCCCAGCAGATTGGCATAAGCGGCTGCTCCCTTCGCAAATCCGACATCCGGGCTGCATACCACGAGATCTGGGATCTGCAGCCTGCGGACATGCTCAGCCAGTACCTGCCGACCATAGAGATGATCAACCGGAACACGAAAGAACCCCTGAATCTGCGGGCTGTGTAAATCCATGGTCAGAACACGATCTGCACCAGCCGCTTCAATGGCGTCAGCACAAACGCGAGCCCTGATGGAAACGCGAGGTTCGTCCTTTTTATCGCCTTGTGCATAACTGAAAAAAGGAATCACAGCCGTGATGTTCTGAGCGCTGGCCCGCCTCAGTGCGTCAATCCAGAAGAGCAGTTCCATGAAGTTGTCGTTGACCGGAAAATGACACCCTTGAATGATATAGGCATCTTTCCCGCGGACATTTTCCTTAATGCGGACAAAGACATTTCCCTCACTGAAAATATGAGCCCGGCAAGGAGTCAGACTGACTCCCAGTGCCGTGGCGACATGCTGAGCCAGCAATGGATTGGCAGTTCCTGAAAGGATCGCCAGATCGCCTTGAGGAGCTTGAAAGGGAATGGGGCGAGGACCTTCGAAAGTCGTTCGAGGAGTCTCCATGATCTCGCTTTTCTTCCTGCCGTCGATTGGATGATCAACACAAGGGACTGAAATGAAACACAATTTGAAACGACGAGTTGTTTTATCGCAAAGCCTGACCTGCTCTCAAGCTGCAAACCGGAGAGAGAGAACACTCTGAGACGTTTCCCAGGAAATCACAGCGAAGTATTTAAGCGAAGACATGCTTGCCCAGAGCTGCAAGCATGGCACGCAAAGCGCTGTTCAAACCGGAAATCTGTATGTCTGGAACCCATGTGACTGAAATTCGCTTGACAAGGGTTAAATGTCGAGATCTTTTACATCCAGCGCATGCTTCTCGATGAATTCCCGGCGAGGTTCCACCTGGTCGCCCATCAGGACGCGGAACATTTCGTCAGCTGCCGCGGCATCGTCCATACGAACCTGCAGAAGCGTGCGAGCGGTCGGTTGCATACTGGTTTCCCAAAGTTCTTCGGGATCCATTTCACCCAATCCCTTAAAGCGGGTCACTGTCAGACCATCTTCACCGAGTGCTCTGAGCTTTTCGAGAAGTTCACGGAGACTTTGCAGTTTAAGAACCGACTTCTCCTGTTCGATACGGAAGGGGAAGACCAGTTCGCCATCGCGCATACCAGCCGGAATAAGATGCCGGAATTGAATTCCAATCCCCCTGAGATCGGAGAGCACGTCGTTCAGCGTGCGGATCTCGTGAAGATCTGTCAGTTGAGCAGCACCTTCGACGGGCTTGGTGGTCTCTGCAGCGACAGGCTGTGCATCGCTGTTGGCCATATTCAGTTCGCTGCCGCGACGAGCCGCTTCTGATTGCAGGAATGCCTCAACATCTTCGCGTGTATGGAACCAGTGGTCGGTTCGTGTAATCGTGACTCGATACTGCGGCAGCTTGAAGCTCGCATTGAGTAGCGGTTCGAGAGATTTCAGCGAAATTCCCCGTCGTTCAAGAAGCTCGACAGGTTCAGCCAGTCGCCGCATCAGATTCACGACGTGCCGGAGTGATTCGCCCTCAAACGTGAATCCATCGTTCGGGTCAACGAGCCGGGTGCCGTTCATCCCGAGTTCGATGAGCTCTGTCATCATCATGTCGTGCGTCTGCACATAACGAGTCTTGTTTTTCTGAATGACTCGATAAAGAGGCGGCTGGGCAATGTAGATGCAGCCATGCTCCACAAGAGCCCGCATGTGACGGAACAGAAACGTGAGCAGCAGCGTCCGGATGTGGCTGCCATCGACGTCGGCGTCGGTCATCAGAATGATCTTGCCGTACCGCCGCTTGGTGACATCTTCCAATTCAGCCATTGGTGGAATGCCAACGGCTTTGAACAGGTTGGCAATTTCGGCATTGTCGAGAATCTTGACGAGTTGGGCCTTCTCGACGTTCAGGATCTTACCGCGAAGTGGCAGAATGGCCTGTGTGTTGGAGTCGCGGCCGGTATCTGCAGAACCACCGGCTGAATCACCTTCGACGAGGTACAGTTCGGTGATGTCGAGTTCTCGGCTGCGGCAATCACGCAGCTTTTCGGGCAGGCCCCCGGAAGTCAAAGCCCCCTTGCGGCGTACCATTTCGCGGGACTTGCGGGCAGCTTCGCGGGCTTCTGCTGCCATCGCACCCTTCTGGCAAATCTTCTTCGCGATCCCTGGATTCTCTTCGAAGAACTTGGTGAGACCTTCAAAGACAATCGAGTTGACAATCCCTTCCACTTCTCCGTTCGAAAGCTTGGTCTTGGTTTGACCTTCGAATTGAGGGTGCGGCACGCGGACGGCAATCACGCACACCAAACCTTCGCGGAAGTCGTCACCGGTGGTGTCGATATCTTTGAAAAGGTTTTCGCGCTTGCCGTAGTTGTTGATGGCCCGTGTGAGTGCCGAACGGAAGCCCGAAAGGTGAGTTCCACCTTCCATGTTGTAGATGTTATTGGCGAACGCCCGCACGGTTTCGCTGAAGCCATCGTTATGCTGCAGGCAGACCATAACCTTGACGCCTTCGATTTCTCCTTCAATGGAAAGAATATCAGCGTACAAAGTTGTTTCGGTGCGGTTGAGATGCTTGACGAATTCTCGCAAGCCATCGGGGTAATGAAACTCTTCGGACTGTTCTGTTCGCTCGTCAGCCAGGCGAATGTGAATCCCTGCATTAAGGAATGCCAGTTCCTGCAGGCGCTTGGCAAGGACATCAAAAACGAACTTGCTCTCGGTGAAGATGGTCGAGTCGGGCTTGAAGGTAATCTTGGTGCCGGTGACATCGGCCAGACCGAGCTTGGTCAATTCGGTCGTGCGGGTGCCGCGGGCAAAATCCATCGTCCAGACATGGCCTTCACGACGGATCTCGGCCGAAAGCCACTCACTGAGGGCGTTGACGGCTGTAATCCCCACACCGTGCAGGCCGCCGGTTCCGGTCTTGTAGCCGCCCTGGCGGTCGAACTTCCCACCAGCATGAATCTTGGTGAGAACAATCTCGAGTGCCGACTTCCCACCCTGATCGGCCATCGCTCCGACAGGAATCCCGCGGCCATCGTCGATGATCGACACACTGCCATCGACGTTGATCTTCACGGAGACCCAGGTGGCATAGCCGGCCACAGCTTCGTCGATTGAGTTGTCGACAACTTCGAACACGAGGTGATGCAATCCACGGGAGCCTCGATCGCCAATGTACATGTCGGGGCGAAGACGAATCCCTTCAATCCCTTCCAAGGCTCGAATGTTCTTTTCACTGTACTCACTCGTCGAAGGGGCAGGCGTCGCGGCGGCGTCGGACAACGGTCACTCCCGGCTGTGTGTTGCTCTCTTGTGCCCTGGCTCAATCCTTCTCGCGCCAAGGGCTTAAGGTCGCTTAGATCGTACCAGAATCGATGAAAAATTGACACTCCGAGTCTCAGGATTCTTCCCTATGGTCAAGAGACTTCAGAAGACAACTCCAACATTCGTAACATATTTACTCAAAATAGTTTACGACATGAAGCAAGTGCCGGAAAATCAAGATCTCTCAGCCTGGCAGTTCGCCGGGTATGAAAAGGGTGACTGAGCCCTTTGGTCTGCGTGGCAAAATGGCTGTTTCAAGTCGAGTCTGAGTCTTCAGGCAGGCGATTAGGGAATCATCGGCGGAATATGCCAGCCTTTGATTTTCCGAGGTGCGAACTGACGAAAACTGCCTTTCATCAATCGACCGACCGTAAGAATTTGACGGGTTATGCGGATTGTGGCGAAGTTTCTGGCCAACAGGCGCCGATGATTGGAAGGCCAGGAGAGATGGAACATTCCATGCTTTCCAGATCGATTGTCAGAATTGTCGAATTGGTCGCCCGGGGCGGCCCCATTTTCGCCTGTGGCCAGGAAGAGATCATGAACGGAATGCAATCGACCGGATGGCGGATGTCAGTCGCCCTGATGGTGCTGTCGGCTTCAGCCTCAATGTCGGGCTGCTTCCAGACCACTGTCGGCGGACAGACATTGCCTTCAGCCTATTATCTCGAAGACGATGTCCAGTATTTCCCCGCTGGCCCTGAAACGAGGTTATACAACCAGATTCAGGCTATGGAGCGCTACAATCTCGAACGCGAACAGCTCGAATCTTCTTACTAATTGACGACGCGACTCCTGCAGGATCTGGAGAGTACCTCTCCACGAAACTGTTCGAGACGATGGTGAGTCGACTTCGATTCACCGAGCCAGTCATTTATGAATTTGAGTGCCTTCGAGCCAGTACCTTCGAGTCAGTGCTTGCGATCTGGTAACGCCACGTTGATCGAGCGGTGCTCATCAATTCATTGGGCAGGTCTGATTATCTTCTTCAATCGCTTGTCTTCGGATGCTCGTCATGATGCCGGAAGATTCACTGACGCGCCCCTCACCTTTCAGGCTCACGCTGGCTCCCGATGACTTTTTTGCCAGTGTGGAACACGAAGAAGCGCTCTCCCGCCTCTGGTATCTGGCGGAACAGCGGGCACCTGTCGGTGTACTGAGCGGAATCAGTGGAACGGGAAAGACATTTTTGCTGCATGTGCTCGCTCGAGAGCTTTCGCAGGTGGGAGTCGAGGCGATTCTGCTGGATGCCACCAGCCTGGATCGACATGAACTGCTCTGGCGCATTGTCGAAGCATTCGGACTAGGCCCGGATGTCGAAGACAGCCCGCTCTGGCTCTGGTCGCGGCTGACAGATTTCCTCGAAGGCCAGAAATCCACCGGCCAGCGTCTGGCATTTATGATCGATCATTGCCACACACTCGACCCAGCGTCAGCGCACGTCCTGCGTCGATTGCTGGCACTTTCGATGGGCTGCGAATCGAATGTGACCTGGATCTTTGCGATTGGCCGCTCAGAAGAACATGCCTTTCTGTCGTGGCTCGAAGAATCGAGCGGCCTCAAAATTGATCTGCCGATCTGGTCATCGGCCCGCTGTGATGAATTCCTCCGCTGGCGACTGGCCCGCAGTAATTACTCACTGCCGATCTTTACCAAAGCGGCCGTGGATCGGCTTTACACACGCTCGCGTGGGATTCCACTGGAGATCTGCCGCCTGGCCGATCTGGCACTGCTGGCGGGGTCAGCCGAGGGGCGAGAACTGATCGGTGCAGAGACGATCGATTGTGTCGCCCAGGAATTGATCCGAGATCGGGAAAGCTCAAGGCCCGGCACTGTCGTCTTTGATTGATCCATCACGATGTCGATCAATTCAGATCGGGAGCTTCGTCGCCGAAGAAAGCGGGCTACGATCACTTTCTCTCATAGCGAAGTCCTTTCACTCAGGGCAGAATAAAATCTGTCCACGTGAAGCCAGCACAGGCGACTGGCGACAATCACTCTCGAGAGGAACTGTGACGTGTTTAACTGGTTGCCGGGCACTTTGGCGGTCATCAGTTTTGTACTCCAGTTTTCTCTTGTTTCTGTGGTGCTCCTGACAAAGCGCCGTCAGGAAACAGCCACTGTAGCATGGATCATTACGATCATTACGCTGCCATACATCGGTGCGATTTTGTACCTGATCTTTGGCATCAATCGGGTCGAATCGACTGTTAAACATCGCTTACGAGCCTGGCGGCGACTCAGCCATCGGCTCCCCGAGCTCTCCGAACGACATCTGCTGGACAGTGATCGATTAACTCCACTTCAATCGAACATGGCAAAGGTCGCCACCCGTCTGGCCGAATCCCGCCCGACCATGCATAACCGAGTGGATCTTTTGCATGATGCCGGGATTGCCTTCGATGAAATTGAAACTGCGATCCGTAACGCACGCTCCACAATTCATCTCGAATACTACATCTGGCAACCCGACAACATCGGCACTCGGCTCAGAGACTTGGTCATCGAAAAGGCCAGAGCTGGGGTCAAAGTTCGATTTCTTTATGACTCGATCGGTTCATTGAGATTGTCCCGCCGCTTTATTGCTCCGATGCGGGAAGCGGGAATTGAAATTTCGGCGTTTGTTCCGGGACGAGGCTGGCTCGAATCGTGGTCGCTGAACCTGCGTAACCATCGCAAGATCATCATTGTCGATGGGGAAATCGGTTTCACAGGTGGTATGAATGTGGGTGATGAATATTTAAGTCGCGTCCCCCATTTTGGCCACTGGAGTGATACACACCTTCGACTCATGGGCCCTTCAGTGCTGCAATTGCAGATGATTTTTGCTGAAGACTGGCATTGTGCCACTGGACGAGAAATCTCGTGGCAAGACGATTTTCCGCGACCCGAAACACATGGTCATGTCGAGGCGCAGGTGGTTTCCGGTGGTCCCCATATGGAAGACAGCGTATTTCAGTCGCTGTTCTTTGCGGCCATCAATGAAGCCCGGCATCACATCACAATTACCACTGGATACTTTGTTCCCACAAATGCCCTGGTCGTGGCATTGGAGTGTGCCGCTGTGCGCGGTGTGAAAGTGCGATTACTGCTCTCGGGTGCCAAAGGTTACTGGTACACCCGTATGGCGGGCCGGTCGAGTTACAGCCCGCTGCTGCGAGCGGGTGCTGAGATCTGGGAATACAACCGCGGTTATCTGCACTCGAAAACGTTGACTCTGGACGGCGAGTACTCTCTGGTGGGAAGCCCCAATTTCGATTCGCGCAGCGTGTTTCTGAATTTTGAAGTCGCTGTCGCGATGTACGACAAGGGGATCGCTGAGCAACTCAACTCGCAGTTTGAAATCGATGTTCGCCAGGCAGAGCCGATTGAGAAAAGTCTGTGGTTCAAACGTTCCCGCTGGCAGAAACTCCAGGAAAACTGGGCCCGCATGTTCGCCCCGATTTTATAAGTCAGCAGCCTTCCCCCTAAACCACCGAAAACCCCTACTTCAGCAGAGGAGCCGGTCTGGACGTTTTCTTCGACTTCTGCAAAACTCCGTCTGGAAATCTCACCAGGAAACTTGCTTACTTAAGACTTACGACTCAGCAACCCATTCACTCACTAATTCACTGGCAATGCCTGCATCGATGACATGGATGTCATTCCGAGCGATGCAAATGCCCTATGGATGTCGGCAACAGGCGATTTAAAATGCACGTTTCGATTGTCGTTCCCATCTATAACGAACTCGAAAACCTTCCACTTTTGCATGCCGCCATCATGCGGGTGATGGAGCCACTGGAACACAGTTGTGAGTTAATCCTCATCAACGATGGTTCCACCGATGGTTCTACTGAAGTCATGGATCAAATTGCTGCGGCGGATTCCCGGGTGAAGCTGATCGAGTTTCGCAAGAATTTTGGCCAGACCGCTGCGATGCAGGCGGGAATTCAGGCAGCCACTGGCGACGTCATTGTCACCATCGATGGCGACCTGCAGAACGAGCCCGAAGACATTCCAATGATGCTGGCGAAAATCGAGGAAGGTTACGATCTCGTGCATGGCTGGCGTAAGAACCGGCAGGATGCAGTTCTTCACAGGAAACTCCCTTCGGTTTGTGCCAACTGGCTGATTGGGAAAGTGACTGGTTTCCCGGTGCACGACCTGGGTTGCACACTCAAAGCCATTCGCAGCGAAATCGCCAAGGAACTGCAGCTTTACGGTGAAATGCATCGCTTCATCCCCATTCTCGCCAGACAGCGCGGGGCAAGGTGCATCGAAGTCGTTACCAGGCATCATGCCCGGCGTTTTGGTGTCTCGAAGTATGGTCTGGGCCGCGTCACTCGCGTGCTGCTGGATCTGGCGACCGTAAAATACCTGATTCAGTACGCCGTCAGCCCCATGAAACTCTTTGGGATGATGGGATTGATGGCCATGTTCACCAGCGGTCTGGCAGCATTCGCAAGTATCGGCCTTAAGCTGGCCTATAACTATGACATGACTGGCAACCCCCTGCTGTTGTTGAGTGCTGTCTCCGGGTTGGCGGCGATTCAGTTTGTCTTTCTGGGTTTACTGAGCGAACTCTGCTCACGCATCTATTTTCAGGTGCAGAACGTACAGACGTATGCTGTCCGCAAAACGACAAATTTTGAGACAGTTTCACTCGCCATTTCACCGGCTCCACTATTGGATCCTCGCTCACGCCGGGCTGCCTGAATGTGGGTGTCATTTCGACTCCATTACTGAATTTCTCTCATGGGCCTTCGGGCGGCATGTCACAAAAGTAGTTACTGCTCAAGGATTGAGACTTCGATAGGGCCGATCGGCGGCAGACAAGGATGATTGATTCCATGACGAACGAGAACACAACGAATTCAACAGAAACGACCCCGGTAACTTCGCGCCTGCGGTTTCGCTGGATTCTGATTCTGGCGACGATCGTGGCCATGGGTGCTGGTGGCTGGGCTTATCGCCAGAATCATCGCTACAAGCATGTCGCGATTCACGATCCCGGAAAAGTGATTCGCTGCGCCTGGGTGGAAGCGGACGTAATGGCCGAACTCGTCCAGAAGCACCAGGTGAAGACGGTGCTCAATCTTTGCCGCCCGGGAGAAATGGGCCCGGATCGCGCACGGCAGGAGCGAATGGCTGTGGAAGCCGCCGGTGCCAAGCTGATTGAACTTTCACTTCCGGATATCGACGATCCTTCGAGCCCTCTGATCGCTCCACATATCGCTGTGTTAAAGGATCCCGCGAACTATCCACTGATTGTTCATTGTCAGCATGGATTCAATCGAACAGGCCGCGTGTTAACGATGTACGACGTGATGTTCCGTGGAAAAACAGGTGAAGAAGCTCTGTCGAAGATGCCTCTTTTCGGGCGCCACGACTACGCACCACTCGAGCATGCTTTCGCTCGAAACTTTGATGTCTTCTATGCTGCCGAAAAGGCCAAAGAAGTCGCTGGTGGAAAACCTGACCAGTCTACTCCCTCCTTAACGACGGAACATGTCGAGACTGCAGTCCCTGCAATCGAGCAGACCAGCTTCCAGGAGGGAACTGGCAAGCCGTCACGCTGATGAATGTCTTGCCGATCATCACTTGGACGTACGATTGACCAGCCTTTTCATGCGATGATCGCAGTGTGTTGATATTGAGGGCTCCGATGGCATTCCACCGAATGCCTGCTGGATTGTCAGATGCCGCCTCAAAAAACGGCGCTATCAAAAACGCAGGGGGATCGGTGACAGGCACTGATCCCCCTGGATGACTTACAAGAATTGATGTCTTGATCTGCCGAACTATGTGAGACTCTTCTCCAACTGCATGTTCAGGCAGAGACCACGAATTTCGTTGTTGAGCACTTCAAAGCTGGCAGGTGTACCGGCTTCGAGAGTGTTTTCCCCCTTGACCATCGATTCGTAGATCTTCGTACGGCCTTCCACATCGTCGCTCTTCACAGTGAGCAATTCCTGCAGAATGTAAGCAGCACCGTAAGCTTCCAGAGCCCACACTTCCATCTCACCGAATCGCTGACCACCGAAACGGGCCTTACCACCCAGCGGCTGCTGAGTGATCAAGGAGTAAGGGCCAGTGGCTCGGGCATGAACTTTATCTTCGACCAGGTGATGCAGTTTGAGCATGTAGATGTAGCCCACCGTCGTCTTCTGCTCGAATGGTTCGCCTGTGCGGCCATCCAGCAACTGTGCCTTACCATCTTCCGGAAGACCAGCCTGCTTCAGCAGATCACGAATCGTTTCTTCGGCGGGGCCATCAAACACAGGGCATTTGGCCCGGAAGCCCAGCTTGGCTGCAGCCCAGCCCAGGTGAGTTTCGAGAATCTGCCCCACGTTCATACGGCTGGGCACACCCAGTGGGTTGAGAATAATGTCGACCGGTGTTCCATCGGCGAGGAATGGCATATCCTCGACTGGCAGCACTTTGGAAATCACCCCCTTGTTGCCGTGACGACCGGCCATCTTGTCACCGACAGAGATCTGCCGTTTCTGAGCGACATAAACCTTCACCATCTGCAGCACACCGCTTGGCAACTCATCGCCACGCTTCATGGTGTTCAGCTTGCGGTCACGATCATCAATCGCATCTTCCACAGGGCCCCAGAATTCCTTGATGGCCTTCTTGCAATCGGCCTTCTTCTGAGGGCTGCGGAGATCCATGGTTTCAAAACGATGCAGGAATGACTCCGCATAAGTGGCCAGGAACTTGGCATCATCGAGCTTGCCAAGATCACGTCCATCGTCGTCTTGCAGTTTCTTTTCGAGAGCTGTTTCAAAATGAGTGAGGAAGGTCTTGAAAGCAGCGGCAATCAAGTCATTTCCAGACTCTTCCACACGCTTCAGGTCGGTCTCGAACTTCTTGCGTTCGGTTTCCGAGAGACTCATTCTACGAGAGAACTTCTCTGTATGAATGACGATCCCTTCCACACCACTGGGGACTTCCAGTGATTCGTTCTTGACGTCTTCGCCGGCCCGTCCAAAGATCGCATGCAGGAGCTTTTCTTCCGGTGTCAGTTCGGTCTTGGCTTTGGGCGAAACCTTACCTACCAGAATATCGCCTGGCTCAACGCGTGTACCGACATGGATCACACCGTCATCATCCAGATGACGCAGAGCCTTATCGCTCACGTTGGGAATATCGCGAGTGAATTCTTCGCGACCCAGTTTGGTTTCGCGAACTTCCACATCGAATTCATCAATGTGAATCGACGTGTAAACGTCTTCTTTCACGAGACGTTCCGAAAGGATGATCGCGTCTTCAAAGTTGAAGCCTTCCCAGGACATGAACGCGACGAGCACGTTTCGTCCCAGTGCCAACTCGCCATCGCCCACAGCAGCACTGTCAACAAGGATATCACCCTTCTTGACCTTATCGCCGACCTTGACTGTCGGTGTCTGATTCAGACAGGTGCGCTCGTTGAGACCTGTGTACTTGCGAAGTGGTGTGCGTTTGCCATCGATTTCGATGCAATCCCCATCGACGTAAGTCACTTTACCTGACTTCTCGGCTCTCAAAACCATCCCGCTGTTCTGGGCAACCGGTCCTTCAAGACCAGTTCCCACCAGTGGTGGTTCCGCAATCAGCAGAGGAACGCCCTGCCGCTGCATGTTTGAACCCATCAGTGCGCGGTTGGCATCGTCGTGCTCCAGGAACGGAATCAAACCCGCCGAGACACCCACCATCTGGCAAGGTGCGACGTCGATGTAGTTCACCTGAGAAGCGGGCAGCCAGAGGAAGTCGTTGTGGTGACGACACATGACACGCTCATCACGCATCTTGTCGTCCTGCACCGGCGTATCAGCCGGGGCGATGTAAACATGCGACTCTTCGTCCGCTCGCAGCCAGACGATTTCTTCAGTCACCTTCTTATCCACAACCTTGCGATAGGGGGTGATGAGGAAACCGTAATCATCGACCTTCGCAAAAATGCTCAGGCTCGAAATCAGACCGATGTTGGTACCTTCCGGTGTTTCAATCGGGCAGATGCGGCCATAGTGCGAAATATGTACGTCGCGAACTTCAAAGCCTGCCCGCTTGCGGTTCAAGCCGCCCGGGCCACGGGCACTGAGCCGGCGCTCGTGGGTAAGTGTCGCCAGAGGATTGGTCTGATCCACCACCTGCGAGAGTTCGCCACGGCCGAAGAAGAAATCAATCGCAGCAGAGACACTCTTCGGGTTGATCAAAGAGCGTGGTGACATTTCCTCCACGTCTTTGAGGCTCATACGCTCCTGAACGGTGCGGCGGAGCTTCAGGAAGCCTTTGCGAAGTTCTTCCTGTGCGAGTTCATCAATGGTTCTCAGGCGGCGATTGCCCAGGTTATCGATATCATCGACATGGGCTGTCGCATCACCAGTCCGCAACTTCATCACATACCGGATCGAATTAATGATATCTTCGGGACGAAGAGTCATCTCGGTATCAGGGACATCCTGATCAAACTTGCGGTTGACGCGGAAACGACCGACGCGACCAATGCGATATCGATTCACATCAAAGAACTTCTCCTTGAAGAGCTCGATGGCCTTTTCCAGCTGAGGTGGATTGCCTGGACGCAGACGCTGGTAGATGCGGAGCAACGCGTCTTCATGACTCGCTGTCGAATCTTCAATCAGACTGTCCATGATGATGGGATCATCCGACTTCTCGGCGACATCAACTGTCTTGATCCCCGATTCCTTGATCTCTTCAGCCAGTGGCTTCGTGATGACATGACAGGCTTCGCAGATGATCTCGCCCATCCGCTCGTGACCGGCTGGATAAACGATATCGTCCGCAGCGTGTTTGCCAGCAACGTGCTCTACGAAGTGGCTGTCACTGACCTTGAATGTCACCACATTGTGGAACAGCTTGACCAGATCTTTGGTGCGGCCGTATGCAGGATCCATCGCCCGCAGGAAGGTCATCGCACTGAACTTGCCTGACTGATCGATACGGACATTCAGAGTGTCTCGCTTGCCGATATTCAGCTCAATCCAGCTACCACGCTCGGGAATGACACGGCAAGAGAAAGTCTGCTTTTCACCGGGTTCGGCTGACATCACAAAGTCAACGCCGGGAGACCGGTGCAACTGACTGACAACAACGCGCTCGGAACCGTTGATGATGAACTCGCCACCACCAATCATGATGGGCAAATCACCCAGATAAACTTCTTCTTCCTGTGGCTGCTCCTTCATCAACCGCAGCCAGACCCGGAAAGGACGTCCATAGGTTAAGCGAAGCTGACGGCACTCGAGTGGTGTATAGCGAGGCTTACCGAGTTCGTACTTGATGTACTCCAGGCGATACTTCTGATCGTAGCTCTCGATGGGGAAGACTTCCCGAAGAATCGCCTCCAGACCGTCATCAGCTCGCTCACGTGGCTCACTCTCCAGTTGCAGAAAGCGATGGTAAGAAGCTGTCTGGATTTGTGTGAGTTCAGAGATGGCAAACTCACCACGAATGGATCCAAAGTGGCGAGTTTCATGAGTCTCAATCACACGCTGGGCGGGGTTGGGCATGCGAAGCTTCCTGTGACAACGAAATCAATCAACGTGATACAAAACAGGCATGTCAAACAGCACGATTCAATTTCATGCCATCATGTACGCCGATCCAACCTCATTCGATGCAGAACACACCAGTGATCTGCAGATTGAAGCCGAAGGCAACGCGGGAGCACCCTGTTCATTATTGTGAGCAAAAGAACTGCCTGAGAATCCTCAAATCAACCATTCAACAGACTCATGGACGACTCTGCACGAGAGATCATGAGCCAGAAAGTGGTTCGCTTCATCACCAAGTCAGCATAACGCGCGAGATTGTTATCGCAACTGTGCAGCCCTTTCGATCACGGCCACTCAGTCGCTCAACCACGAGGATGTTTCAAGACTCTGCCTGAAAGAAACCGGAGCTGAGACGCAGAACCTGCAAAATGAGAACGAAATTGCAGCGACAGCAGTTTGCTATCGCTGCAATTCGAAAACAATCGAAGGGTCGCACCGACAAATCTTTACAGCAGATTGCTGACAATTGATCGAAGCTCATTCAAAACGAGGGAGACCGCTTCTGTGCCGCCGACGAGAACTGTCACACGTGGGCAAGACGCCATCCAGCAAAACGAGAAGGCGGACAGATCACCCCCGTATCAAAATTACTTGATTTCAGCAGTGGCACCGGAAGCTTCGAGTTCCTTCTTGAGCTTGTCGGCATCTTCCTTCGAGATACCAGTCTTGACTGGCTTAGGAGCGCCTTCGACAAGGTCCTTGGCTTCCTTGAGACCGAGGCCAGTGGCTGTACGGACAACCTTAATGACGCTCAGCTTGTTATCGCCAAAACCAGTGAGAATGACATCGAACTCGGTCTTCTCTTCAACAGGAGCGGCAGGAGCAGCGCCACCACCACCAGGTGCCATAACGACAGCACCACCAGCAGGCTTAATGCCGTGAACCTGCTCGAGGTAGTCGGCCAGAGCCTTCGCCTGGAGCAGAGTGAGAGCAACAATCTTGTCGCCCAGTTCAGTTGTTGCAGAATCAAAATCAGCCATTTGCCCGACCCTTTCGTAGATCGCACGAACTTATCAAAAATCACTCAAAATCCAGCGACTGGCAGAAGCATCCAGAGCACTGAGTTCGAGCCACCAATCTCTATAAAACAAGATCACATGCCATCGCAGGCGATCAGAAAACCACCAAATTACTCAGTCTTCTCAGCAATGCTTTGCACCTGTCCAGCCAATGTGCCACCAGCACCCAAGAGAGCACCAGCCAGGTTTGCACCAGGTGACAGAATCAAACCCACCAATTGACCCAGAACCTCTTTACGACCAGGGCTCTTGCTGAGCTTCTCAACATCAGCAGCTGAAAGAGCAGTTCCACTGAGAGTTCCGCCCTTGACTGCGATGTTTTTACAGTCCTTTAGGGAGTCAACAATCTCGCGAGCTAAAGCCACAACGTCTTCAGCACCCCACACAATGGTGGAAGGGCCTTTGAGCGAATCCGCCAGATC
>JAIXUU010000423.1 GCA_027483405.1 Planctomyces sp. | reverse complement strand
GGCTTGAGTCTCGCCATCCGCCACAACGCTATCACTGGCCTGCGCTGCTGCCGCAAAATGAATCGCCCAGCCGGGAGATTCCAGCATCACACCTAACCCGCCAAAAGAGCGATCGCGGGCGGGGTCTGTCGAAAGCAGCCCGAAGTGCAGTCGGCAACCGGTTTCCACAATCATTTCGGCATTCATGAGCATCTGCTGGCAGGTTTTGAGCGAAGGCTCGTTTCGAGCCCATCAATGACATGTCATTCTCACGGACTCCAAAACCTTAACTCGATGACGGTCTGTTCGCCAGACGCTGTTCGATGATGGAAATCACCAGCTCCCAGGCTTCCCGTTCGCGAGGGCCACCCGTCTTATCGACCAGAGGCTGCCAATGCCTGATCTGCTCCCAGATGACTGCCGGTTCAAGCAGTGACGTGCGCGTCGCGAGAATGATCGCTTCCAGGACGGCGTGCCGGGCGCGATGAAAGCCCACGAAGGGCCTGACAATCCCTGAACTGGCAGCCTGCATGATAATCGTCGCCCTCTGCGATCCAGCGTCGATCGAAAGAACTTCCAGACTCCACCACTGGCAGCAATCAACCAGCCGATAACCCGTCGCAGGAGGAGCGAGAGGCATGCATGGTGGCAGCGCAAATGGCTCTGGCAGCGATTCTTTCAGTGCAGCACGCGCCAGCAGCAGCACATCGTCCGTCGTATGAAAAGTGGCTTGGGGAACAGCCTGCAGATTCGCCAGCGTGGTCGAAGGATAAAACGGCCTCAAAGTGAAACGTGTGGGCCCTGGTGACGATTGTTCGTGTGATTCGACAATCGGGCCCATCGGAGCCAGATTCAGTTGACCCGTGGCGTTCGTCGTGAGCAATAAACCTTCCAGAATCACATGGGCCCCTCAAAAAAATCAGCAGGCAAAAGCCGGTAATACTCTGGCAGATTTCCACTTCACGCACAAAATTGTATCTCGGCAGCTTACGCGACTTTGCGACCGAACGGAACGGGGCGACAGGTTGTCGTTCCTGCCACTGCCAAATTCCGTCTCTGCGAGTGGTGGGCACCTTCTACCCGTGCCGAAAAATGCAGAAATCGTTACAACTGAGGGAAAAGCGGGAGCCTGCCTGCGACATGTCGCCACTCTCCTGAACAACAGACATCGACTGGAGCCTCTCATGAACACCAGCCTCTTCCCCACCAGCCGCTTGCATATCAAGACCATCGCCAGCGCAACCCTGCTTGTGGCCATCGTTTCCTCGCTGGTTCTTCATTCCAGCAGTGGAAACTCGCGAGCTGCGGAAGCCCGGGCTCCCGAGAAGCTCTTAAGGCATATCGTGCTCTACAAGTTCAAAGAGACCACCACGCCCGCTCAAGTGCAGGAAGTGATCGATACCTTCTCGGCTCTCCCCAAACAAATTCCACAAATCGCCGATTTCGAATGCGGCTCCAACGTCAGCCGGGAAGGCAAGTCCGAAGGGATGACCCAGGCCTTCGTCGTCAGCTTCCGCTCCGAAGCCGACCTGCAAACCTACCTGACACACCCCGCACACCTCGCCTACGTCAACGTCGTCAAAGATAAACGTGAGAAGGTCTTGGTCTTCGACTACTGGAAATAGCCCAGCTCCCAACTTCAAACTTCCAACTTCAAACTTCCAACTTCCAAAGTCTCCACCACCTATGTTCTCCAAAGTTAACGACGCCGAATTCATCACGGGTGAGCACACCGTCCTCAAGTTCTGGAACGAACGCCACATCTTCCAGAAACTCCGGGCCAAAAACGCCGGCAAACAGCCCTGGAGTTTTTTGGACGGCCCGATCACTGCCAACAATCCCATGGGCGTCCACCACGCCTGGGGCCGCACCTACAAAGATTCCTTCCAACGCTACTGGGCCATGAACGGCCGCGACCTCCGTTACCAGAACGGCTTCGACTGCCAGGGCCTGTGGGTCGAAGTCGAAGTCGAAAAACAGCTCGGCCTCGGTGCCAAAAGTGCCATCGAAGAGTACGGCATCGACAAGTTCGTGCAGGAATGCAAACGCCGCGTCCTGAAGTACGCCGCCATTCAGACCGAACAATCCGTCCGCCTCGGCTACTGGATGGAATGGGATCGCCCGGAAGAACTCCGCAAACTGGCATCAGCCATTGGCAGCGAAGCCCCTGTCACCCTCACGACTCCCAAAGGAATCACCGAGACGGCGCCGGCCGAACAGCTCGTCTCCCGCCTCGGCAACCCTGATTGGGGCGGCAGCTACTTCACCTTCTCCACCGAAAACAACGAAACGATCTGGACATTCCTCAAAAAATGCTTCCAGCGCGGCAAGGTCTATCGCGGCCACGACGTCATGCCCTGGTCCGGTCGCGGCGGCAGTGCCTACAGCCAGATGGAAGTCGCCGACGGACGCAAACTCACCACCCACCGTGCACTCTTCGTCCGCTTCCCACTCCTTGATGACGCTGGACAGGAAACCAACGAAAACCTCCTCATCTGGACGACGACTCCCTGGACCCTCACCAGCAACGTCGCCGCCATGATCAACCCCGAACTCGACTACGTGAAACTCCAGTCCAAAAAGGACGGCCTCGTCTACTACTTCGCCAAAGACAACCTCGAATTCCAGCGTCTCGCCAAGGAGTTCAAGGAAGGCTTCGGCCGCCCCGAATGGCAATGGCCCAAGGGCACCCCCAAGCTCAAGACGCTCTCGCAGATCTTCAAAGAGTCCGGCGGCTACGAAATCCTCGATACCATCAAAGGCAAAGCTCTCGTCGATCGCAAATACCGCGGCCCGTTTGACGAACTCGAACGAAACACCACGTCTCACAAAGGAGATTGGAGCCATCGTGAGCAATTGACTGAAGTGGTAACAAACGAGGAGCACGACATTCATTTTAGCGGACGAAACATTTCCCGTTCACTTCAAAGCTACCTTCGCCAAATCAGCACCAGTTACCCTGCGCTTGTTTTTCACAGCGAAGATCCGCTATCCAAACATAGCCTGTCTCAGATTACTTGCAGGCTAAAGACATATGGATTCAGCCATCTTTCGAACCACATACGAGAGCACGCTAATGAGCTTGATGACTTTGATTCACCACTGCCAGATGGACAAACCGCCCTTTTAAATGATCTCGACGATTTCCAGTCTAATGCAGATTTCCACAGAGTCATCGACGGCGGTCGCGACTTCAAAGGCTCACCCAACGTCGTCGCTGGCGAAGGAACGGGCATTGTCCATAGCGCCCCCGGCTGCGGTGACGTCGATCACCAGATTGGCCTCGCTAACGGTCTCCCCACCATCGCACCACTCGGTCCCGATGGCAACTTCCTCGAAGGCTTCGGCCCCTTCACTGGCAAGAACGCCGTCCATCCCGAGACCGTGCAACTCGTCATCGACAGCCTCAAAGAAAAAGGCCTGCTCGTTGCCGAGGAAAAATATCCGCACATCTATCCCTTCTGCTGGCGCACTGGCGATGAACTCGTCTTCCGTCTCGTCGATGAATGGTTCATCAACATGGACTGGCGCGACGAAATCATGGGCGTCACCAAACAGATCAACTGGCTCCCCGACAGCATCCAGGGCCAGGAACGCGAGGTCGAGTGGCTCACCAACATGCGCGACTGGATGATCTCCAAGAAACGCTACTGGGGCCTCGCCCTCCCCATCTGGGTCGACGAACTCACCGGCGACTTCGAAGTCATCGGTTCCCTCGCCGAACTTAAAGCGCGCGCCCTCGATGGCGGCGAAGGCTGGAACGACTTCCAGGGCCACACACCCCACAAGCCCTGGATCGACGGTGTGAAGATCCGTAATCCCAAAACCGGCAACCTCATGACCCGCGTCGAAGACGTCGGCAATCCCTGGCTCGACGCCGGCATCGTCTCCTTCTCCACCATGGGCTACAACACCCACCCCGACATGTGGAAGAAGTGGTACCCCGCCGACCTCGTCACCGAATGCTTCCCCGGCCAGTTCCGCAACTGGTTCTACTCCCTGCTCTCCATGGCCACCATGATGGATGGCACGCCACCCTTCAAAACATTGCTCGGCCACCGTCTCGTCATGAACGAGCAAGGCCAGCCCATGCACAAATCCGATGGCACGGCCATCTGGTTTGAAGAAGCCGCTGAACAGATCGGCGTCGACGCCATGCGCTGGATGTACCTCCAGCAGAACCCCGCCAGCGACCTCCGCTTCGGCACCCGCCATCCCGATGAAAAGGTCACTCTCGAAACGGTCAATGGCCCGACCAGCACCACCATCGATGGCGTCCCCACCTGCAAAGTCACCAGCGGCCCCGCCGACGAAGTCCGCCGCCAGGTCCTCATCCCGCTGTGGAATTCGTACGCCTTCTTCGTCAATTACGCCCGGTTGGATGAATTCGACCCGAATGCGGCGATCGTCCCTGTGGCCGAACGCCCCGAGATCGACCGCTGGCTGCTCTCGAACCTGCAAGCCCTCATTCAGCAGGTCCGCGCTGGCTTCGAAGCATTCGATACCCCCGCTGCCTGTGCCGCCCTCGCCCGCTTCATCGATGACCTCTCCAACTGGTACATCCGCCGCAATCGCCGCCGCTTCTGGCGTTCGAAAGATACCGGCGATCTCGACAAGCGCGCTGCCTATCAGACACTTTACGAAACCCTACTGACCCTCACGAAGCTGATGGCACCGATGACACCGTTCCTCGCCGAACGGATGTACGGCAACCTCACCTCGGGCCAGCCCGACGCCCCCGAATCGGTCCATCTTTGCGACTACCCCACGGCCGACGAATCGCTGCTGGATGCCTCACTCAACAGGCGGATGTCACTGGCTCAAACGGTCGTACGCGTCGCTCACAAGCTGCGGGAAGTCGCCGATCAACGCGTGCGCCAGCCTTTGGCCGAACTCCGCTTCGCCACACTCAGCAGCGACGACCTCGCTTCGATCAACTCATTGAAAGACGTCATCGCCGACGAACTCAACGTCAAAGCCGTCAGCGGTTTTGAATCGCTCGGCGACATCGTCAAGTACACCTACAAACCCAACCTCAAGACCCTCGGCCCGAAATACGGCAAGCTCCTCAATGCCTTCCGCGAAGAACTCCCCAAGCTCCCGGGCAACTTGCTGGAATCGCTCCGTCGCGGCCAGACCATTAGCGCCACAGTTGGCGGAGAAGCCGTCACCATTGGCCCGGACGATGTCCTCATTGGAGCCGATCAGGCCGAAGGCTGGGTCGCTGGCGATGAGTCCGGCATCCAGGTCGCCCTCTCCACGACCCTCACTCCAGAACTTGTCATGGAAGGGATGGCCCGCGACTTCATCCGCCACATCCAGCAGGCCCGAAAAGACGCCAACCTGGAAATCCAGCAACGCATCACCGTCAACTACCAGACCAGCGAACCGATTGTGGCAGAAATGCTCAAGGAGTGGTCCGACCTGATCTCCAGCGAAACCCTCGCCAACGAGATCACTCCCGCTTCGGGTCTCTCTGGAAAACCCGTACAAGTCGGCGAAGCCGAGGTGATCATCACGATCAAATAACACTGTATTTACTCATTCCCATAGGGCAGGCCCCCGCCTGCCTTCCGTATTTAACGCAGTATTTAAGTAGGGTGCATGAAGTTCCGACGAAATGCACCAATTCGACCGCTAAACATGATAAACAGACTCAGGACACCAGACCTTATCTAGAAAAGACAGCACACATAATCTAGCCATTCGTCACAAACAAGCTTATAACACAACCACCTAACGCCACGCATGATACGCTGTTCATCTCAGGCATCACTTTTTTGGAAATCAGAAATGATAAATCGATTCTTTCCCTACATCTGCCTGTTTTCCCTGATAATCAACGCCTCACACTTCATTCCCGCCTCGAAAGCAAACGAAAGTACAGAGTACTCCAAACTACAAGGAACTTGGAAAGCCATTGAATACGAGAACGCTTCAGGAAAACATACTATAGAAAGAAACTTCTTCTTGGTATTTGTAGGGAAAGCACTCTACACAAGATCAGAGACCCAAAAACTCCTAATCGAGAACCTACATAGCATCCAGATCTACTCCTCCGAATCCCCTAAACTCATCGAGCTCACCGAGAACAACCCTTCTATTCCCAAGGAGCTACTAAGCCGCACTTATATGATTTATAGATTCGATGGCGACAAACTTATCATTGCCACCTCTAGATCCGCAGGAAAAAAGCCCGATTCGTTTACCCCTGCAGCGTATAACGATGAAACACGTGTAGTGGATTTTGTTACAACATACGAACGGCAGAAAACAAACATGGAGATTCCTGACCACATTCTGAAAAGACTTCTGCCTTCACCAGACCCCACCACCACTCGCAGCAACCATCCTGAAGCTGAGACTGTACTGTTAAAGTTTTTGACGGAGCTTGGCTCGAAACCATCCATCGAGACACTAGAACCACTAGTTGCCGAAAGTAAAGCACAAACATTGGTTGATCTGTTCAAAGATCAACCATCTTTTCCTGCCACGGAGATTAAAGCGGGTCTAAGTAAACTATCGATTCGAGATGCCAAACCTGGTGAGAGAGTATTGCGGATGAATGGTGACCACCATGTCGTAACCAAAGATGACTGCGGTCCTAACAAGTTACTGTTGATACTCTACGGGCCGCTCGATAACGAAGTTTTCTGGTTGTTCTATAAAGATAAACAATGGAAGGTCGATGCAGGAGATATAATTGCAAGAAAGCAATCAAAGAATCTTGACATGCACCCTGGCATATTCCTGACGATGAGTCGTGAACGAGTAAATGAGATTATCAAGGCACAAAAGCCGGACTTGGAAGCACTTTTTCCATTCTCGATTGTCAAAGACACCGATTCGGAATTAATTTTTGATCTAAAATCTACCCGCATCCACATGACTTTCACGAATGGAAAATTGTCCGGCTACAAAAAGGAAATGCTCAAACCCTGACTAGTTGTAATTAGCTTCCCCCAGTGAGAACATCTATATGTAATATATTCGCAGTGCTTTCAACTCCTCCACATGCACAAGATTCACCTGAAGACAGGATTGCAGTCAGAGACACTTCAAGGGCTCTCCAATTGTCAACATCAGAAGCTGCTGCCTGTCTACTGACTTAGAATTTACTGTGCAAGAAGTTCCGACGGAATGCACCAACTTGATCGTTGATCACATTCACCCCGAATTGGTGCATTAGCATGCACCCTACGAGAGACTGAATCATGATGAGCCGCGAGCAACTGGCATACTTTCGCTCATTGTCCAACGACGAACGGTTCCGGTTAACCACTGAACAATTGCCGCTTCAACTGGAAAGCCATGTTCGAAGGCACTCCAGAAGTCATCGACCGCCGGTTCCAATGGGTCTGTAAATACAGCGAGCAACGCAACCGCAACCTGCGCGAGCGACTCGCAGCCGTCTCCCCCAGGCGAGCCTCTCACAATGAATGATCTGATCGACTTAATGAAGGTCATGGCCAGAACCTTCCAGCACTCCGAGTTCCCATACGCCATCATCCGCGTCATGCAACCCACCTTCGATATAGAGTATCTGCGCGAGTGGGCAGGAAGATTAGGGATTGTCGAGCAGTTCGAGAAGGCCTGGATCGATTCGACGCTGGAGGAGACCTGGTGATGAGGAATTGTGTCCCGTTGAAGCGACTATAAGTCACGTGGTTTCCTGAAGATTAGTGTCGACACTCATTCACACACACTCTATAACGTGAAACGCTGAACGAGCCGCTAAAAAGCCTTCACTACTGTAGAATTACGAGACGATCGATGCCTCGTCACGGTTGTTGCGGGTTTTGAAGGATAACTCCCCAGTCGTCCGCATTCTTTTGTTGAGATATTGCATCCAGCATCGATTGCGGCTGATTGATCCCACCATCCCCAAAAAAGTGTACCGAAATGACAGAACACTCAACGCCGACCGGTTACCTCCCCACCAACACGCTGCTGAAAGCATTGCTCGTCTTCCTCCTAATCTTCGTCGTGCTTGATATCGGTGGGATCGTGAATCAGATCCTCGATCTGGCGATTATCAGTCGTGCCATCGCTGGACAACCGGCGACGGAGGCCGAAGTCCAAGGGAGTGCGACACGGGCGGCTGGATGGATGGGAATCAACGTCCTCATGCTCATTGGTGCCGCAGTCGTCTTCCTCACTCTGGTGGGAAGGCTGAACCACAATGCCCGGATTCTGGGAGCTGAAAGGCTTTCCCAGAGTCCAGGCTTCGCTGTTGGCTGCTACTTCATACCGATTGTGAACATCTGGCTGCCCTACCTGGGGATGCAGGAGATCTGGAAAGTGGCCATGCATGGCCCGGAGAAGTGGAAAAGAGGTGATGGTAGCACGCTGGTGGGCGTGTGGTGGCTACTCCGCATCGCGTCGGTGGTTATTGACCGAGTCGTCCTAGTCATGGCTAGTTCCAATGATCTCTCGGTTCTTCAAAGCTCCTGCTATGCGGCTATGGTCGTGATACTGTCGGAGATCATTCTATGCTATCTGACCTGGCAGGTCTTTTCCGGTGCCTGCCAATTGATGGATGCCCAGAGCCTCAACGCCTCAATCGGCAAAAGAAGCTGCCCCCAGTGCGGTGAATCGGTGAAGGATTTCCTGATGGATTGCCCGATGTGTGGAGCCGCTGTCAATAACAAAGCAGGCATTACCCTCTGATTGCTGAGCGATCGAAGTAGATAGCCACACCGAGAAAGTCAATCGCATGACCATCGAATCGGATGACGACGTCGCCGCGCTCAAACGGATCGGTGGAATTGTCGCCAGCGTATTACGAGAGCTGCTGGCGGCCGCAGAGCCGGGAATGACGACGCGGCAACTGGATGCGATCGGTGAGCGATTACTGGAGCGTTATGGCGCTCGATCTGCACCGCGTCTGGTCTACAACTTCCCCGGTGCCACCTGCATCAGCATCAACGAAGAGGCGGCTCACGGAATTCCGGGGGAGCGGGTGATCCAGCCGGGCGATGTCTTGAACATCGATGTCTCCGCCGAGCTGAACGGCTACTTCGCCGATACTGGAGGGACGAAGGTGGTGCCGCCCACCAATCCGCAGAAGACGCGGTTGTGCGAGGCCACACGCAAGGCTCTGGAAGCAGCCATGCAGCGAGCCAGTGCCGGGCAGCCCATGCATGGGATCGGAGCAGCGATCCAGCGAACAGCAGAAAAGCATGGATTCCAGGTCTTCGAAAACCTCGGCAGTCACGGAATTGGCCGGGCGCTGCATGAAGCCCCCGAGCATATCGCCGGCTACTACGATCCCACCGACCGAAGAAGGCTCAAGGAGGGGATGGTCATCACCATCGAGCCATTCCTCTCCACCAGAAGCCGACTCGTCAAGGAGCAACCCGACGGCTGGACACTGGTGGGAGCCCGCGGCAATTTGTCGGCGCAGTACGAGCACACAATGATCATCACCAAAGGAAAGCCGATTGTTGTCACCAGTTGGTAATTTAGACAGCCCGTTCACCCTACAACGCAGTAACGTCCCGTGATGCAGGAGCACTGCTGGCTTGCCCAGCAGTGCTCCTGCATCACGACAATAATCAAGCCAGCAGGTCACACAGACAAGCCATATACAGCGGACGTGTATACCTATCAATAACGGTTCTATTGCCAGAAAACTTCCCTGGTGCGATGAAGCAGCTCATCATTTTTTCAGTGAGACCAGGCAATAGACATCAGCCTTGTCCCTTCGAACGAACCTCTACGACCATCGTGCCAGCCAGCGGCGGTAATAGGGGAAAACATCACTGCTGAGGAGGTGCCAGCCGACCCAGACCGTAAAGAACTGTGGTGCCCAGATCGCACTCAAGAGCAGTGCGAGCATCTCAGGGGATGAGAGTGACACCAGCTTCACAGGCCATGCGTAGCCAATCAGAATACCGATGGAAATCACCATCATCTGCACAATCAGAATGCGCGGGATCGAAAGCCACAGATCGGTGAGTTTCATACTACCCGTTGACTGCCTCGCAATCCCAAAAGCATATGCCCGGGTATAGTGATAGAAGCTGGCACCCGCAACATGAAAACCATAGACACCATCGGCAAAGGTGGGAGACATATATGGCGCATACTCACTCCAGACGAGTGTTTCACCCACCAGAAATGCCGACATCAACGTGACAGGCATCCGATCTTTACTTCTCAGAGCAGCCAGGCCACCCCAGTATCCAATGGCCAATATCATTGCCACACCCAGACTGAAAGCGAGCACCTGATGCTCCGCCCAGAATTCGTGGGCTAAAATCACAATTGAAAAGTAAGCAAAGCTCATCAGCAGCAGGGTGTTATCACGGCGAAGGGGTGCCGCGCGTTTCTGAAAGATCCCTTCCGCTTTCAGAAAATGCGGGATGAAGTAGACCCAGACGACCCCATCAAAGATTCTCACAGGAATGAACCACCTGCCGAGAGCGGTGATTCCTAACATCAAAGCCAGGATTCCCAGAAAGAGTGACCGCCCAACCCAGGCCCGCGAACCGTTTGATGCAGAGAACGCACTGAGGGACAGATTCTGCCCGCGCCAGGCATAGAAAAAGTGAGCCAGCCCACCCCAGGCAGTGAGCGTGTAAAGATTCATGGTGCCGGTACTCTTGACCTCCAGGGAAGGATCAATCGTCGGCCACATTACGACTGGCAAGGCGTAGCCGATCCCTAACAGGAAAAACGTGATCGCCAGGCAGATCGGGCCATCGCCGGGAGTGCTGTCATCAATCGTTGCCGCCTGACTCATGAGCAAGTGGCCCCTGGCTGGCATGTGAAACGATCGATCAAATCGAGAAGCTGCACATGAACATCATGAACAAAGTGGTCATGCTACCCTGAGAGATGATTCAGGCCAGAAGCCGTCACAATCCGGCCGCGCGGTGTTCTCTGGATAAAGCCGCAGCGCAGCAGAAATGGTTCGACTTCGTCCTCGAGTGTATCGGGGGGGCAGTTCATCGTATGCGCAATCGCCGCCAGACCAGCCGGGCCGCCACCAAAGACATTAACAATCGTCCGTAGATACTTGCGATCCTGCTCTTCGAGACCCAGCACATCGATTTCGAGCATTGCGAGAGCCTGCCTGGCAATCTCATTAGTAATGAGACCCTCCTTCTGCTTGACCGTCGCAAAATCTCTCGCCCAGCGCAGCAGATTGTTCGATTTGCGAGGTGTTCCCCGGCTGCGGCGGGCAATCTCAAGAGCTGAGGAATCGTCGATTTTGGTCCGCAATTTGATCGCATTACGGCGAACGATTTCTGCCAGATCAGCCTCTTCGTAGAACTCCAGATGCTCACGAAATGTGAAGCGATCCCGCAATGGCGCAGTCAACATGCCGGAACGAGTGGTGGCCCCCACAATCGTGAAAGGCTTGAGCTTCATATTGATGGTCCGCGCATTGAGCCCTTCCCCCAGAACAATATCGACGCGAAAGTCTTCCATCACAGGGTAGATGAACTCTTCGACGGCGGCAGGCAGACGGTGGATTTCATCGATGAAAAGAATCGAATTGCCACTGGCATTTGTCAGATAAGGCAGCAGATCCTTGGGGGCAGCCAGGGCCGGGCCCGAGGTGATCTGGCATTCGACATCGAGTTCTTTGGCCAGTGCCAAAGCGAGTGTCGTTTTGCCCAGACCGGGCGGGCCATCGAGCAGAATATGGCTGAGTGGCTCAGTGCGCATCCTCGTCGCAGCGAGCATGATTTCCAGACGTTCGACAACCTTTCGCTGACCGACAACATCGGCCAGCCGCGAAGGACGTAACTCTTCGTCGAGCGCACGATCATCGAACGCATTCGCTGCAGGAGCCCCCGCAGCACTGGAACGAACAGTACTGGCGACCGCTCCATCAGCCGGGCCAGTGAAGATCTTTTCGCGAGCCATACCCCTCTCCGTGGGAATGTCGAAACGGGCAACTCCTGAAATACAATCGGGAGATTAGCCGATCTCACCATTCCCTGCGATGTAAACTGGCTCGCAGGCCGGGCAAATTCCGATTTTCTCGTCCGCGTCATGGTCACGGACGAGAAAACCCATCTCGCAAACTCTTTTCGAACTGATCAGCGCCGGATTTGAAATGCAGATTCAGGAAGTTCTACACGAGAATCAGACTTCCACCACTTCCTGCCCAGTCATCTTCAGATAAGCGACGGCGGTGAATAACAGTGTGAGTGGCACAGTAAAGATCGCCCCGACGCACAATGCCAGAATCCCCAGCAGATTAATCCCGGCTGCAGCCAGCATCAGCACGAAAATCTGCAGCAAATTCCCTTTGGTAATCTCCTGAGATCTCGAAAAGCAATCAATGCCTTTAGAGTTCTCAGCCACAATCACATACGCAAATGGATAGAACAGGCAACTCACAAGTATCCCGGGAATGATACAGAGCACGATACCAATCGTGAATGCGATGCTGAACAACACAAGCGAAATGGCATAGCGGAGAAAGAATTTGCCACCGCCAAAGATATCGCCAATTTGAGGATCTTCGCCTCGGGCAGCCTTCAAAAAGAGCTGGCAAAGCCCGATCTGCAAAAACGCACCGACACAGAACGACATGGCCATGAAGCCTAAGAGCATGGCCAGCCCGACCATGACACCGGTCGGATCTTCACCGTCACCCATCACGAGACCAGGAATGATCTGCTGTGGAATGGTGACCAGTTGCGACAACAGGTTGACGAGAAAACTCCCCACTAGACACGGGGCGAGGTTTTTCAAGTAAACCTTCCACGCGCTGCCAATGACTTCCCCAGCTTCGATCTTTGTCAGTTCTCCCGTGGCTCCCGAAGATGCCTCACCACCCCCTTCGGGAGAGAGATCTTCACCGCAATGTTTGCACCGCTTAGCAGCCGCCAGGACTTCGCCACCGCACATGGGGCAGGCGACTTTCGCTCGCGTGTCACGCATTTTCCCCACAGGTGGCGGAGGTGGAAGATCGTCTTCAAAGTCATCTTCGGCAGCCGGTTGATCCAGCCCCGGCACAGTGACGACTTCGCCACAACCAGGACATTTCGCCTTACGTCCAGCCCGATCCTCAGAGGTGCTGAGTGACTTATCACAGTGCGGACAGTTGAATTCAATGGCCACGGATTGGCTACCTTGACGATGGAAACGGATGGGAAGCGTAAAAGTGACGAATCGCTGAGGCCAACCTCAGCCTGACAACCTGCTCCAGTTCAAAGCCGTCAGGAACTCGGGAGAGCTCTGCGAAATGGGTATTGCAGCGATAGACTTCAATTCGATCATTGCAGAACTGATGACGCGAAGAAGTTAACAAGTGTTCGCTGTGAACTGAAGAGGGTCTTTCAGAAAATGAGCAAGGTCCTTCATGGACAGTTTGCCTTTCACGAAAGCCCGGGCTCATGACGGCCTTTGCTCATCATCCAGCAGAAGTTCCAGATAAGACCTGTTTTCGGGTTGGTCTAACTTCAAACGAGCAGCCCATTCCAGCAGGCGATCCCGCGCGGGTTGCCAGGCGTGTTCCTCAGTGATGATTTCGAGTTCGGCAAAGTGGCCGAGTTCCGGTACATGATCGATCGTGCAGACCAGCACATACTCTTCATCAGGAAGAGTCCAGAACTGCCGACTCTTGACAACTTTTCGAACAGAGCGAAACCCTAACGCCAAGAGGATCTGACAGATCGCCAGGGGTGACTTGCCTGCAGCCAATGGCCCCACCAATGGGGCCTCAATCTCATGACGTGTTTTCGTGAGTTGATCGAGCCGGGGGCCTTTGTAAGTGAGAATGGTCTCCAGCGCCGTCGAACGGACCCGTAACGCTTCCCCGGTTGTCGCGAAATCGCGCGCAGGATGTGCGAAATACTCATCACTTTCCGTTGTGGCGGGCCCGGCACAAATCGCCTCGTGCTCCAGCAGAACGCCACGAAACGCTTCGACATCGCTCAAAGAAAACTTCATTTCGACTTCGATATCAGCCATCTCTGCTCAGCGATCTGTAAAAGAAAGTCGTTTGTGATTCGGGGGATATCCCATTTGAGACCAACAATCATGTACCATTCGCTCGTTTTGATGAAAAGCGAGCATCCCGAACAGCAGAGAAATTCGCCGGGAGAAGATTGATCAGTCAGGTCGGTTGGTTTTCGCGAAAGCGAAGATGGTGCAATCCCTCGGAACTTCTTGCATCCTACATCAAGAAGGGTATGCCCGGGGATCTATTAACGATCAGCATGAGCCAGTTGTTGTAGACGTTCCCAGGTATAAAGCCCGGTATTGTGTCCGTCGTTCCAGCGGATGCGAATCGCATACTGACCCACCAGATCAAGCCCAGCGGGGGCAATCTCAGCCGGGATTTTTGCAGGATCAAGCAGTGGCTCACCCGTGAATTCATCCACACACACAGCGCACGTGCAGCCGCAGCGCACATCAAAAAAACGAACAAACAGTTCGCTCTCCCCAGGCCATTTGAGTTCAAACAGCCCGGTCTCACGGTGAGCACGGATGATCTCGGGAGCATCAGTCGGCATGGGAAGGTCTGGTGTTTGGTGTTGGATGTTTGGTGTTGGATCTTGGGGAGATAAGTCGAGCGTAAGTCGCAGGTATTCGAACACCAAATACCAAACACCTAACTCCAAATTCCATCGATCAATCTCTCCAGGGATGAGCGATTTCTTTCCAGTACTTATCGAATTCAAACCCTGGGCTGTTATCTCCATCGTGGCATTGGTAGCAGGTCGTCTTTTTCGCCTGATCAAGTGTCACACGCATGGCCAGCCGAGCGGCGGCCTGCTCTTCTTCAGTCGCTTTGCCACCATTTTCAATCCGCACATGCTCACTTCCGGGAGAGTGACAGTTTTCGCAGCCATTTCCGAAAAGATGGGCCGTTGTTTCCAGATCGCGGTAGCCGGAGTCATACCGCAAAACCTGCTGTGCTTCCCAACCTGTCGTGTGGCAGTTAATGCATTCCGGATCGTAAATGCGGGAAATATACTCCCCTTCAATCCCCCCACGACCATGAATGATGCTTTTAGTCGCTTTGGCGTGACCGGTTTCTTCCCACTTTTCATACGCTTTTGTGTGGCAATCTCCACACACTTTAGAACCGACAAACTTACGGCCACTCGGGTGAGGAACGACCAGTTCTGGTGCTAAAGAGATTTGTTCAAGCTCCAGCCGCTTCTGATAGTCGGCCATGAGGTTTTCCATCGGCTTCGTCGCTTTGAACCGGCGATTGTCGAGATCGATCAGTTCGTAACGGAATGGAGTTTTTGCATCATCCGGAAAATAGCCCACCAGCGAAACATACTTACCCTTCTGGCCAGGCTGAATGATCCACGACCGGCCTTCCATCACAGGTTTCGATTGAGGATCTTCCGGCCCTCCCGTCGTGACAATCAACTGAAACGCAGGGAACTTGCGGGCGAACTCTTTCGCTTCATCGACAGTCCCATTGTTCAACAGAATCAGCAGATGCGGCTTCTCACCTTTGAACTTCTCAATCGCTTTACGAATCTCTTCATCGGGATCGCTGAAGGTGATGTTGTTGGCCACACCAGCCGGAGCGACATCATCTCTTCGGCTCTTCCCAAGGACTGAAACCACACAGGCTTTCACTTCGCCAATCTTGAAGGTCTTCGTACGCAGTGGAGTGCCAAGATCGGGTGATTCAAAGAATGTGACATTCGCTCCAGAAATAGCGAGCGACTTCTGGACTTCCTCAGGATCAGCGACCTGTTGTGTCAGCAGGAAATCGGCCCCCAGACGGAGATCCGCAGGTCCCAGGCCAATCACCTGATAGTTGAGTGATCGCAAAGCCGTTAGAATCGCTTCGTACTTGATCTGATCCTGGCGGCGAGACCGCTTGACGAATCCCCCGGCATCCAGCCCCGCGACGGGCCAACCTCTTTTGGTAAGCCGCTGGAAAAGATCGAGCCTGCGCGACATCCCACCCGATTGGGTTAATGAGCAGCCGCAAGGTTCGAGATAGCCATTCGTTTCTGCCGAGAGCATGAGGACCGCTTGCGGGCGAGGCCAGTCTTCCGCCACAGGCGGTTCACTGGTATCGCTGGTGGCCTTTGATGTGGCTTCTGATGATTTGGTATCCGAAGGAAGCTGCCCGGCTGGCACTTGAGCCGCCTGTGCTAGGGGCGTATTCCAGGGGATGACGGATACCGCAGAGTTCTGTAACGGCAAAGAAGAGCTGGAGACAGCTTGTGTTGAAGTTCGGCTTGCCAGTTGTGCATCGCTGGGAACAAGTCGCATGACCCACGCCCCTCCTGTGAGCAGAGTTGTCAGGCAAGCCAGTCCCAGAAGACAAGGCCAGAAGACCCGGCCCAATTTAGGTGAAGTGGACTGCGCGGGGCGATTTTGACCACCCAGAGGACAGGCAATAGCACGCTGACGACGATGACGAGGCATAGCAGACATCCCTGGCGAGGCATTCAAAAACCAGAAATCTGGTTCATCAAACGCCATTGCACAAAATTTTCGACCTTGAAACACCCCTGATGGCAGTGCCTGTGCAGTTCTCGACAATGCACCATCAACTGTCAATTACAGTGATAGATAGCTGACAAAGAACTTGTACTCCGGGATGAGTGGATGATTCAACTTGAGAATCACTTTCTCGGATTTCTTGAACTGCCGGTCGGCAGGGAGACCAGGCAATACCTTGACTGTCAGAAAGTATCGCTGCACCCCTTTGCCCATGTACTTGTCGTCCTTTCGCAAGGCGACTTCCACCGCATTATGAGCGGTCTCGTAGCCTTTAAGCTCGAGATCCCCTTCCAATTCCCGCACAAAGAGCGACAACTCGGCCGTCTTCCCGTCTTTGGCCGGAAAATCTCCTAAGATCAGAGCGGTCGATTCATTGGCCCAGCCCCGTCCTATGACATCGATCGGCCCGGGGCGAGTCGCCTTGATGGTAAAGCTGACTTCCTTATGCTTCTCCAGATTGGTCTGTAAAACAACACGGTCAGAATAGCTGCCGACCGGGACATCACCGGAAACAGTCGCCTTCAGCAGATAACCAGATTTCGCACCGCGTTCGCCCAATTGTTCTTCAGTCAGAGGCACCCAGGTGATCTGTGTGGTGGGAAGATCCGTTTTGACTTCCGTAATTTCGAACTTGTCGAACAGCGGACTGTAGATCGAACCCGTCGCTTCCGATGGTGCTCCAATTTTCAATTGCCCCATCGCCCATTCCCCTTCGGGTTTGAGCTGCAGGCCGTTTTCCACTTTCCCGACCACCGTCAGTTCGATTCTGCGATTACCAGGATCATTAGTACGAATGACCGCATGATGCCGGAAGCTGGGATTTGCGAGCTTGATCTTCCAGTTCAAAGTGACTTCCGTCTGCTGACCGGGTGCCAGCTTACCATCACCCGCCACATTCCCTACCGTGCAACTGCAGGTGGTTTCTTCTTTACGCGCCAGGATTTCCAGCGGTGCTTCGCCTTCATTCTTAATGATAAAGACATGCGATCCTTCGTCGCCCATTTCCATTTTCCCGAAGTCGTATTCCACTTCAGGAATCACCGCTTTGGGCTGTGGCCCTTCTTTGGCCACTTTGGGGCCAATTTCAGTTTCTGGCACGGGCTGAGCCACGTTGACCGGTAACGTCGCAGTTCCGCGACCGAAAAACGCAATCGCTGCTAACGTCATCACCGTCAAAAATGCACAAACAGCCATGGCAGCAGGCTTCATAGCGATCCTCTCCAGCAATCCGGGCCTGTGTTGATCTCGTCATAAGTTTCGTTTGCAGAATATCTTCTGAAGAACCGCCCAGCTCAGCAGGCAATTTCAACACGCTTCCGCAGCGATATACGACAGTCTAATCGGAAATGCTGGAGAGAGTCACTGGACTCGCCCATTGTTCAAAGGATCTTCATCCAGCTTTTCTGCTTGCAGTCGCTTGAGTCGCTCGACAACTTCTTCAGGAAGCACACGATCCGAGTGGCCCAATTGCCGATTCAATTCATCCTGCTTCAAAGCCCGATTCGCTTCAATTGAGGCCTGTTTTCGCTTCCCTGCCAATGCCAACGCTTCCGCAGCCCCAGCCAGAAGTCGACTCGAACTGCGATATCTGCGATTCGCTTCCTCAAAAGATTCCACAGCCTTCTCGGCAAAAATTTGTCGCTCAGCAGGACTGCTCACAGCTCTTTCAAAATAGGCACGCGCCAACTGCTCATGAGGCCGGTAACTGTGAAAATCGCGTTGACTGGCAGATTTCATCCATTTTTCACCGTTCGCCCACTCCGTCGAACTTTCGGCATTAGAAAACCACGCCATGCCGGCCGTCTCGGCCAGGCTGGGAGACCACTCATCCATTTCAGCCAATTTCACCATCTCCCGAATGGCGGCACCTCGTGTCGAGGCTGGTCGAGCTGACATCTGGATGCGTCCCTGTGAGACCATCCAGACTGGCCATGCCCCCCAGATCGAAAGGACCATCACCAGCACCATCGCCCCAGGGAGTAATCGACTTCCCCACACGAAACACGACGAGAGCAAATCCTCGCCGAAACCAGCTTTGCCATCCTGAAATTCTCCGGGTTCTCTCATCTGTGTAACGACGGCACCTACCGGCCATGTCGATAAAGTAATCAGCAGCAGCCATAATCCCAGGATTGCCGCCATTCCAAACCCACCAGCCGCCAGGAGATTCACTCCCAGAGCGAACGCCGCTGCTGGAAATGCCAGATCTCCCCAACTGTGAGCGAAACCACGAGCATCCCGATCGGCCCTCAATTCCTGCGGGGCAGCAGGCGATTCATCGGCTCTCTCTGCCTTCATCAATGACTTCAATTGAAACCGATCAATAATCAGATACAGCCCAGTCCAGAAGACGCCAAACACAATGAGCGCATCGTCAAAGACGCCGTCGAGCAGAAACCGGCCCCACCAGGCAATCGCCAGACTGCCAGCACCAGCCCACAGTGGCCAATGGGAAGGAAGGTGGATAGCTCGATAATTCTGAATGAAAAAACCTTCCGCCGAAGTTTGATCATTCACTCCAGGCGACGAGTTCAATAACCCTTTCCCCAGAGCGAACAGCCCGGTTCCTGCGAGCACCAGCAACCCCGCGAGCGACAAAACTCCTCCCGAACTCCACGCTTCAAGAACCATGTTATGAGGGTCAGCGATCTCTTCGCTCGAACTCGGGAGTTTGTACGACAAATAAACGCTGCGAAAGTTTCCGGGGCCGACTCCAAACCAGGGATGATCTGCCAGCATCTGCAACGTCGCGACCCAGTATTCCAGCCGATATCGCAGTGATTTCGGGGCTTCTGTGATCACCTCCAGATCCAGCCCGCCGCGCCAGGCTACCAAACCGACCAGTAGCACAATGGCTCCTGTGCCAGCACCGAAGATCCACAACCACGATCTGGACGAAACACGCAGATTGCCCACAGCTTTCCACTGGCTGACAAGTGGCCGCACAGCCAGCAGCAGCATCGTGACAGCCAGTGCCAGCACTGCCGTGCGGGATTTCGTCAGCAGCAATGTCCAACCTCCCAGCATCCACGCCGCCAGCAGAATCCAGGTGAACGGGCGGGAAAGATCAGGCCACGACCACATCGTGCGCTGCCGAGTCACCTCTGGCCACACAAACAGACTCAGTATCAAAAGCACCAGCAGCACTGCCGCAAATGTATTTGCCAAAGCGCAAAAGCCATAAGGCTCACTGCTGGTCAATCGTTGAAAGAACGCTCTGCGAGAGTGCAATTCTGTGGGAATACCATCGCTTTCCAGCTGTTTCCTGAGCTGTGAAATCTTTGACTCATCTTCTGCGGATCGCTCCTGCAGACCCTCCAGTCGATCCAGTTCCTGTATCGCTTTGATATATCGACCGGAGATCGCGGGCAGGCCAATCTCATGCTGATACAGCCCCAGTACAGACATCGACAGCAATGTCGTGATCACAAACGGCCAGATCGCATTCAGGCTGATCACATGGCCCGGTCGATCCGGCAATCGAGGTGCCAGACGCCACAGCACGCAGGCTCCCATGGCCAGAGAAAAAAACTCAATCAGCAGATTGGCAGCCGCTCGTCGATCTCCCTGAGCCAGCCAGACGTGAATTGTCCCAGCCACCTGACCAGCAGTCAGCAGCAGCAACCCCCAGACAAACCCTGAACGCCAGGCACGCGAAGCGGGCTCTGTTTTAGGCAACAGGATCAGCAGCAGCGCCGATGTGGCCATCGACAGAATCGCCAGCCAGAGGGATTCCCCCATCACTGCTGCTTCCGGTGGTGTCCAGAACCTCGCAAAAAAAAGGCAGGCGAGCATCACAACGAGCCAGCCCGCCACTCGGTCCTGCCATCGCGAAGGTTCAACCAGCCCTCGCCCCCCCGCATCCTGCACCATGCGCTGACCTGTCGATGTTCCAGCCCGCCGGGTTTCGACAACAGGTTTCTTTCCTCTCGCAGACATCCACAACCATCCCGGAGGATGCCCCTTTTCCAGATCTGAGCGAACAGGAATCGCCTGCTCCCCGAACAACAGACTCTGGATCGATAACGCCATCGTTCGCCAAGAAGGCATTTACCAGTTCCTTGCCGAAACATCGGTCGAAGTCCGATCCGAAGCGTGCGAATTCAATTCGCGGCCACTCGCTGAAACATCGGCCAAGCTCTGTTCAGGCCCGGCAGCCGCCGACATCGCCACCACAGGGATTGTTCCCAAGGATGAACCAGCGATCGCAGGCCGTGGTGCCGATTCAAGAATGGCAATCATCGCGAGAATGCAAACCACAATCCCCAGGCATAACAGCGCTGCACCCCATGAATCGACCGAGCACAGCAATAATCCAGCCAGCCCCGTCGTCAATGTCGCAAGATGCACCGTCAGTACGGCATGGACAGGTTTCAGCCCCAGCGCCACAAGTCGATGCGAAAAGTGCTTCTTGTCCGGCTGAAAAGGACTGCGTCCTTCCTTCAAACGAATACTGATTACCGACAGCAGATCGTAAAGTGGCACAGCCAGCACGCAAAGTGGTGCCAGAATCGTATGCGTCCGGCCATCTTCCGCAGTGTAGAACGTCCCCAGAATTGTCATGCTCGCCAGCGAAAAGCCCAGAAAGTAGCTACCGGCATCTCCCATAAAAATGCGGGCTGGTGACCAGTTGTGGCACAAAAAACCCAGCAGCGAGCCGCACAAAAGCAGAAAATACCCTCCGACCATCCAGCGGGGATCATCGGCTCTCGAAAGCATCATACAGGCAAACACACCCGAAACGATGAAGCCAATCCCACCCGCCAGCCCATCCATGTTGTCCAGAAAGTTGATCGAATTCACGAGCACCACAAACCACAACACACTGGCAATCGCCCCCAGCCAGAAGCTCTCCACAAAAAAGGTCGCCCGCACTCCACAAGCCACCACAATGGCAGAAATCAGAAATTGCAGAAGGAGCCTGGGCTGCCATGGCAAAGGACGAAAATCATCAGCCAACCCCACGAGGCCCATGGCCAACGCTCCCAAAGTCACAGCCAATAGCTGAGGCAGACGGTACAGCACACTGCCATCAGCCGAGATCGTCTTCCCGGGAATTTTGACGGGCAACAGTTCCGGTGCAAAAAAGACAATCAGCAATGCTCCGGTCAGTGGAATCAGCACACCACACCACAGACCAATCCCTCCCCCCATGGGCTTGGGAACTAAATGAACTTTGCGAGCAGCAGGCTTATCGATCAGACCCAGCCGGGGAGCAATCCAGCGCATCGCACCGACGGCCGCGAATGAAACCCAGAATGAGGGAAGTACACAGGCACAGACAAACAGCAACATGCGAAGGGCACTTTGCGACGTGAGAGTCACCACACCAGTGAGTCCATGCACTGGCCCGGCAATCTCCATTGAGTGATCGACACGATGACAAATTATTCTCCCGCATCGCGACACTCCCCCGCAAGTGTGCAACTCACAGACAGACCCACCATGCGGCCAAAGTGGCTCCTTGAACTCCAGCCGACCAGCCTCGATGGCGTGCCTTGAGGTTGTTCTATTCTGAGACTCATGGTCCCTTTTCGCTGTTGCAGAAAAACTCGAAAAAACGTTTGCAGAGACAGCCATTTCTCCCTGAAAGCTTTCGCTTTTCTCGTAGTAATTCTTATGGAGACAACTGCATGAGCAGCATCGAATGCTTCCAGCAGGAACGACAAGTGAACCTGGAATCATGCAGCCGCGTCAAATCAGATACTTACAGTCCATGAAGTTCTTGTTTTGCATTATGGCGGACTGCCGGTTTTCACGATGACTTCAGTCGAATGAAACTTCTGCTGCCGGAAACTCAGGGATCACTCCTGATTTTTCATGCTCTGGAAACTGTCAGCTCCGCCTCAGGTTTCGACACAAATCCAAAGGGTTGTCATTTTGACAGCAAGCCTGCCAAACAGGACACAGGTCATCTCACCCGCTGGACTGCCCATCGACGAGACTGACGTAACAGCCATGCCACTTTTAACGAGAATTCCTGATGAGAATCGGCACAAAAATCATGGCCTTGCCGATTTCGGATTCAGGGCACATAACTTGCAACATAATTGATTGATCTGGTGTGATTCGACACTTTTGCGAACATCGCACCACCAGGCGACGCTTATCACCAGACATCCTCGAAAGTGAAGGGGCTGATCATGAATCACGAGATTTCATACAAAGTCGTCAAACGACTGGCCGCTGCTGAGGGATATCTGGAGCTTGAACTGCCACAGGCAGCTCTTTCCGAACTCAATCGAATCGACGATGCCGGCCCTTTCAATGCCATCGAACAGTTGCTGCGAGGCGAAGCTCTCACCGGCCTCAGCCAGTTTGACGAAGCGATTGAGCCCCTGAAAAAAGCCGCCGATCTGTTCCCTGCTCCTATGAATCGCCGGGCCTGGGCCAGTCTTTCGAAATGCTACGCCTCCACCGGTCAGAATTCGCTGGCGAATGAAGCTCTGGTCGCCAGCCAGACCGAAGTTGCTTCTCAAGGCCAGCCAGGAGTCATTGTGCAGGTCGTCATGCAGCCGATCTTTACGGCTGTACTGGGCAATCAGGTCCGGCAAATCCAGCGATAAGAGAGTTCCCTGAATCGCACATCGAGGGAACAACTTCAAAGATTCACCTCCCGAGTCAATTCCCACCACACGCATTATTCAAAGCCCGGCATCAAAAAAAATGCCGGGCTTTGTACATTGATGACCACACCACATCTTGTCATACGCTTTCCATGAAATACGAGCCCTCTGTGTGCCATGCTTGCAGCCTGCCTTGAGTAAATACTGGGCAAGCATGTTTTCACAACCAACAATGCGCTGTGATTTTCTGGGAAATGTATCAGTACCACATTCTGAGGCCCTACCCGATTGCAGCCACGGGCAAACTCAGTTCAGAATGGCACACATATTTTGCGATAACATGCGTCCTGTCTCGTGTTCATAGCCCATCAAGAGTTGATTCATATGTCCCACGATCCCGCGCCCACAGCACAACCTCCCCGTACTTATCCGGAACGTGTGGGCATCACCTTTGTCACCGGGCTGATTGGTCTCACGCCTCTGGCGTTAACATTGGCTGTTCTGGTCTGGGTCGTGAGGTTAATCCACGACCTGTTTGGGCCTCTCAGCCCTTTCGGCAAAGCCCTCATGTCCATTGGCATGCCCCTCGTGGCCTGCGAAACGACGGCTTACCTGATTGGCATCCTCGGAGTCGTCCTCGCCATTTATGGCATGGGAGCTCTGGTGGAAAATGGCATGGGTGGAGGCTGGCAACGCATGCTGGATCAAGGGTTGCGACGTATACCGGCCCTCGGAACGATCTACGATGCCTCGAAACATGTCACCAGTCTGTTCGATCGAAAAAAAGATTCACTGCAATCCATGACGCCCGTCATGTGCTTTTTTGGAGATGGCAGTGATATCGGAACTCCGGCACTGATGCCCACTTCCGAACTCGTTCATTTTGGAGGCGAAGCCTACCACATCGTCATCCTGCCCACAGCCCCCGTCCCCTTTGGCGGAGCTTTGCTCTGCGTCAAACAGGCTTGGGTCAAACCCGCCAATTGCAGCCTCGAAGACCTCGTTGGCATTTACGTCTCCATGGGAGTCACAGCCCCACAAAGCCTCAGTAAACCCGCTTCTCCCACGGGGCCAGAGCCTGCTGCCCCACTTGAAAAATCATGAAGCGCAGAGGTTCACGCGATAGAAAACCGCTTCAGCACATTCATCACCCGGGACACACCGGATCATGCCTATTGATTTTTTCCAGAAAGGAGTGAAAAGGTCTTCTCGATTCCGCTGAATCGGTGTCTGGATTCAGACCGTCCTCGCCATCATCCCGCCCTCAATCAAGCTAGACATCATTCCGGGGCTGGCCGCAGACCAACGGAAATCTAGTGGCGTGCTCAACTCTCTGGCCTTTAACGGGCTTTGAACACTTGGCTCACCACGCTCTGG
>JAIXUU010000284.1 GCA_027483405.1 Planctomyces sp. | reverse complement strand
TCCTTGCCAGAGAATCCACGCCGTCAGAAAACATACGATTCCGGCCAGCTGTGACCTTAGGATCGAGAGATCATGGCCAATCAGAAACAGCAGTGCCATACCCATACCGCAGGCTAGTAGCGTTCGCCCGGTAGTGTGTGCGAGGGAACTGACAAAGAGTGCCACAATCAATTCTGTTTTTTTTTCGGTGGCACCCTGCAGACCAGCCCCGCCCAATGTACGATCGACATTTCGCAGCAGCACATCGAACAACCACGAAGAGTTCCAGTAAGTCATCCCGCGTGCCAGAGGCAAGAGCTGCTCAGTGGCGGGTAAGCCTTCGCTGACAATCAGTTTTCCATAGGCAATATGCGACCAGGGATCGGCATGCCATACCGGCTTGATCGAATAAAACCAGAAGGCCACCCCCACCAGCAGCGTGATGATTGCCATCCGCCGCGAGGCACGCAGCCACGGGGGTGTTTTATCAGTCAGCATCGAAACATCGGCACCCACACTGGGATGTGCATCCGATGATTCCTCATCATGAGCGACAAGTTCGCCCTCTGTTGACGAAACGATTTGAGTACCTGCCATACCCGGATCATCCGCAGGAACAAGCGATTTCTGAGGTGTCGTTTTCAGATCGACAGGCATGGTCAACAGTCCTTGGACGAAATCCAGCTCCCGGAGACAAGCCTCACTCCCCGGAAAAGAAAACAATTCAACACTCCTAACCTACGTTCTGGCGGAACCTCTCTGGGAGACTTGTTGCGAGAATGCCACGTTTGACCTGTCCGGTTATGACGATTGCATCAGTCAATCAGGCCGTAACGCTGGGGCCTACTCTCCGGGGAGTGAGTAACCAATCACCGGGAAGTCTGATATCCTCTTCTTGTGGCAGGTTCTCACCGGTTGAGACACTGCGGATTGAGTGCCGATTCTTCTGGAGCAAGGTCAAGCGTGGAGCTGACGGCTGAAAATGTCCTGGGCCAGGAGGGCCTGCTGGCTCGTCGCTTGCCGCACTATGAAGTGCGTGGTGAGCAACTGGAGATGGCCCGGGCGGTCACCGCTGCGATTGCCGCTGGTGAGCATCTTGTTGTCGAAGCCGGCACAGGGACAGGCAAAAGCTACGCCTATCTGGTTCCCGCCATCCTCGCCGCGACGGCCAATCAGGGCTCAACGGTCGATGGTGGTGCCAAAAGACGTGTGGTGATTTCCACGCATACTATCAGCCTCCAGGAACAGCTCATCAGCCGGGATCTTCCGCTCCTCAATTCGATCCTGCCTGTCGAGTTTTCGGCTGTGCTTGTCAAAGGGCGGTCCAATTATGTGAGTCTGCGTCGTCTCAAGGGAGCCCTCGAAAAATCGCGATCACTCTTTCCGACCAGTGAGGCCGAAGATCAGGTGCGTTCGCTGGCTGGCTGGGCTCGCGAAACCAACGACGGCAGCCTCGCGAGTCTCGACTTTAAGCCACTTCCTCAGGTCTGGGATGAAGTTCGCAGCGAGCACGGCAATTGCCTCGGGAAAAACTGCCCCACGTATAGCGACTGCCATTACTACAAAGCCCGCCGCAGGGTCTGGAATGCCGATGTTCTGATTGTCAATCACGCTCTTTTTTGTGCTGATCTCGCACTCCGCCGCGAAGGAGCCAGCGTCCTTCCCGATTATCAGACAGTCGTCTTCGATGAAGCCCATACCCTCGAGCAGGTTGCTGCCGACCACCTGGGCCTGGGGATCAGCAGTGGCCAGATCGAATACATGCTCAATCGGCTGTTCAATGAGAAGACACAAAAAGGCCTGATTGCAGGCTATCCGCTCGAACCACAAAGGGCCCTCATCACCCGGCTCAAGCATGATGTCTACGAATTTTTCGACGAAATCCGGCATCGCGTCCAGGATCATGGCCCGGCCAATGGTCGAGTTCGTGAACCTTTAGCGATTGAAAACACACTTTCAGGAGATCTACGCAAGCTGGCCACGTCGTTGGCCGAGTACGCTGCCAAACTCAAACAGGAAGAGGAAAAGATCGAACTTGTCAGTGCCAGTGAACGACTCATTTCGCTGGCAGGGAGTATTTCGCAATGGGTCGAACAGGGACGCGGCGACAGCGTTTACTGGGTCGAAACCACAGGTGCCCAGCGCAATCTCAAAGTGAAGCTTTGCTGCTCACCGATTGAAGTGGGAGCTGTCCTGCGTGAAGAGCTCTTCAACAAAGTTCCCACAGTGATCCTGACGAGTGCCACTCTGGCTGTGGGCCAACAGAGTTTTGACTTCATACGCTCTCGTCTGGGCTTAACCCGCTCGCAAAGTTTAAGGCTTGGCAGCTCCTTCAATTACCGCGAGCAGATGAAGCTCGTTCTCCCGGATGGGATGCCCGATCCGACCGATTCTCCCGCCGACTTCGAGTTCGCTGTCTGCGAAAAGATCCAGGAGTACGTCAGCCAGACATCGGGCCGGGCCTTTGTGCTCTTTACCAGCTACAAAATGCTCCAAAGCTGCGAACGACGCTTAACGAACTGGTTTATCCGCAAGAATTTTTCGCTCTACTCGCAAAGTGGAGAATTGCCGCGGTCGCAAATGTTAGAGCGATTCCGGAAGGATCCTGCCGCCGTCCTTTTTGGAACGGATAGTTTCTGGCAAGGGGTCGATGTTCCGGGCGATGCCCTGCAGAACGTGATTATTACGAAGCTCCCCTTCAGTGTGCCCGATCATCCACTGCTGGAAGCACGCGTCGAAGCGATTCGCGCGCGGGGCGGGAATCCCTTTATGGAATACCAGGTTCCCGAAGCCGCTATTAAACTGAAGCAAGGCTTCGGTCGCCTCATCCGCACGAAGACCGATCACGGCATGGTCGTCATCCTCGACCCCCGCATCCGCACAAAACCTTACGGTCGCGTCTTCCTGGAAAGCCTGCCCGAGTGCCGCATTGTGCATTCGTGAAAGAGGAGATTTGTCAAAAAGCCCAAACTTCGTCAAGGAAGCTCGCGATCCGACCTGATTAGCCAATGGGATCGAGCGTACGCGAAGTTCAAAGGTGATGAGGTAAACTCCTATTGCACAAACGAAGTATCAGTGATGAAGTGGTCTTTGCTTAACGACGACCACACTCTATAGAGCACTCTTTGGAACTGATTGCTTATTGAGATACAAACACTCCGGAGGAATGCAAAGCTCGACCTTTGATCCCGGCGGAACCCAATGGAGGTAAAAACGCCCCCACCCTCCTGTATCTTGAAAGTCGATTTTTAGTGGCACGGCTTTCCCCTCGGTTAAATCAAGAAAAGCAACCGATTCACGATCATCGTCGTTAGCTTCAACCAGAGGTTTACCGTTTAAAGTGATTCTCACTCGATCGTCTCCTAAAGCGACGAAACGGTATCGACCCGTCTTTGGAGGCAATAAGAAACCTGTGTAACGAGCACCAGCATCATGTGGTACTCCAGCATGAGGACGCTCGCCTTCCCACATAGTCTCGGCTCTGTGAACTCGACCAGCACCAAAACGCTTCTTGAAATCGATATCAAAGTATTCCGCGACAAGGCCATTTTTCGGAATTAATCTTTTGGCCGGGAGTTTCGCTTTTGCAGACTCTTCGGTGGGAAAAAAGACATCCGTCGGAACGATGAAAGCATCCGCCGTTCCGACCGGTCGCCAACGAAGAGTGATCCAAGCACCGGAGGGAGGACTCATCAAATATTCCATTTTGAATCTTTGGGGCTCGCCAGTCATCTCAACGGAAACATTCTTTTTTTGCCATTCACTGACCCAGTTCGTAATGACTGGACGATCATCAATCCAGACTCGATAACCATCATCGCCACTGACGATAAACTCATACTGCCCCTTGATGGGAGCCTTTATGTACCCAGTCCAACGAATGCTGAAACCAGTTGAATCAATGTTTTCGACAGGCTTTGCGTTTGCCCAGTGCCAGTCGATGTTGGGATCTATTCGCCTTGCAACGAGCTGATTCAACATCTGATCTTTGAAGATTTCTGTATTCAGGCCATTGATCGTCTCATCATCGGCAGCCACCAGATGTGCTGTCCAACTCAAAGCAATCAAGAGAATTATTGCACGAGCATTCAAATTCTAACTCCAGTCTTCAAGATTCGCCTGAATGAACTTTATGATATTTTAATCCTTGATAGCCACCATATGACTATACAGGCATTTCAATTCTAGATTCAATAACAATCGAATTGAATGTGTTCGCCCCACAATTGATTATTAGTTCTGAATTGCTCAGAGAAACAACACATGAGTTACGAGAGCAGGGAGGTTTTTGAGAGCACCGCCCCCTTGTGCTCAGATCTCACGCACGATGCAGCTTCGCAAATTTTTCCTGCATTCATTTGGTTCATGAAATCATATCTAATTATCAAAAACCGAGAGCCCGCTGTTCTTTGCGTTAAAAATCTTCCATGGGAAGACCATCGCTTCACAAATCATTATGGTTTCCGAAACTGTGTGCGAATCTGCAGGTCGTCGATCGTTAAGTCGCCCGTGGCTCCTTGGAGACTCATGTAGATGATGGCTTCGCGGGCTTTGGTTGGAATGGCAAAGCTCTTGCGAAACTCCTGCCATTCGTAAGTTCCCGTCGAGATCGGCACGCTGACCTCGGCCACGGTCCGGCGGAGGTCATCAAAGAAAATCACCGATAGCTCGGGCCGCTCGTTCCCTTCTCGACTCGACCTCAAGCCTTTGGCCCTGGCCCACAAACTGACATCCATCGT
>JAIXUU010000317.1 GCA_027483405.1 Planctomyces sp. | reverse complement strand
GCCATAACGGCAGCACTTCAAGGTTTAAAGGGGCAGGCGACCAGCTATGAGGATTTGGCCGCCCTAATTACCCAATTTGCCCGCCTGATTGGCGCAGGGTTACCGGTTCAGACTCCCGCCTAACGGAAGCAGGCATTGCCTTCCCAGCGAAAGCTTTCCACCGTTTTATCACTCGCTACCACAAATCGGCGAATGCAGTTTTGATTAACCGTGTAAACAGGTGAAGAATTCAAAACGGGCACGGATTCGGTATATTGAACGGTGCGCACATTGCCTGCGGCATCGGTCTCGGTTCTAAAGCGCGTCACTTCCCGAAAACTGGTATAGCTTTCGCCGCCTTGGGTGCTCGTGCGCTTTTGTTCATACTGCAACACATCGCGGCCATCGGTCAGCTTATAGGATGATTGCGGCGGTCCAAAAGCCAGCACCAATTCATCGGCTGATTTGCCGACAAAACGTTGTACCATCTGGTCTTCATAGGCTTTTGCCCGCTCTTCAAACGGGATGGTCTCGCAAGCTGCGGTGAAGGCTAGTAGCCCGCACGCCAGCATGATCTGTAAAGGCTTCATCGCCTGTCTCCTGCTACGTTGCGTCCCTCTTCTCGGTCGAATAGGTCGCTTGGCCACTCGGGCCAAGCTTTCGGACCTAATCGACCAATTTCTGCATAAGATAGGTAGCCACCAGAGCCCGCTGCTTGGCGCTCTCTACCAAGTTTGCCGCTGCCGAGTGTCCGCCATCGATATTTTCGTAATAAAGGAAGGGCATGCCCAGACTTTCCATCTTAGCAGCATATTTACGCGCATGACCTGGATGGACGCGGTCGTCCTTGGTTGATGTTAGGAAAAAGGCCTCTGGGAAAGGGCTGCGCTTTACCAAATTCTGATATGGGCTGAATTTTTCCAACCAAGGCCGCTCGGCCGGTACATCAGGGTCACCATATTCGTCCACCCAAGACGCCCCAGCTAAAAGCTTGTGATAGCGCAGCATGTCGAGGAGCGGCACCTGGCAGACGACCGCTTGGAACAGTTCGGGCCGTTGGGTCATCATCACGCCCATAAGGAGGCCGCCATTCGAACCGCCTTGAATGCCCAACCGGCGCGGAGATGTGATTTTACGCGCAATTAGGTCTTCAGCAACGCCAATGAAGTCATCATAGATTACTTGGCGTTTGCCCTTCAAGCCTGCGGTATGCCACGCAGGGCCAAACTCCCCGCCACCGCGAATATTGGCCAGCACATAAACCCCGCCACGCTCATTCCATAATTTGCCATTCATCGCCGAATAATTGGGCAAGAGCGACACTTCAAAGCCGCCATAGCCATAGAGCAAGGTAGGATTGCTACCATCCAAGACCAAACCCTTTTTCGCGATCACGAAGTACGGGATTTTGGTTCCGTCTTTAGAGGTCGCTTCATACTGATTTACTTCTAAATTTGACGCATCAAAGCGTGCCGCTTGGGCTTGAACCGTCACAGGTTTGTCGCTCGGCTTGGCCGCAAATAGGATCGACGGTGGCGTAATGAAGTCATTGTAAGAGAAGAAGGCTTCTTCTTGGCGAATGCCTGCATCCACAACCGAAGCCACACCATTGACGGGCAAGGCGACCGGCTTGAACGACCAAGCGCCTTTCCCATTTTGGGTATAATAGCGTACCGCACTCTTCACATTTGTTGAAAGGGTGAGATAGAGGCCGGTTTTCGCCATAGACACATCTTGCAAGGCTTCGCGGGGGCCGGGCGCATAGATGGTCGTGGTTGGGATCGCACCGGTCTTGGCCTTCAAGGCGGCCAAAGGCGCTGTAACTAACGAGCCTGCAGCAATCGCCTTTTTGGCACCACGCGGCGTCCAATCCTCTTGCAGGGTCACATAGACCATTCCCGCGCGGAGGCCTTGGAGACTGTGCTTGCTGGGCAGATCCAGCTTGGCAACTTTACCATCGGCTTCAAGATAATAGGTCTCTGTCGTGAAGAAGGTGGGCGCGCGGTTGATGAAGTGATGATAGCGGGTGCCGTCATCGACGCGGAAAGCACCGACCGCAACGTCCTTTTCCGTGCCGCGATAGACTTCAACGGCATCTTCCAGCTTCTGACCGCGCTTTAGACGTTTCACGATATAGGCATAGCCGCTTTCGGTCATGGTGCCCGGGCCCCAGTCTGTAGAGACAAGCAAGGTATCCTTATCGACCCAAACGGCACCCGATTTCGCCTCAGGCAGTTGGAAACCACCCTCTACGAAGGACCGAGTTTTCGCGTCCCATTCACGTTTGGTATCAGCATCCTTGCCGCCATTGGATAGGTCGAGGAGCAGGCGGGTATTCCAGATGTCATGTGGGTCGAGTGGGTTACTGCCTTGGTAGACCCAGTTCTTGCCTTCATCTTTAGCCAACTGATCAATGTCTAGCACGGTTTCCCACACTGGGCTGCCCAAGCGCCAAGCAGTAAAGTCCGCCCGCCGCCAAATGCCGCGCACATGATTGGTGTCCTGCCAGAAATTACTGACATAGCCGCCAGCATATGAGCCAAAGGTCAAGCGGTCTTTGGCGCGAATGATATTGAGGGCATCTTCTTCAAGCTTCGCGTAGCGGGGGTCTTCCGTGAGCTTGGGCAGAGAGCGTGTGTTCTGCCCGCGTACCCACGCCAGCGCCTTTTCGCCTTCAACTTCCTCCAGCCACAAAAAGGGATCATCGCTCACCGCATCAGCGGCAGATTGGGCAAGGGCGGATGTGTTCAACGT
>JAIXUU010000037.1 GCA_027483405.1 Planctomyces sp. | reverse complement strand
GAGGATATTGCTGTTATCGTGATAGTTGTGAAGTGCGAGCCCCAACTGCTTGAGGTTGTTGCGACACTGCGTCCGACGGGCGGCTTCTCGCGCCTGTTGGACAGCGGGCAAAAGGAGTGCAGTCAGGATGGCGGTGATGGCGATAACCACCAGAAGTTCAATCAGGGTAAATGCTTTACGTGACAAAGCCGCGTGATTCATGAGAATTCCTGAACAATTATGAGAAGTTGTGGTGGCTCAACGAAGATCGACATATCTCCCGATATCGCCACAAAAACAATTGAACATTTATGCATGCAAATGTAGTTTACGAAATGATTCAACGCAACGAAAAATCTGGTTTCCTCGTGCTGCTAATGCTCTTGCGAATCATGCCTGTCAGGATCTGGGAGAATTCCATGAATAGAAATACGTGTTTTCACTCATGTGCTATGGTGTTTGTGCTATTTTTTGGGGGCTGTGGAGGCAGTACTGACGCACCACCAACAGCCAATGTCTCACTCACTTTGACCGTGGGTGGAACTCCTGTGCCAGCAAAGACGACTGTCAAGGTCTCACCAACTGGAAAAGGGCAACCCGTTGTCTTCGAGACGAATGCCGAGGGAGTTGCTTCGGGACAGGCAGTTGTGGGGGAGGCGACTGTCTCAGTCGTTGCGGTCGGTACGCCAGAGGGTTCTCATGGCAGCCTGAAAGCCTCAGGAATTGACCCCAAGTTTGGGAATGAAAGCTCTCCGCTCAAGCTGACTGTCAAGGCTGATGGTACAACTAAGGAAAGCTTCGAACTCGGCACCGCAATCAAGAAGTAGTGATACTCCAAAGCATTATGAGTATTCGACCCTTCTGAGGATCTCCGAGACGATGTTTGAAAATCACTTGTTCAAACGCAGGATGATCTCCCGTCAAAACAGCAGCCTGTCAGGAAATGGCTTGGGTTTATGTTTCGTTATGACGAAGGAGTTAATCGTCACTTTTCAAGCACGTGTTCTTTAATTGAGAACAGGAAGTAGCTTTTTATTGAGGTCGCTAGTGATATTCGGATCGTCAGTCATCGCGGGTGCCACAGGTAATGCTGTTGGATGAGGAAGCGGTAACTCGGGTAAGGTTGTCCCGGGCGCTGGTGGATATTGGTCGATATACTCGTAGAAGACATTGCGTTGTCTGGGAATATAGCCTGCATCTTCAATAAGTCGGCGAATTGTGGCCAGTGTCAAATGATGCACTGTCCCGGCTTGTGCCACCACGTTCTCTTCGATCATCAGGCTGCCCATATCGTTCGCCCCGTAGAACAAGGCGAGGCCTCCAATTTTCTCACCTTGAGTGACCCATGAAGACTGGATATTAGGAATATTGTCGAGGTAGAGCCTCGCGACGGCCTGAGTCTTCAGATATTCAAAAGCGCCAGCCGGTGGAATGTGAGCCATCTCGGTATGATCGGGCTGGAAAGACCAGCAGATGAACGCGGTGAAGCCGCCGGTTTCATCTTGCAGCTGACGCAATCGTTCGAGGTGCTCAATTCGTTCCGCCAATGTTTCGACATGACCGTACATCATCGTGCAGGTCGATTTCCCGCCAAGCTTGTGCCACTCACGATGCACGTCGAGCCAGTCGTCCGTCAGCACCTTACCGCGGGTGATCTCCTTCCGAACGCGATCCACGAGAATTTCACCGCCACCACCGGGCAAACTCCCCAAGCCAGCCGCTTTGAGCCGTTCGAGAATGGTCTTCAGTGGAAGCTTATTCACCTTCGTAAAGTGGTAAATCTCGGGAGGGGAGAAGCCGTGAATGTTGACCTGCGGAAAGGCCGACTTGATCCCGCTCAACATCTCCTCGTACCACTCCAGTTTGTACTGAGGATGCAATCCCCCCTGGAGCAGAATCTGATCTCCACCAAGCTCGACAGTCTCGGCAATTTTCTGGTGCAGTTCTTCTTTCGAAAGCACGTACCCTTCGGCATGTTTGGGCGGTCGATAGAACGCACAGAAATCGCAGACAGCCGTGCAGATATTGGTGTAGTTGATATTCCGGTCGATGTTATAAGTTCGAAATGGTTCGGGATGGAGGCGATGGGTCACACGATGAGCCGCATCTCCAATCGCAGGTAAATCGTGCGATGAGATCAGGGCAAGACCTTCATCAAACGACAGGCGATCTCCCTGGACGGCTTTATCGAGAATGGACTGGATCGCAGAACTCACATTGAACTCCTGACGGGGCCAGATTCAGGCGGGTGGCAAGTTGATAGTACAACTGCAGTCCTCGCTTTTCGTCTGGCCCCATAGTGAAAAACAGATTCTCAGTAAAGTAGCGGACAATCTCTTCGGTTGTCAGCCGCATGTGTTGTGCTTCTCGGGCAGCCACAGCTTCACAGCGAGCCACGCCTCGATCGCGGGCTTCGGCAAGCAAGGCAGCCAGATGGTCGAGATGGAACGGCTCTGTGGCATCAAGATCGGTCGGTTTAAGAATTCGTTCGGGCTTGATGTGTGATGATTCCACCAGTGGGCCAGTCGCCACCCACATGGCGAACACAAAGGGCAGGTTCGTATCGCGATGCCACTCTTCGCCCAAATCCCACGCATCGAAGAATGTCTCCCTGGGAGGCGACATCGCGCGATCACCAATCATCAGCACTGCATCGGCATCAGTCTCTTCAATCGATGAACCCAGTGGGAATGAGGTGAGTTTGGGCTTCAGCCCCAGGCGTTCGTGCAGCAGAATTCTGGCAAGTGTGGCACTGGTACGGGAACCTTCATCCAGCGCCAGTGTCCGAACTTTGCTCCAGGGGACTCTGCTGTAGAGTTTCACGCTGTGCACCGGGCCGTGTGTGGCCACACAGGCGTCGGAGACAATCCTGCAGGGAGTTTTTGGTGCCAGTCGGAAGTATTCGATGGATGGAATGAGTGCCACATCGAGTTGATGGGCCGCCAGAGCATCCGCCAGTCGGCTGGGATAATCGAGCTTTAAAGTGGAATTGGGAAAAAGTTCAGGCAGGTCTTCAATCAGCGGCTTGGAATTCAGATAAGTCACCGCTCCCACCTGGAAAGCAGGGGTTGTGATTGACATGCCCAAGTCTCCTTTCAGGTTGGAAGTTGCGGACACAATTGATGTCTCGTTGGCAGGTTTGTTACAGATGTTCAGTGGGTCGTCCGGTGGAAGTGCGCCGGTAGTGTGGCAGTCCATCTTGACCGCCATTACGATGACAACATTATTGGATGGCGAAAAGCTGTTTCTAACATGACTTCTCTCTATTCAAAACCGAATTCTGCAAGCGCTCTTAACTGTTGTATGTCGGAGACCCCATGGCGGTCGCACCATTGAAGGTTGGAATCGTTGGTTTAGGCAACGTGGGCACAGGCGTGGCTCGGATTCTCACGGATCACCCGCATCGCATTGCCGAGCGGGCTGGCCGACCCATTGTCCTCAAGCGGGCAGTTGTTCGTAACCTGCATAAGCCAAGGGACATCCGCCTCGAAAGCGGTGTTTTGACGAATGATATTCAGGCCGTGATCAACGACCCGGAAATTACGGTCGCCATGGAGCTGATGGGGGGGATTCATCCCGCACGAGAAGTCATTCTGGCACTTCTCAAAGCGGGAAAAGACGTCGTCACGGCCAATAAAGCCCTCTTGTGTGAACATGGGAATGAGATTTTCCAAGCCGCCAGAGAATACGGGCGTACAGTTTGCTTTGAGGCGGCTGTGGCGGGTGGAATTCCCATTATTGCGGCTGTCGGGCAGTCGATGGCGGCCAATCAGATCATTGGCATTCAGGCCATTCTGAATGGAACCAGCAACTACATTCTCACGGAGATGCAGGCCAGCCACCAGCATTATCACACGGCTCTCAAACAGGCCCAGGATCTTGGCTATGCCGAGTCCGATCCAACCTTGGATGTCAATGGGCTGGATGCTGCCCAGAAGCTGGGGATTTTGTGCCAACTGGCCTTTGGCACCCGCGTCACCACCAGCCAGTTCGAAATTCAAGGGATCGATTCGCTCGATTTGAGCGACCTCAAATGTGCCAGTGATCTGGGTTATCACATCAAGTTACTGGCACAGGCCCGGCTCACCAATCGCGAGTTGGAAATGAGTGTCCGGCCCACTTTGATTCGCAAGGATACGCCTCTTTCGCAGATTTCTGGCCCGTTTAATGCCGTTTTGCTCGAAGGCGACATGGTTGGCAAAATGTGGTATTCGGGCCGTGGAGCAGGGCAGGCTCCGACGGCATCGGCATGTGCTGCTGACTTGATTGATCTCGCGGTGGGTCGGGCACAACTGACTTTCGAGAGGCTCGATCTTTGGCGTGAGCGTCCCGAATACCCGGTTATGCCGGCCCAACAGACGACGAGCCGCTATTTCTTACGATTGCGGGTTGAAGATAAACCGAACGTGATGGCCGAAGTCACGGGCATTCTGGGGGCTAAGGGCATCAGCCTCGCTTCGATTGTGCAGCCGGAAGCGCCTGAAGTCGATGCCAAGAGCAACACCCCCGTGGTGCCGCTCGTGATCATGACGCATCGCACGACGGCTGGCCAATTGCAAGAGGCGATGAGTGAGCTGGATCTTTCAAGCAGTGTCCGCGGCCCCAGAATCTGCCTTGCTGTGGCGGATTGAACTGCAACCGATTGTTTCGTCAGGTGTTCTGGACAGCTCATCAATTGATCATTGAGTTCGGAAGACTGCGAGCCTCAAGAGATAGGGAATGGAGGAGCTGGCATGATCCACCTGGGAACAGCATTTCGAGCGTTCTTCGGCACGCTCTTCAATGATCAGAAAGCCGCCTTGGTTAAAGAGGCGCTGGAAGGGAAAAGTGCCGCTGCGTCATTGCCGGCACCAGCAGCCCATGAGACGAGCGTTTCTCAGGCGACTCCACCTGCGCGGTCTCCGGTGGTTGAGCCGTCACAGAACCCTGCGGTGACATTCCTCTCGATGTTGCAGCGCGAGGCACGTTTTGTCGATTTCCTGCAGGAAGATCTTGGCGGCTTTGATGATGCCCAGATTGGTGCTGTCGCCCGGGATATCCACCGCGATTGTCGCACGGTCGTGAAACGAGTTTTTGCTCTTGAACGAGTGGAGTCGCGGGAAGAAGGGAGTCGCGTGACCATTGATGCGACTCAGGCCCGTCAGTGGAAAGTAACAGGCAAAGTCGAAGGTGGGCCACCTTTTACCGGAGCGATTGTGCATTCCGGCTGGCGAGCGACCCGCTGTGAATTGCCGCAATACGCAGGCTCTGTCGAGACTGCTCTCCTGATTACTCCAGCCGAACTGGAAGTCTGATTTCTTTGTAAGGGTTTTGAACCTGCGCCAGATCTTTGCCAAACACATCTCGCCAGACTCGCTGCATCGTCGTATACTTGGTCTGAGCAAAGACTGATAACAAATCTTTGCGATGTTCTCGAAAACGATTCTCAACAACATTGAGATTCAGGTTTCAGATGCTTCGATTTCTGGCTGTCACTCTCTGTCTGCTGCAGTTCAGTTCCGGGTTTGTCCCGGGGCTGCTGTTGACTCGTTGCTGTGTGACTTCTCAAATCGAATCTGCTCAAAACGAGAGTTCTGCGGAAACTTCAAAGAGCTCTATTGCTCAGATGCCGCATGAGGCACTCCCGGCCTGCTGTCAGTCAAAAAATTTGACCTGTCATAACGTTGTGCCCACGAAGGACGCCAGCACAGCCAGCCCATCCGCACGTCTCGTTCGGCTGCATTGCTGCCTCGATCCTTATGGTTTGATCAATAAAGATCGTCCCTGCCCGATGATCGAAGCGGCTGATCCTGATCGCGCGATCATGGCTGAAACCTGCAACTTTCGAGTTACTGATTTCACCGCCATCATTACCTGGCTGGTCGTTCCCAGTGATGTGTGGCCTAGTGGTAAACAGCATTCTTTCCGGGTGATGAATCCTTGGGATTCTCCCCATGGCATGCCCCCTGACCGACAGATTCTCCATTGCTCGTGGCAATGTTGAGATTCTCGCAGCTGATTGGCAGGCTCTCACAAGTTCTTCGGGCAAGCTGTTTGTGCGCCCGCTGCTCATCGATTGAGAGCTCTCTTGAGTCACGCGAGAGGGTCTGATTTTCTGCGGCCAATCTTGCTCTGTGGGTACTGAATCGAATTGCACCGGCATTCTGCTGAATGCTGTGCACAGATGCTCCTCTCAAGAAAAATCGTGCCATGTGTGCCATGCTTGCAGCTCTGTGTAAGCATGTTTTAGCAATCAGCATCGCGCTGTTGTTTCCTGAGAAAAGAATGACATATCTGTTTTTCCTAAATGTGTTTTGCTCCCCATTTAAGAGGTTTGATCATGAATCGTCGTATGGCTTTGAATTCTATGCTGGGTGCGATGGCTGCTGTGGCTGCATTAAGTGCGGGTGGCATTTCGATGGGTGCAGCCGAAGCTCTCAATGCTGAAGACAGTTGTGCCAAGCACTGCCGCGAATGTGCGGCCGTATGCGCAGACTGCATTGAGTGCTGCAAGAAAGATCGTCCAGAATGTGCAGCCTGTTGCGAGATCTGCTCGTCGATGTGCACAGTTTGCGCCGGGATGGTTGAGACGAAGAATCCCAACTGGAAAGCGGCCTGTGCTCTTTGCGAACAGACCTGCCTGGACTGCGTGAAAATGTGCGAAAAGAGTTCGAAGGCCTGCTGTAAGGAATGCGCTGAGATGTGCGCCAAGTGTGCCAAGGCCTGTGCCAAGATGCTCGGTAAGTAATCAGAGCTCTGTAAGGTAAAGTCCGTAACGAAAATTGCAGGGCCGGTCGAATGTTCTTGCATTCGGCCGGCCCTGCTTGAATTATCCGTTGGTTGTTTGCTGGTGAAATCACACTGGATTTTGCCAGGATCAGCCTTTTATGGGGTCTCATCCAGCGGTGGCACAACTGGTGCCACTGGTTGTTCCATTCCCGGTGCTGGTGGAATGGTTCCACCGGCTGGTGCTGGCTGTGGAATTAACCCATCATCCCCATTGATCCCTTGCCAGGTGAGATCTGTTTTGGGGTAAGGCACAGGGGAGGAAAAATCTTCGGGGCTGGCCTTGAGCAAAGGATTTCGGAAAGCGTAACTGCGTGCCCAGGCTTTCTGAAGTGCCTGCTGCTGGGCTTCGTATGTCCATTCGCCTTCGCCCAGGCTGATATTCGAATTGTCGAGAATTGTGCCCTTGCGATAGTTCAGATCGTTAATCGCTTTATTGTAATTGACCAGACTGGTGAACAACGCAATCTCAGCAAGTGCCTGGCTGGCCTGTGCACGCAAAACGAGGTCAAGTGTGGCATCGCGAACACCTGCTTCGTACTCGGCTTGAGTGGCTTCCACACGTCGGGCGGAAGCAATACGCCGATCGAGGTTTGTGCGAGCCGTCACAAACGCCGTTTCCAGTCTTTGGATCGCACTGGCCAGTTCGTGAGAAATATCCTGTTCCTGAGTGGCCAGTGCCGCACGGGCCTTGGTCAGTTGCAGTTCGATATTTCTTAACTGGGCATAAGCCTGGCGGAACCCGATCGGCATGGAGAGCTGAAAGCCCAAGGTCCAGTTTTCGAGATCCCGATCTTTCATAGTCCCGTAGGCACTGTTGTAGTTGGAAGTCTGCTCAGAGATGAGCTTGTTGCCAAAGGCATTCAGGCCGTACTGAGACACAAAATTCAATTGAGGATTCGTCAGGCTCTTGGCGGCAATGGTCTGCAGTTCCAGACTCTTGATCTGCCACTTTTGGCGACGCAATTCGACGCGCCGAACCAGTGCTTCTGTCAGGCTGGTTTCCCAGTTGACGAGATACTCACCTTCGACAGGACTGTCTGCAGGCCGGATGATGCGGCCGTCATTCACACCCAGACCAATCAGGCGGCGGAACTGGTTTTCGAGATCATAAATACTGGCCAGTGAGTTCTCGACACGGGCGCGAGTATCGAAATAGTTTTCGCGGGCCTGGGCTTCCGCAGCAGCATTACCACCCGTCGCACCGACTTCCATCCGCGCTTTCACTTCGCGCCATGATCGGAGTGAACTGTCGCGGTTGGCCACATCGGCATCGTATTGGCGGTAAGCCAGGTACAGATCCCAATACAGATCTTCCACATCCTTGACCATATTGATCACGGAGTTTTCGAAATCGGCCAGAGCGATATCTTCGTTAATGCGGGCAATGACCACACCTTGAGAAACACCGGTAATCGCGCCTAAACCACCGCCACTCGGCCCGGCAATGCGTGTGTATTCCACACCCGAACCACCCCACAAGGGGAGCGTGTAGTTAATATTCGCCGAACCCGTATAACTCGATGGATACGTGGTGAAGGGCTGATTGGTCCCCAGGTAGTTCATACTGTGGTTTAAAGTGACGGTGCCACCGTTCGCCATCGTCTTCTGCAGGGCAGCATTAAAATTCCCGGTTTCCTGGGAAAGTCCGAACAGCGGGGAGGTTCCAAAGGAACTGTTAGCGATAGTCTCGTTGCGTCCCCAGAGCATCGAACTGGTGAACTGAGTATCGAAGTCAGCCAGTGCTGCTTCGACACCACGTGTGCCAAAGAGGAAGCCAGTCTGCCTCAAAGCAGGGTCATAAATCGAAGGTGCCAGAGCCGGGTTCACCAGCAGTTGACTCTGAGCAAGGAACTGTGCCCTGGTTCGAATCATCTTGTTATTGGCAATGGACATGTGGATCGACTCCATCAAGGAGAGATCCCAGATTTCGTCCTGAGTACGATCCCGAATCGTTCGCGGACGATCCGAATTGACGATATCAAGCGGAGTCGCCTGATCAACCGCAGCGTACTCGGTCGTCAGCGAAGCGTTCTTGTAGTAGTTCAGCTCTGCATCACCCAGATACGAAACATTTCTGTTTGTTCCTGAGCAACCTGGCAGTAGAACTGCCGTCAAAGCCAATACGATCGATTTTTTCCAACGTTGCCACGGCATGAAGAGGCTCCCTTGCCATCATGCATGTCTGGGGCTGACGATTGGCTCCTTCCAATCATCGATGAAGGCTGCAAATGCAACCTGCGGATCAAGGGTTCCACCCTTCATCCGGCAATCCACAGCGAGTGTGGATCAAACCCCCAAATGCATGCCTCTGCTATTGGTCGTTGGGTCTATCGTCGCTTGCTGCTGCGAACTTGTTTGAAAACTGTGTCGCTTCATCAGGCTTCTGAGGAGCAACCTCTACGAACGGTATACCCCGCATTTTCCTCACAACAATCACTTCGCCGGGGTCGTTCCCCTCCCACGCATGTCCAGTGAACTGCAGTGCGTACCCTGTCAAAAAGAGGCTCCAGGCGCTCACCAGTTCTCCACCATTCACCAGCCACACAACAGGGGCCACAAAGGTGAGTGGCAGCCCCACGACATGCAGAACAATATTGACTGGATCTCGATGTCGCGAAAGGTAGTTACGGAAAAACCTCTTCAGCATTCAAGCACGTTTCTTCTAAGAGTTGACTGGTGATTCGTTCACAGCTCTGTCGGTGGAAATGCCTCGGGAAAAAGCCTGCGCGTCTCGTCGAGTGACAGTGCTTATCAAGCGGCTGCTCATTCTTGAGATTGATCTTTCCACCTTGGAAGAATGTAGCGATTGGATCGATGATACCAGATTTCTGGACATCGTTCCCCAAGCTCTTTCCCGTGTGCCAATCACCTCACAAAGCCTCTGCTTCCGATTCGTAGACATTCGACATCAGCAATCGGCGAACAAAAAATCCCGTTCTCGCTTTGAGAACGGGATTTAGCGGCAGAACGTAAGCGAGTCTTGCCAAGGTTGATGACGAATCCATCAGCTCCTTTGTGGAAACTTATTCCTTTTTGGCGGCGGGTTGCTGTCCCATCTCCAGTGTGACGGCCATGACCACGGGTGCTGTCCCGTCGTTTCCTTTGATGAGTTCAATCGTCTCCAGAGGGAGGTCTTTGCCGCAGTTAATCGAGACGGTGCGCAACTGCTGCCCACGAGCCGAGAAGGCAAAGGTCGATTGAGGGACATCCACCCGGCGGATGTAATCAGCAATGTGCTCACCATTGATCAGCTTGTGATCTTCGGTCGAACCATCGCTGTACTTCAGCCGGACAATCATCGATGTTGTCCCTTTTTCTGAGGCAGGGAAGGCCCAGCCCCCCACGCCGCCTAACAGATGAATCGTCTTCACCTTAAGGCCACAAGGCAATGTGACTTGTTTCGGCATTTCGGGAGGGAACTTGCCATTCGCACTGTAGAGCATGATGGCATTGGGTGTGGCTGCACCCTTCGGATCCACGAAGGCAAAGGGAACATCGCCCACATTGCGGGGCCCATAGTTCTCCAGAATCAGCCGTTCGGCCTGAGCGTCGGCACTGTAGAACATTCCCCGAGTCGTATTGATGGTGGCAAACTTCTCCAGTGGCAGGGGCAGGTACTTCCCGGGCTGCTTGAGGAACTCCAGCAGATCGCGCATCCCGGCGGGAGTGATCTGCTTCTCGAAGCCTTCCGGCATCAACGATTTTGTCGAAGCAACCAATTCCTCGATCTCATCCCGCTGAATTGATTGAGGCTTACCTTCGGCATCGAGCAATTCAATAGTGGTTCTTGTTTCCGAAGCGAGCAGGCCTGTAAAGACGCGGCCATCTTCCAGCACCACGGAATAGGCCCGATAGTTCCCTTCAACACTGCGGCTCGGGTCGAGAATATGCACCAGTAACTCATGCTTCGGATGCACCGACATCCCAGTGAGATTCGGCCCGACTTTTTGACCCAGATCACCATACACGTGGCACTTGGCACACTGCTGAGTATAGATCAGCTTGCCAGCGACAGGATCGCCTGTCTCTTTCGTCACATGATCGAGTTGGTCAATCACCGCCTGGCGGTCAGCACTGGCCAGGCCACCCCCCTTGGCGAGAATCTCGCGTGCCAGTTTCTGAATTTTGGCATCGGGATGAGCCGCCAGAGACTGCTGTTGATCGAGTGGCAATTCACCCAGACTCAGTTTACCGGCCTGACTGGCTTCAAGGAGCGAAAGTGTCCAGTCGTTGCGAGCGAGCAGCATGCGCAAAGCCTGCGGGCGTGAACCCGGAGTAATGCTTCCCAAGTGATTGATCAGGGCTGTGCCTGTCATGGGCGATTCGGAAGCTGTGAGTGCAGACAGAATCCCATTGGTCAACTGCGGAGTGGACTTGACCGAAAGCTGATCCAGGAGCTGGCCGGCAATCTCGGCATTGGTGGGAAGGAGTGCAATCGAATCGCGGGCGGCCGCCAGTCGTTCTGCTTCGGGCAGCTTGGCGTCTTTCACCTTAGCGAGAAACTGTGCAGCCAGTTCACCAGAGTACTTTTCGAGCACATTCAGCCCCATCCGCTGACTCAAGGCGAGAAGCTGAGAGCGGCTGGCTGGTGAAACCTCGCGATACAATTTTGTAATGGCCTCAACCTGCTCGGGTGTTGCATTGGCTGCCTCTGCTGACTTGCGAGGCCAGCCTGTGGACAGACCGGCAATGATCGCTTCGGCGGCATTTTGAGGCATTCTTGAAATCTGAGCGAGCATCGCAGCGCCAGATTCGGATTTGTCGCTGCGGGCCGAATGTTCCGCTACACGCTTCAATAACTCCAGAGCAGGGCCGGCAAGTGGGGTTTGAGAAGGAGTGGTCTGAGCGGTCTTTTCAGCCAGAGCCTCAATGACCAGGACATCGTTACGAGCCGCCGCTGCTGTTAAGGCTTCAGGTAGATATCGATCAGCAAAGACCGCAGGATCACGCAATGCACCGGCAATGATGGTTGCCGATTCGCTGGTGGCTGGTGCATCGGCGAGTGCCAGAAAAGCCGCCAGCCTGACGAGAGGTTCTTCATCGGTTGCCACATGCGTCTTGGCAATCAATGAAGGCGTCATGGGGACAGGTGGCAACGTCTGGATCACATTTCTGCGGACGGCTGCCGAGGGATGTGTCAGACCCGCTGTGACCGCCTTGACTGTCGCGGGATCACTGAGACTTTCAAGTTGACCCAGACCCTTGAGTGTCCAGGCACTATGAATGGCACCGGGGTCGAGCCCAATGGCATCGACGTGGTG
>JAIXUU010000107.1 GCA_027483405.1 Planctomyces sp. | reverse complement strand
GGCTTTACCACCCCGGTAGAAATCGGAATTTCAACCGGGGCCACCCGGCGACTGCTGATCGGATAGCTGCTGAAGAGTTGGTTCTTCGGTAACGTCGGGCAAAGGGATGGCACCTGCCGCTGGTTTTCCGTGACCTGCCCGGATGTAGGCTGCACGAGATGTCGCATATTCTTCGAGAGAGATTTCCGGGGCTTCTTCTGTGTGGGCTTCAAGTCCACCCGATGTCGAGTGCATGCGCCCTTGTGACTCTTCAAAGTACCTTTTGAGATACTTACGACACCAGCCGCAACCCGTCCCTGCACCTCCACATTCACTGACCTGGCTGGCCACACGGGGGCGGTGGACACGAATAAAGTTCATCACTTTCCGCTTAGTGATATGGAAGCAAAAGCAGATCGTATCGTCCAGTTCCATAATCAACCTTTGAGTACTCAATATGTGCTATGGATACTCAATTGATCAATGAGCAACCATTGCAAAAAGTCTGTCAACTTATGGAACCGCCAGTTCGCGAGGTTCTACACCAGTTGTCGGGGGCTGGCCCTGGACGGCTTCGCTGGTAAGCTGAATCAGTAATTGACCATCCTGAAGACTCCACCGGGCCTGAGAATCGCGAAAGATCTCATGGAGCAGATGCTCGATCGAGACTTTTTCGAGATCGATGGTGACCTTCTGATTAAGAATTTCCACGAGTTCTGCCGGGAGAGGTCCCTCTGGAGTAACGACTGGAGCCCCCAGAAGATCAGCGGCTGATTTTACTAACCGTCGGCGAGCGACAGGTTCATCCGTCCGAAATCTCTGGAGCGACAATCCCAGATTGATCTTTAAATCCTGCTTCTGTACGACCATCGCGGGCGGCAAGGGAGCCTGTGCCGCAGGTGGAGCGACCACTTCTCCCGTTGAGGATTTTTCGACTTTGCCATTCGGTTTTTCGACGACCAGATCGTCCTTCACTGGATTGATCCCGGTTGGAGCTGAAGAATGACTGTCAACAACAGATTCACTTCCGCTGGGAGGATCTGCCATGGGCACGGTCCGACGAGATGCGGTGCTGGCGGGAAAAAGTGGAGCATCCGGAGAGGCGGCCTCTGCGAGATCAATCCCCTCAGCCATCGTGAACATTCGCCTCATGATGACTGGATCTGCGGCATTGGTGAGTTCTTTGACACTGCCATCCGCCATGAGGAGCAATTGCCCCGATTGCCCGACAATTCCAAACCCGTCCGGCCCATCAATCACCGGTGCTGCTGTCAGCGAACGAATACTCCCCTTACCTCCGCTGGCCCAGGAGGCGAGATCTTTCTTCACGGAAGCGACCATGGCCGTCTGACTCAATCCATCGATAATGTCGCGCTGACGGGTGGTTCGACCGTACGCAAATATCCCCGCATACTCTGAACTGGCAGGTAAGTGGGGGCCATCGATGCCGACTCCCGCCACACCGACCAGTTGAGTCGCTGGATATCCATCACTGCCAATGAGGCCCTCCTGCTCATTGATCAAGAGCGAATTCATACGACGACGCACAAATCGATCGTGAGTCGGGCCGCGCCATGAACCTTCAAAAGGTGGTGGCACGATCGTCGGCTGAGTCTGAGCGACGTATCGGTTCAGCCAACCCCAGGCTTCCTCCGGGTTCTCACTATTCCCAGTGGTGGCAGCAGGAAAGGCTCCCTGGCTGGCGAGTTCGTCAGAGAGCCACTGTCCCAGGCCAGCGAGCTTTTCATGCGAGGCAGGAGGTGGCTGTGGCACGAGTTCCTTTTCACCCGTTGTTTGACCGGGACCGGAATTCTCAATTGGCTGCACAGGCTGTTGCTGTGAGCTTTCATTCGGTTGCTGAGTCACTAACCCGCGGGCCTGGTGATCCCGACGCGAAAAGGATTGCACGATGACCATCACAATACAAAACGTGATGACTCCTGATCCGATCCAGGCCATGAAAAATGGCGAAGGTGCTTTCAACTGCCGGCCGCCGGCACGCAGCGTATTTGCCCCCAGTGGTTTGACGATTGCCGGGCCTGTTGACGCATGCACCCCTGTCGTTTGCTTTTCGAGATTCGATTTCGCTGAATTGCTTGTCGCTGCGGATTGTCGGGCGTACTCCTCTGGAAGGATGACTTGCCATTCATCGTGCCCAGTCACGAGCGGCACAATGGGCGCAGCACAGCTTGGGCAGGGAATCTCCCGACCGACAAACTTCCGATCACGAATTCGGATCGGAGCCAGGCACTTAGGGCAGGCAGGAAATGGCATTGAGCCCACCAGATCAACAAAGTTTCGCCAGATCGAAAATCAACACGCTCAGCAGAATGCCCAGCACAATCAGTACTGACCCTTCGAGTCAGCTTTCGTTAACGACACGATCATAGAGGTATCGACTACTCCTTGGGGAAGGCATAAGGGGTCAGCTTCTGTGTTTCCGCGACAGGATAGGTCGTTACCAGGACTCGATTCTGCTTCTGATCAATCACGAGGCACATCTTGTCGTACTTTTTCAGGATTTCAGCCAGGGCTTTATTGGCACTCACCTGATTCAACTGAAACTCTTGAGGCATGTTTTTGGTGTAACCCGAAAGCTTGAGAGCATCACCATCGATATCGATGGTGATCTTCAACTCATCGGCCACATAGGCAAATGCTTCCTGGAGAGGCGTTCGCCGGAAATCCACATCAATGACCTTACTCAAAGCCTCAGGAAGTTTGGGGCCTGCTGCGGGAGCGTTCGTCTGTGCCATAGTCTGGGCTGCAGGCTTACGCGAGAAATCAGTGCGGGTCGATTCATCCCACGCCAGCAGTGCTGCCAGTGCGAGGTTGGGTGCCGCTCGTTCGGGTAATGGTGTAATGACTTCGACATGATGCGAGCCAACTTTGGTTCGACTGGCCATACTGAAGGCTCTGGCCATCGCTGGAAACCGGCCAATCAACTGACGCTTACCCATCTCCCGCGGTGACATGGACTGAACGGCACTCAAAAAAATCTGCGGCAACGCGTCCAGCTTCTGATCGACCAGCTTGGCCAGCCGATTGGGCTGAATGACATTCGAGTTTCTCAGCCACATGTGCGAGAACAAACCTTTCTCACTTAAATGCAGGCTCCATGCGGCCGCTTCGACATCATCACCCAGCCAGTCCAGCATTTTGTCGAGCATCGGGCGGGCGGGCGCGGGCACCAGAAATTCGGCATCGAGCCTGACAGCCAAAGGTTCAAACACAACCGTCATCTGCCGACTGGAATCGAGCAGCGGCAGCAATTCTTCAATCCCGCCAATCGTCGGATTGGGATTGGTCGAAGCCTGGGCCATCTCGGGGGCGAGTTCAATCGGGGCAATGGCCATGGTTTTGGCATCACTGGAAAGCAGGTAGCCTAATTTATCGGTGAGATAGATCGGATACCCATTTGTGTCATCGCGCTGACCGCCGTACTTTTCGAGAAAGTCGCTCTTCTTAATCGGCTCCACGAAAGTAAAGACGGCAGCCACACTGGGGGCCATGCCACGCTGTGTGGGTATCAGGCAGAACGTCGCCTGTTCCACGTTGGCAGGTTCTACTCCAGAGTACAGCTTGATCTGTGCGGCAGCGAACTCGGCAATGGGCCCCAATGAGTAGCGAACTTCTTCTTCCAGCGTATTCGCTTTCCAGAGATCGGCGGGACGCAAATGGACAATCACTCGTGTTCCCGCAGGGACATAACGGAGCACGAGTGGCTGCTTCGTTGTTGGTGGCTGAAACTCGATGGAGTCAATTGTGAATTTGGGAGCAGTCACGGGAGTCGCCACCGCAAGATTCACGGGCGGCTGTAACTCAGCGGGATTGGGCGAGAAAGCCGCTGGCTTACCGATGGCCGAAGACCCGAATGAAACATAAGCGACGGCACCACCGCCAGCTACCACAGCAAGTGCCAGGATCGGGCCCACCAATCGGTTGATCAGACTTTTGGGCTTACGCTTCGACTTGATCGAGCGAATCGAAGTCGGTTCGACATCAAGACCGGGAAATCCTGCGGAAAATTCACCCGAAAAACCTGCTGGCTGGGTCATGGGTTGTGCCTGAGCAGCTACTGGAGCTGCAGGGCGGATGGGTTCAGCCGCTTGAGTTTCATCAACGGCTTCTAACACCACTTCCGGTGGTTCTTCCATCACGAAGACATGCTGGCATTTAGGACACTTCCCCTTGCGGCCCAGCATACGACGATCATGAATCTTCAGTTCCCGCTGACAGGCAGGGCAAGTGATAATCAGGCTGGCTGACATCGTGAATTGATCCTTCAGCAAGCCGGACTACGATTTTTCCGAGCCTGCAATAACCATTGAGCTGATCGCAATTGCGGATGAGGCCAGAGCCGTCGTCGGCAATGAGTTCCTAATGAATGACAGTTTAACAGAAGCCAATCACGCTGACGACAAATCTTTTCAATATCTCAACTTCCAGAAATTCCTCGCCTGACCCATCATCTGTGGATCAACCTCGTCTTGACCTGATAGACCCCCGGAAACTACTCTTCAGAATCAATGTCTACCTTCCTCCTGCTCACGTCAATTCTCAATCCCCTCTCTTTCCATAACGTTCCAGCCTGCCATTTGAGTTTTCACCTCAAGTTTTTCGCCTTCAAACTTATCGATTTTCGAGTGGCAAGACCCTTTGCCAACACGATTGATCCGTTCTCGTTCGCATAAAAAGCGTGCCAACAGGCCGCTTCCCGCCGGGAGTTCTCCATGATCTCTGGACATCGTTTTTGCTGGTCGCTGATTGTGCTATTGGCCACCACGGGGTTTTGCGCCACTCACATGGCGATGAATCCCTTCAAGTTCGGGAAATCTGAGAAGTCCAAGGCCGCATCGGAATCGAAATCTGAAGAAGAGATCGAAGATGAATTCGCCACAAAAACCGAAACTCCTCTGATTGGAACTTACGCCAGTTTCGCCGGGCTTGAACCTGTGGTACTTGAAGGTGTCGGTCTGGTCGTCGGCCTCAACGGAACTGGTGGAGACCCTGCTCCTTCGCAATTCCGCTCGTTGTTGCTGGAAGACATGAAGCGGAGAAATGTGCCCAATCCCAACCAGATTCTGGCTTCGCCCAATACGGCTCTCGTGGTCATTAAGGCTTACCTGCCACCCCTGATTGAAAAAGGGGCTACCATCGATGTGGAAGTCAAAATTCCCGAAAGTGCACAAGCCACGAGCCTTGAAGGAGGCTATCTGCTCGACTGCGATCTGACGGAGCATGCGTTTGTTCCTGGTCGTGGTGTGCTCGAGGGACATACTTTTGCCAAGGCCAAAGGCCCGATCCTTACTTCGTCTGTCCTGGGTGGCTCGAAATCGGAAGTCGAGCTGCAAAAGCGGATGGGGCGGGTTCTGGGTGGTGCGACTGTGCTGCGCGAACGCGATCTGGCGATTTTTCTGCGGAACGATGTACGGTCTGTCCGTAACTCTTCGCGTATTGCCGAAGCGATTGGCATTCGCTTCCACGATTACGACAAATCGGGCATCAAAGTTTCGATGGCCGAGGCAAAAACTGATCAGAAAATCATCCTGAAGATTCACCCTACCTATCGCGAGAACTACCCACGCTACCTGCAAGTGATTCGGAGCATTGCCTTTCGAGAAACAACGGTCACACGCCGGGTCAGGTTGCAGAAGCTGGCGAAAGATATCTTTGAACCGGATAAAGCCGAAAGTGCCTCGCTACAACTGGAAGCTGTGGGTAAGGATGCGATTCCGACATTAAAGGGAGCACTGGAAGCCCCGCTTCTGGAATGCCAGTTCTATGCGGCTGTCGCATTGGCCTACTTAGGGGACACCTCAGGCGTGGATGTCCTTGAGAAGTGCGTTCGGGAAGAACCGGCGTTTCGCGTGTTTGCCCTTTCTGCACTTTCGACGATTGAAGACGCCGAATCGTATGTCAAACTTCGCGAACTCATGAGCGAACCAACGGCAGAGACTCGATATGGCGCCTTCCGGGCCATGTGGACGGCTTCTCGCGAGGAGCCTTTCATCCGCGGAATTCCACTCAAAGATAAGCAGTATCAACTGCATGTCCTGAAGACAACTGGCCAGCCGATGACACACGTCACGCTGCGAACACGACCGGAAATCGTGCTGTTCGGTGCCGATCAGGAGTTTATTGCCCCCATGTACGCGACGGCTGGTCGCGGCATTATGGTCACGATTCCCCCTGGCAGCCGCTCGGTCTCCGTCGCGAAGTTTGCTGTTGGCCAGGCCGACGAACGGAAAGAAACATCCCTCAAAGTGGCTGATGTGATCTACGCTGCTGCCGAGATGGGTGCCAGTTATCCAGATATTGTGCAACTTCTGGTGCAGGCGAATCGTCAGCAGAATCTTCCCGGTGAGTTTGCTATGGATGCACTCCCGAAAGCCGGGCGTTTTTATAGTCGTCCCGACGCTGATGGATCGTTGCCAGCCAGCCGTAAAGCTCGCGTGGGCCGTGAAAATCTCTCACCCAATATGTTCCCCATCTCCCCCGAAAAGGCGATTGGTGAAGAATCCGATCCCCTGGCACTCAAGACCGATGCAGAGAGCCTGAAGGCTGTCACGCAAAACTCTGATGCCAGCGAGAAGAGTCTGGCAGATAAGAATGCTGAGCCTTCGATGGCGAGTGTGAAAAACGATGGTTCCGAGAAGAAACCGGCCTCCAGAAAAACACCGGAAAAGAGCTCGGAGAAGAACGAACCAAACTCGGGGCTGCCTTCTCAATCTGAGCCGGATGACTCCCCACGAGCTGAGAAAAAATCGTCCTCAAAACCGACAGCCGATCGCTCCGCTGCCGATGATGAGCCAGATTCATCGTCAGAGAAAATCCAGTCTCGCTGGCTCCCTGCGTTCAAACGTACTCCTGTGAAATAAGACAATTCCTCGGGGTATGTGATTCCGGTTGTTGACGTTCCATTGTTTCAAGTGTTCTTCCCATGCTCAAAGCGCTGGAACTTTTCGGCTTCAAGAGCTTCGCGGATCGAACACGTTTCGATTTCGCCTCGGGGATCACGTCGGTTGTTGGCCCCAATGGCAGTGGAAAAAGTAACGTCGTCGATGCTCTGAAGTGGATTCTTGGCGATCAAAGTGCCAAGAGCCTGCGTGGCAAAGAGATGACCGATGTGATCTTCAACGGTTCGGCTGGACGAAAACCCAATGCCTATGCCGAAGCCACATTAACCTTTGATAATTCCTCGGGCCTCCTGCCGATTGAAACTCCCGAAGTGACTGTCGGGCGGCGCATCTGGCGCAATGGGGAAGCCGAGTATCTCATCAATCGGCAAAACGCGCGGCTCAAGGATGTTCGCGATCTGTTCATGGGAACTGGCGCTGGTGCGTCGGCCTATTCGATCATCGAGCAGGGGCGAGTCGATCAGATTCTTCAGGGAAACCCTTCGAGTCGGCGTGCTGTCTTTGAAGAAGCAGCCGGGATCAGTCGATTTCGAACTCGCGAGCAGGAAGCGCTGCGCAAACTTGAGCGTGTCGATCAGAACCTGCTGCGACTGACAGATATTGTCGATGAAGTCGAAGGCCGATTGAACTCGACGCGCAGCCAGGCCGCTAAAGCCGTCAAATATCGGGAACTCCATCAGGAACTCACTCGATGGTGGCTGGGCCTGGCGGCAGACGATACGCGGGCTTTGCAATTCCAACTGAATGAACTCGCTGCAAAGATTGTGGCTCTCGATGCCGAGCGGGAAAATCTGACCAGCGAGCATCAGAAAATCGAAGCTGATGAAAAACTGACTGAGCACGAGTTGTCGGCACTCGATGGAGAAATTCGCCAGGTCAACGAGAAGTTGAACGGCCTGCGACAGGAAGTCGCCGGAGATCAGGCGACTGTTCAGTTTCTCAAATCTCGCATGAGTGAGCTCGAAAGCGAATTAACTCGGCTTTATCGCCAGCGGGTCATGCTCGCTCAGCGATATGATGCTTCATTCCAGGAAATTCAGTCTTCTGCAGCTCGATCTGCTGAAATACAGACAGAATATGCCCAGCGCCGGGAGAGTTTTGAAAAACAGCAATCACAGTTGGTTCATCTCGATCAGCAGCAGGAAAGTGACTCAATTCAACTGCAGTTACAGGAACAGCAGTTGCGGGAACTTGAGCGCAAGACCCAGCAGATCGAGAGTCAGTTAACACAACTGGCGGCACAGACTGACAGTCAGCAACTGGCCCTGCTGATGAATGAACAGCAAATCGAAGAACTTCGAGAAAAGCTGCATCACGCTCAGCAGAAACGGACAGTGCTTCACGCCGAGATGAATCTGGCCTCGACGCATCATGCACAGACGCTGGAACATCTCAAAAGCGTGCAATCTCAAAGATTCCAACTGATTGGTACTCAAGACAGTGCTCGCGAAAGATTGTCCAGCCTGCGAGAGCAGCGCAGTGCAGCGATGGCTCGCAAATCAGTGCTGGAAGATCTCGAATCGCGCGAAGAGGGTCTCGGGATTGGTGTGCGTGAAATTCTTCATCGAGCCCGCACGACAAGGCAGGCTCCGTGGGATTCTGTCGTCGGCAGCCTCTCTGATCTTCTGGATGTCGATCTCAATGATGCCGCTCTGGTCGAAGTGGCACTGGGCTCGCGTGCACATATCATTGTGCTGCGAGAATACCAGCCACTGCTGGACTACCTGGGACGCAGTCAGGCTCAACTTTCGTCACGGGTTCAGTTTCTGGCGATCCCCGAAACGGAAGGATCCGATTTCCGTCAGCCAGCCTGGCAGGGAACTCGATTCATTCACTTCCCACTCGATCACCGTCGGCTGGTTTCTCTGGATGGACAACCGGGTGTTGTCACTCGGGCCGATCGCTTGATCCGTCAGGAACGTGGTGTCCATGGATTGGCCGCGGCTGTCCTGGCAGATACATGGATCGTTCATGATCTGCCGACGGCAGTCAGACTTTCCGCAGGGGAAGGGCAAAGCTGTCGGTTCGTCACTTTGCAGGGAGAAGTTCTCGAAGCCAACGGCGCGATTGCACTGGGAACACTACGCACAGATACCGCGGTCATCCCGAGAAAAAGCGAATTGCGTCAACTGCGCATCGACATTGCACGCCTGGAGCGCGACATCGAGCGGCAAGAACAATCGGTGAACATCACTTACACCCAGTTGTCTGCTGCTGACGCCTCTCTCGAAGCCGCCGCAACTGAAGCGGACACGGCAGCCACACGACTCGCCGAGGTGCGTTCACAGGTTTCGTTGGCCGAACAGATCGAACATCGACTGCAGTCTGAACTGGAAAGAGCCCACGCCAACCGTGCTGCCGTAGAAACTCAATTACTCCATTTACAGACTTCTCAAACCGAGTTCACTGAAGAGAAAACTCGTCTCGAAGAACAGCGCCGTTCTCAAGAGACCGCACTCCAGAACGCTCGTAACCTGCTGGATCAGACCGCGCTGGCGCGCAGGCAACTCCTCGAGGCCATCAATCGCGAACAACTGGAACTGGCGACACAGGCTGAACGCCTGGCTGGCTGGCAAAAGCAAAGTGCCCGTCTGGCCGAAGAAGTGCAAAGCCGGTTGGCTCAGCGCGATGAAGCCGAACGTCGGGTTCAGGAAGCCTTAGCGACGCGATCCGAATTGACGCTGCAGATGCTGAATGCGTCCGCTCTGACAGACGAATCGATGATCGAAATTGAAAGCCTGGCGATCACTTCCGCCAGACTCGAACACCAGAAGCAGTCGCTCCGTTCCAGCCGCAGCCAGACACTGCAGCTTGAACTCAAATTGCGTCAACAAGAACGAAAACTCGATGATGAGCGGCAAGCGATCGTCATGCGGCAACGCGATCTGGAACATGCTTTAGCTGCCATTGCCGAGCGACTTCAGGAAGAGGGGCATCCGCAACCTGAGGAACTGGCGGCTTCCGAACATAGTGCGCTGAAAAACTATCGGGAGCAGCGTTTATCAGCACATCATGAAACCGCCTCAAGTGAAGAGGAGACAGCACCGTTAACGAGCTCTGATCTGGCTTTGGAAGACATCACTTTTGAGGCCATTCGCCCCGAAGTCGATGCACACGTCCAGCGATTACGACGAAAACTCAAACTGCTGGGCAGTGTGAATACCGAGAGCCTTAATGACCT
>JAIXUU010000382.1 GCA_027483405.1 Planctomyces sp. | reverse complement strand
ATCTGCTGCAACTCAACGATGCCACCCACATCAAAAGGAACTTCTGGAAGATTGCCGATGGTGTGACTTACCTCAATCACGGTTCCTTTGGCCCGACTCCTCTTCCCGTCCAGGAGGCCCGGTATCAATGGTCGCAGCGACTTGCCGCCAATCCTATGAATGGCTTCGTCCGCGAACTGGATCATGAAGTCGAGCTGGCAAAATCCGCTCTCGCCAGTTTCCTGAAATGTTCTTCCAATGACCTGCTGTTCATCGAAAACGCCACCACCGCCATGAATGTCGTTGCAGCCTCGTTCGAGCTGAGGCCCGGCGACGAAGTCCTTTTCAACGACCATGAATATGGAGCCGTCCGCCGCATCTGGGAACGAGCCTGCACAGTAGCCGGTGCCAAACTTGTGACGGCTAACCTAAGGCCATTTCACGATCCCTCAGATGTCATCGAGCCCCTGCTCGACGCCGTCACACCGCGCACACGGCTCGTTATTTTAAGTCATGTGACCTCCGCAACGGCGACGATCTTTCCCATTCGCGAACTCATGGCCGAATTCAAGCAGCGGGAGATTCCCGTCGTCATTGATGGCCCGCATGCCATTGCCATGCAGGATTTTTCACTGGGAGAACTGGGGGCCGCCTTTTATTGTGCGAGCCTGCACAAATGGCTCTGTGCTCCCTTAGGAACCGGCTTCCTTTACGTCGCACCGGAATGGCAGTCGAAAGTCCGTGCTCCCATGCTGAGCTGGGGCCGCCCTGTCGCGGGACATGCCGCTACCTGGCAGGATGAACTTCGCTGGCAAGGCACACGCGATCCAGACCACTACCTCGCGGTACCGACCGCGATCCAGTTCATGGAATCGTTCGGCCTCGATCACTTTCGCAATCGGGGTTTCGCCCTTGCCTGTGAGGCCCGAGCCATGCTGGAAGACCTCTTCGGCACCAAAGCGATCGCTCCAGCGGATAGGGTCTGGAGCGGCACGATGGTCGCCGTCCCCTTGCCTCCCAGCCAGTTGCCACTCTCCAAGGCCGACTCCGACCCGCTTCAAGTTGGCCTCTGGGAAACAGCCCGTATTGAGGCCCCCGTCATGTTCTGGAACGGCACCCGCCACCTCCGCATCTCCTGCCATCTCTACAACGACCGCCAGGATCTCCGCTTGTTGGAAGAAACCCTCAGAAAACTGCGCGGCAAATGCTGGTAGCAGGAAACCAGTTTGTCATACTTCATCTGGGTTCCTGGCGTGTGACATTGGTTACGCTAGTTCTCCATAACTTCAAGAACTCGAAATGGAGGCCCAGAATGAGACTTGAACGGGTCACACATTAGAGGGTCGCGTAACCTGTGACTTGTGTCAGACATCCACAACTTGCCATCCGAGTTTCTTAAACTCGGCCCGATTCGTGTCATTCACGTGATCGCAGGGTGGCCCCGGTTGAAATTCTGATTTCTACCGGGGTGGTGAAACCACAAGAGGATGAGCAGTCTGACTGAGTCAGCCGAAGGAAAACAAAGGGGTCAGGACCCAATGATTCTGTTTATTCTGGGGACTAGCCTGCAGCAATGCCAAGATCACCAAGATTGGATGAGGTGGGAGGGCTGTATAACGCACTCAACCAAGTTCATGCTGTGTTTTACTAAAATGCTCTTTATGACTTTCGCCATGCAGACCGTCAAAGCCACGGGTCGGTTACTCCTTCAACAAAGAGTCTTGACCCCTTTGATCTCTTACTGACCCTCAAATAAATGTTAAGCCTACTGTTCACCTTCTCGAAAATCCTTATTGTCTTAATACGTGATTGTGCTTAGAGGTATTCATGTTTGACTCGATATCACACTTCAGGAAGTGTAGTGAGGAATGGATTCTGAAATCGTCAGAGGTAAAAGGAGATTTGATAAGTGGTGCCACTGGGGCAGTGTTAGGCGGTGTAGTAGGATTCGCTGCCGTTTTTTCAGTCGAAGGAATGCCCACATCTCTTTTTGACGTGTTGTTTCTATGTTTTGGAATAACAGTCATGTCTGTTCTCGGTTTTGTGTGGGGCTGGTTTTTATGGAATCTTGTTCTTGGTGTGTTATACATTACAATATCTATCATTATGCCAAGGTCAATCAGAGTATTCGTTGTGGCTATCGGTTGTGCTCTCCTTGGATCATTCATTCGATTTCGAGGGGGCACCTGGGGTGATACTCTCTTACGTTTTGTTGTCTATTATTGCGTCTATGCTGTCGTTGCCACCATTATTGACACTATCCTTGTAAAGTTCACTAAACATGGGGAAAGAATGGAATGACGCAGGATGCCCCGGTTGAAATTCTGACTTCTGCCATTGTAGTGAAGCCACTGGAGGTTACTGGCAGCGTAGCAAAGTCGACCGTGTTCAAACTGAGGAAAATCGGCGATTCACATGGCAACTGATCCGGCAACGACACCTCCCTTGCCTCAGGCACACAGCCAGCCCGCAGACGGCTGGCCTGTGCCACCCTGCGCAGATCAACCACAAAATCGACTTCACTGAGAATGGGATTCAGCTGGAAGTCATCAATCATACCGAGGTCAAAGAAGGCTATGTACTGTTGCCTCGTCGATGGGTGCTACAGAGTACATTTGGCTGTCTTGAACACTCAACGCCAGAAGGCGACGTTGACGGATTCAAAAGTGAATCGTTCCGTAGCCCGGGTTTCATCAAGCCTTTCTTGACCTACCAGTCCGCCTCTCTGCGATAGGCTTGCCGATGGCATATCATCGACCTGTTCCCGAGTGTGACTCGCTTTCGTAGACTGTGATATTGTTACAACTTCCCGGCCTGGGAAACGCCCGGTCTTCGCCAGACGGTTTCGAAGCTGGGGCAAATCGAGAGTCGGCGCCACAACGACAACCACATCAAAGTGACGTTCAGCTAATAACATTGCTTCTGGTTTGTTGATGTTCGTCACCGGTGTCGATGCGAAAAGGGACAGGGAATCGCTGGGAGTACTCTCGCAGAAGTAGAGCTCTGCCGAGACTTCAAAGGGTAGCTTGGCAAGAATCTCTGCACCCGCTGCCGATGAATCGAGGCAGTGAATCATAACCCGACGGCTGGCGAGTCGCTCGATCCAGAACATCTTCCATGCAGTCATGTCTAAGGAAGTGGTCGCTGGTTGAGTCGGTTGAGCCTTCAATTGGTATTTCGAAAGGCTTCCACGCCGCAATCGATCGAGCGTATCGATAAAGCTTTTTGCAATTCGTCTGGTTGAGAACATGACGGCTGCCACTTTTGCGACTTGCGCCCTGGGATAGCTATCGACTTCCCGCATGGCTTCACGAACGAGCGATTCATCAAGTTGAGCGACGATTCGGCCGGTAAGTTTATCGACGACCAGCGGGGCACCACTGCGAAGTCCAATGGTCGGGCAGCCGGTCATCAAAATCTCTTGAAGAGCCAGTCCCCCCTGCTCGTCATCCGTCAGATAGACGCACATTCGACAACGCGAAGCGATCTCGGAAAGTTCTTCCCGCACATACTCACCATAGCGAATTAGAACTGTTCTGAGGGGAAGCTGCCGAAGTTGTGCGGCCAGAGAATCGAATTTGTCTTGCTTGAGATAGACGAGCAGATCGAAGTCAGCGGGTTCCTGGGGAACACTGACCCAGGGAATGACCGGATAAGGAATTCGGACAATCGGGCAATCACTATGCGGACCACGGTGCTGGCGGATGAGTTCGTCATACCAAATTGAATGACAAAACATCGCTAGACAGTGGGGTGAATCCAGCAACTCCGATTCCAGGAGATCAGCCCGCGGGGCTTGTGAGTTCAGGAAAAGTACGTTTGGGCCGATGAAAAAGGGTCTTCCCTCACGGGAACACGCCACAGCTTGAGGTCGGTGTTCCCAACTCCAGAACCAGGGAATCTCACCAGCGCGGAGATCTCCGCCGATGTGCAACCACTGGCGATCTGCGGCTTCATTCTCCTGCTGCAATGCCATCTGAAGCGCATACTGTCCATTGGAGGGACCATTGCCTCCCGCTTTCCCAATCTCACCAATTATCCGAACGTGTGGAAAAGTTGGCGGTGATCGCATGGCGTCGTCACAAGTTGGGCTGGATATTCCTGGGGTCTGCCGCTGAGCGATGACCTGCCGGGCCATGTTGATGTAGTCCTTGCGCCATTGGGGAGTCACCGTGCGAAGCTCTGAATTCACGTCATTCTGGAGATCGTCTCTCAGGCTTTGCATCTGACTCCAGCCGGTCTCGTTCTCCATGAGCGAGAGGTGCGGATATCCGGTCTCCCATTCCAATATGAAAAAGGGTGGGAAGGCACTTGTCGGATCCATCACCGAAACACCCGCCGCCATCAATTTGGCCGCCAGAACCTGATCCTCTCCACTATTCATAGGCGGATAGCCACCCGCTTGAATGATTACATCGCGACGGAATGCCCAACTTGCATGATAAAGCCCATCCGTGTTGGCCACGTGAAGGCTGTCGCCCTTCGCATGGTAAACCTGACCGGGCCTCGACCATTCGGCTTGCGCCAATGCAAAGAAATGGGCCCGCAACGTCCAGGGAAGATAGATATCATCGTCATCCATGACCACGATGGCCCAGCAGTCATCGGCTACCAAAGACATGGCGAAATTGCGCTTCTCTCCCAGCGAGGAGAATCGCTGGGCAACTGTAACTAGTCTCCAGCCTGCTCCTTGCTGAGGTTTATGCAAGCCGCCATCGTCCAGAATGATCAGTTCACGTCGCGAAATCGGCCAGTCGAACGCCTGATAGCAGGCGAGAATGGAATCCACACATTTCGGACGGTTGTAAGTCAGGCACAAACAGGACAAGAACGGATGGTCGCAGTCTTCCATTTTTTAGCCAACTGTGAGTTTGAGTCATTGGAAATCATCATTGCGAGCCACGAGATGTCTCCACATCGTACGCGGCCAACACTCGGATCTTTTGTCGGGGAGCTGAAACTCATACGAAATATGCGCACACGAGGCCTCTTGGCGAATACTTCAAGCACAGAGGGGCATTTATCTCTGGCCAGAGTAGCGAAATGGCATTCCCCGAGCAGAGTGCTTCCCTTCCTCGTTCAGTTTCGTCTGCATGAGATCGTTGATATTACCCGGTGGCGATTAATGTTCATCGGAGCCGAATGAACTTGGTGATATATACCTAACGAAATCGACGTGCCTATAACGACTTTACTAACTACCCAATTAAAAACCACAAATTATGTCGTCATAGATACCTTTGGCGAAATCGAATGCGTAGGCTCTTGGGGGTAGTGAAGCAGGGTAAAGTGCGTTCAATCAGTCATCTTTTCTCTAACACAGAGAAAAAATCTCCCCATGATACCATTGCTTTCTCCATGCCCCACTGCTCTTCCAGCCATGTTCTCGCTTGTTCCGCCATTTGCCGTCGTTCGGCACTCTCAAAGGCGGATCGAGAAGCGTAGTAGACGAATTCTCGCTCATTCGAGCAAAGAAATCCGGTTTGGCCGTGGAGCACCTGTTCTCGCCATCCTCCCCGATCATCGACAATGAGCACGCATCCGCTGGCCATGGCTTCAAAACCGACTCTCGGCAGATTTTCATAAGTCTCTGACATCTGAATGATACAGTGTGCCTGCCGATAGACTTCTTGAACAGGAGTTCCTCCTGCTGGCAGGCCGATTATCCAGTTCGGCTCTCGACCGATCTTTTCTCGAATCCGATCACTAATCCCCAAGATCACACCTTCCTTAAGGACTGGTGCCACCATGCTTTCGTAGACCCACATTTGCGAAGGATGAAATTTCGAAGGATCTTCCCGAGACACCCGGGCAAATCGGAATCTGTCAGAGTTTCTATCTCGGTGGAAGGGGAAGTCGGATAGGTGGAAATAGGGTCTGAGTGTGGTCCAGGAGTAGTTTGCGTTGATCGATTGTAATTCTGGTGAGACGCGTGTTCGGGCGTGATCTGTTTGATAGAGAAAATGATCGATCCAGCCTTGGCGGTGGGCTTCTTTCTCGCATTCAAACAGCCACGTCATGCAGTTAACAAAAGTTGTCGATCGTGCGTGTCTGCGGATCTCGGCAAGGTTTTTCAGGAATTCCCCGTTGCAGTAAGAGATCACGTGCATACCACGGCAAGCGCTCCAATCGCGAGGTCTCAGTATTCTGCATCCCCGCTCCTCCATTCGCATCGCTTTCAAATTGTCATCAAGATCTCCTGTGTGCAGAAGGTAAACTTCAATTCCCAAACGCTTCCAAACATGAATCTGGTGGTCCAGTTCGGTGTCGGCTCCACCAAGACGTGAAGGAAAGCCGATGACGCAGATTTGATTGAGCGGCATTTGTGCTGTGCTGGAAAAAGGGGGGATTGGCGTAGGCCTTGAGAACCAAGAATGTACACTTACCTAGTCCATCTCTGGCGAATTCTCAACTGAATTCTACTCGACAAATTTGATTGCACTTAGTGAAAAACCATTTGTCCGCTCTACAAACATTTGGTGGGTAAGTAAATTACTAAGAGAAGTCTCTTGAGAAGAATTGTGGGGGAATGCCTGGCGAGAATTATACACTAAGCGACACTGAAGAGATTCCTGCCTCATCATCCAGCGAGTCCCCATACAGTTCTTCCAGCAGCATTCCGACAATGATTTCGCTGCCGATCTGGACATTGTCCTCCGAACGAACTCCGGACTTTTCCAGCCTACTGAATACGACTCGACCACTGGCAGTGGGGCAGCGGAGCGGTATGTTTCAGGAATCTTCCTTAAGCAAGGCTCCACAGGCGCTTCCGCTATGGACAGCTTGTCGGCCTTCCGCTCGCGGGAGACATTCTCTGCGAGCCATTCAGATCCCGCCGCGGCCCAACCCCTCACTGAGGGGCCGTCAAATGATATGGTGCTCGTCTCGGAAGCCGAATACGACATCGCGGGCCGCCTGATTCTCTCAACGCAACACGTCGATAGCAGCACCACGCGGGAAACAACGTATAGCTACGATTACCGCGGCCGCCGCCTCGTTACCCAGGGCGAAGAAAACTTCTGCCAGAAGGAAACCTACGACTTCCGCGGCCAACTCCTCCGCAGCGAACGCTACGACGGCTCTCCCTCCGGCACACTCCT
>JAIXUU010000324.1 GCA_027483405.1 Planctomyces sp. | reverse complement strand
GGAGATTCGTTATGGCCGAGAAGCAACCCGGCCCAGCCACAGTTCCACAGACCAAAGAACTCATCAAACAGGGTAATTTTCTTAAAGCCCTGGAAATCATCGAGCCTCAGCTTTCGAATCCACAGGCCGATCCCGCACAGATCAGCCTCTGGCTCCCTCAAATGATCGATTGTCTGCAGCGCTTAGGTCGTATCGAGCGAGCCGATGAACTTCTGGAAAAGGCCGTCGCCAATCATGCGAAAAGCTATCAGGTCTTGGCGGCTGCGGGAGAGACTTACCAAAGCCTCCTCCCCAATGGGCAGATGATTGCGAACGAGTTCATCCGCGGGAACGGAGATGGCCGTGGCAAAACCGTCTGGTCAGATGACCGTGACCGCGTGCGTGCTCTGCAGCTGTTGAACCAGGCTCTGCAATTCGCACCCGAAAATCAGTCCAGAGTTCGTGTCGATATTCTCAAGCAAATGGTCAATGCCCTGACTGCCAATCGCAGCGATCAACAGGCCTGGCGATTGCAGACACTCACCAGTCTCGAAGACTTGCCCGAATTTGAAGAAGTTCCCGTCTGGTTTCGAGGTCGTGAGTCATCAGATGCTCCGGTCACAGCCGATGGCCAGCCACTTTATTATTCCATCCCGGAAAGCTGGGCCGCAGCGAAGTCCGATGGCGAGCGTTACCGCTGGTTGCTGGCCGAACAGAAAAAGATCCTCCCCAGTGAAGGCCCTCGCGTCGATCTCGAATTCGCACAATTTGCTCAGTCGCAATTCGGCGTACAGACTCTCAGCTCACGCGGCTGGTTCCGCCTCCCCGATCCCACAGAGGAAGGCCAGACCGGTGCGATTCTTTCACTCGAAACCTTAGCTCCCAACGAAACCGTCGCACGCCTGGCCAATGGCATCCGTCGTTTTCAGCTTCGCGAAGACTATTCATTTCTCAACACTTACCAGGCGCTGGCCCAGGGTAAAAACACAGGCATTGCCCAGACAGCCCGCGAGTTACTGGCCACTGCCTTTGAAAATCGCAGGCAATATCCTCAGGCCGCCGCAGAGTGGCGGGAACTCCTCAAGCAGAATCCCAAAGCCACAGAGGCGAACAGACATCTTGAGCAGATCGTCAAAAGTTGGCTCGCACTCGAACCCGCCCGTTCGCAGATCTCAGGGACCAACGCTAAGTTGAGTGTGCGGTATCGCAATGGCAAGAACATCTCCTTCGTTGCCGAGCCCATTCGTGTCACTGAACTCTTTCAGGAGGCTCAGCGCGTTCTCAAAACCAACCCGCGCGATGTCGACTGGTCAGCCTTGAATCCTGACCAGATCGGTTACTCCATTGTGACCCGCGATCAGAAAAAATTTGTGGGTCCTTCCGTTGCCAGATGGTCACAGGTTGTCGTCCCGCGCCCGGAACATCGCGACAGCCTCGTCGAGGTCGATGTTCCCAAGCTCCCAGCCGGCGCCTACCTAATTACTGTCAGTATGGAAGGTGGCAACCAGGATCAGATCGTTCTCTGGCTGAACGATCTCGCTCTGGTTCGCAAAGCACAGGATGCTGGCCCGCTTTACTTCGTTGCCAACGCTTCGAATGGGACTCCCATTCCCAATGCCTCCCTCGAATTGTTCGGCTGGAAACAGCAGTGGGAAGACAACGGTCGTCGCGTCACCGTGCAGACGAAAACACTCACTGGCAAATCCAACGCCCAGGGAATCGCCACCTTTCCTCGCGAAGAAATGCAGGATTATCAGTGGTTTGTCAGCACCAAAACACCTGCCGGGCAATTGGCCCAGCTTGGATTGCAGGGCTATTGGTATGGCCAGCGCAGCACTCAGCAGGAAGAACGCAAAAGGTCGTACGTCGTGACCGATCGACCTGTCTACCGTCCCTCTCAAACAGTCCATCTCAAAGTCTGGCAGCAGTTAGCCACTTATGCCGAAGTGCGGGCCGCAGTCACACCCGAAGGTCAACCACTCACGATCCGTCTCCGCAAGCCTCAGGGTGAAGTTCTTCTCGAGAAGAAGCTGGCGATGGATCGATTTGGTGGCGTGGAATTCGATTACGAACTCCCCTCGGATGCCGCACTGGGCGAATATGCGGTCGAAGTCGAGAACTCGGATTGGGGCCGCTTCCGTGTGGAAGAATACAAAAAGCCCGAATTCGAAGTTCTCGTCGATGGCCCCGAAACTCCCACTCGACTCGGGCAGAAGTTCACAGCCAAAATCACTGCCAAATACTACTTTGGCTCACCCGTTTCCCAGGGAACCGTCAGCTACAAGATCGAGCGGCAAGCCTCGGAAGATCGCTTCTTCCCTATCACTCCGTGGGATTGGCTTTACGGCCGCGGCTCCTGGTGGTTCGCGACCGATGCCACCTGGTACCCCGGTTTTGAAAGGTGGGGTTGCTTAGGGCCAATTCGCGGCTGGTGGCCACGCCAGGTTGAAGCACCAGAACTCGTCGCCTCCGGCGAAGCGCCACTCTCGGCCGACGGCACCTATGAAATCGAGATTGATACCGCCATTGCCAAAGAACTTTTTGGCAAGACCGATCACAAATACACCATTCAGGCCGAAGTGACCGATGGCTCACGGCGGATGGTCTCTGGCAGTGGTTCTGTCCTTGTGACCAGACAACCTTTGCAGGTCACCGTCTGGGTTGATCGCGGCTATTTTCAAGCAGGCGATACAGTCCAGGCAACGGCCATGATCACACAACCAGGAGGAGTTCCCTTTGCTGGCGAAGGTCAGTTCACGCTCTACTCGGTTCGCTATGCCGAAGATGGCACTCCCCAGGAAACGAAGGTCGAACAATGGGCCTCAAAGCGTGGCGAAGATGGTCTGGCGAAGCAGTCGTTTGTCGCTGCGAAAGCCGGCCAGTATCGGCTGGCCTACCTGGCAAGCATTCCCAGCACAACTGACAAAACCCAATTGGAAACTGTCGAAGGAGCCTACCTCTTCACTGTCCGTGGGGAAGAAGTCGCTCCCGGTGGCTTCCGCTTTAGCGATCTCGAACTCACGACCGATCGCCGAGAGTACGCACCCGGCGACACCGTGCAGTTGATGGTCTCCACAAATCAGCCCAACTCCACGGTCCTCGTCTTTCTGCGTTCCTCAAATGGCGTGGGCGGAAAGGTGGAAGTCAAGCAACTGGTGGGCCAGACCATGCTGATCCCCATACCGCTCGATGCCGCCGATCGCCCCAACATTTTCGTCGAAGCGATTGCGGTCTCCAATGGTGTCGCCCACTCCGCTGTGCGAGAAATTTTTGTTCCTCCCGCTGGAAAACGTCTCGACGTTTCGATCACTCCCTCCCAGGTCGAATATTTACCAGGCAGCGAAGCTCAAGCCACACTTGAAATCAAAGATAAATCAGGCCAGCCATTTGTGGGTCAACTCGCACTCTCGGTCTACGACCGCAGCATTGATGCCATTGCTGGCGGCCCACTCTCATGCGACATTCGCGAATTCTTCTGGAGCTGGAAACGCAGCCACACCCCCCAGAACGAAAACAACCTCTCGCGTATGTCGTTCCCCGCCCGCATACCGCATCAAGTCGTTCTGCAACCCATCGGCATCTTTGGCAACATGGACGTTGATGACAAAGTGTTGAGAAAAGGTTTCGGTGGAGGTCTTGGTGTTCGCCGGGGTGGAATGGACAATGCGGAGCGATTCTCCGCCATGGCAGGCGGTGCTCCCGGTGCCCCCATGGCTGCTATGGCTGCACCCATGGCGAAATCTCAGATCGCTGAGAGTTTTGCCGACTCGGCAGTACTCAATTTCAATGAAGCCAATGCCGCCCCTGT
>JAIXUU010000210.1 GCA_027483405.1 Planctomyces sp. | reverse complement strand
TTATCACGAATACCAGTCTTTGCTCAATGCACGCGGCTGGTACGATCAGGAAGGTCGATCGTGGCTGGCTCGGGGGGCCATCTCCCAGGGAGCCAGAGCACCTTTCGATCAGGTGCGGCTTGTGGTCTGCGATGGTTTCGTCGACTTCACGTGGATTCAGTATGAGTTACTCGAGCAATTTGCGAGATGGAATGCCGACATCGTCATCACCTTGCCCGACGAATTCGCCAGCCAGCGGAATACGTCTTTCGATCGAAGCGAACTGTTTGCGATTCCCCGCCGAACACTCGAGATTCTGAAATCTCGAATCAAACCCCTGAAAGAGATTCGCATCTGGCCAATTGCCACAAAACCAAGTCATGACTCTGTTCCTGCGGGAATTGAACAACTTTCACGGAACCTTTTTGGTAACCCGCGAATCGTCAGCCGAAGTTCACAGGTCTCTGGCTTTGATGCGATTGCTGCGGGCGGGCCGCATCGCGAACTGGAAGAGGTCAGTTATCAGATCAAGAAGTGGCGTTCGAGTGGTTTTTTGGCTGAAGAGATCGTGGTTGTGGTTCGAGGTCTGGCGAGTGAAGCCTCGCGCTGGCTGGATCATTTCGAACTGGCGGGGATACCGGCTTATGCTCCTCAGGCCTCATCGCTGGAAAGCTGTCCCGTCGTGCGCTGGATGTCTCAACTGGTCAAACTGGAACTGAATGACTGGACGAGTCACGACCTGCGTCTGGTCGTCTCATCGACATTTTTTCGCCCTGCCCAGTTTCCCCCCAAAGCCAAACGGGCCTTATTGGCGTGGCTGGCGAAATCACCTGCTTCCAGCCGCAAAATTCTCAGCTTGAAAGCCCGCGAACGGGCGGCAGATCCCAGCGCATTGACAACTGAGAAAGAGATCAATCACACGTTGGTCAGTCAGGGGTTGGAAACACTGCTGCGTATGACCGAAAAACTCAGTACGTCACACAGCTTTGAAGGGTGGATTGATCTGTGGGCGGCGATCATCAGTCAATGGACACCCTTCTTGCCGGATTCATCAAACGATAGGGCAGATCGTGCGGATTGGGAACTTCTGCAAAGGATTCTCCGCCGGGTTTCTCGCTGCCGGGGGACATGGCAAGAGCCTTCCGAACGACTCAGTCTGCAGGCGTGGTGGAGCGAAGTCGAAGCCTGCCTGAGTGTGGAACGCAGTTTGCCTCCGGCTCCATCACCGGGAATGATTTCGCTTATTGATCCGGCCCAGGCACGATTTCTTGACTCCGCGCGCTGCGTCGTGATTGTGGGTGCGACCGAACAGGCTTACCCGGCGGCAGATCATACCAATTGCCTTTACAGTCATGCCGAGCGTCAAAGCCTGATTGCAGCGGGTCTTCGACTGGTACGGGAAGAGGATCATTCTTCCGAAGAGACGCTGCTTTTCTGGCAACTGGTCTCCATGGCCACGGAGAATCTGCTGATCACCTATCCCGCGATCAATGCCAAAGGACAGGAGCTTTTTCCCAGCCCATTTGTGCTGGCGGCCTGCGACCTATTCACAAAAGACGTGCAGTTACCCCGGCATGTGGGATCGATCCATGTGATGCCGGAGCGGGAAGAGATGCATACCCGCCGGGACTTACGTATTGTGGCGTTTGACCAGGCGATGACAGGCCATGCGGGCTGGTGGAAGACGGGTTTGCTGGATACGACCGAGGGTCAGGCCTATCGGAATATGGCTCGCGGTCTGCCTATGCTGCAGGCTCGATATCGAACAGAAGGCTTTACTGAGTACGAGGGTATGCTCAATGAACCTGCTCTTCGCGAGGAGTTTGCGCGCCAATATGGGCCAGAGCATCAATTCAGCGTGACGAGATTAGAACTTTATGCCAATTGTCCATTTCGATTCTGGATCGAAGAGGTGCTGGGGCTCTCGCCGCGTGAGACAAAGCAACTCTCGACGAATTACCTCATGAGAGGGACTGCTCTTCATAGTGCCTTAGCATCTCTTCTGGGAAGTGGCCGGCTGGCATTGGCTGATGAAGCGGAATTGAGCCGGATTTTTGCCGAACATGTGGCTGTTGAAATGCAGCGACGGGCGAAAGGTTCTCCACTGGCAGAAGCCATGGCACGGCTGGATTCGCAGATTGTCAGTGCGTGGAGCGAACAATTTGCGGAGTCACAAAGAGAGTATCTGGAAACGATGGTCAGTGCCTGGGGAGGCATGCCCGAAACCACATTGCCGGAAGTTGCCTTTGGACAGGTTTACGATGATCACGGGGAGTTGATTCACGGGCCGTACCCTGCCCTGGAGATTTCGCGAGGCGGGCATCTGGTACGGCTGGGTGGCAAGATCGACCGGATTGATGCTCACAAACTTCCTTCGGGTGAGCAGTTCTTTTCGATTATCGATTACAAATCGGGCGGGGCGAGCCAATACCGGTTCGACGAAAAGGCTGTGCAGCAGGGGTTGAGCCTGCAGCTGGTGGTCTATCTGCTGGCTGTAAAACGATTGAGAATGGCGGGAGATGATGCTGAAGCATGGCAGGCGGGCTTCTGGGGATTGCGAAAAGAAGGCCTCGTGGCAGGTTTGAAAGCCGGGAGGAAGTCCAAAGAATGGAATCGCCTCGATGAAGATTCTGTCCACCGGCTTGAAGAGGCTGTCCAGCAAAGTGTGATTGATCTGGCCATCAGTATTCGCAATGGTGAATTCATGGTCGATGGAGCGACCAAATTGAAACCCAGCCCTTGCAGCAGTCAATGCCCGACCGCGACAGTGTGCCGGGTGAAACAGCAGGTCGGCCTGGCGAAACAGCTCCATAAAATTCGGCCGGCGCTGGATGCGCCGCGGGCGTCCAGCCCTGTCGAAAATCCAGCCTCCTGAGCTGCCCGACGATGATCTGCGGACCGGATGACTCCAACCGATACTTCTCGAAGACTCTTCTCAATGCCTGACAATCATGCGAATCGAAAGATCACGGGCCTGTGGGTCTCTCCGGAGGAGGCTTCGAATCAATATCAAAGCTTTTCCGCCTGGGGCGTCCAAGAGAATCTGGAATGGATTAAGGTCCACACTCTCTCGGAAGCCATTGATTTCTGGCAAGGAAAGATCAAGCTCTCCGAATCACAAGTGGTGGAACTGATCGTTATTGAACAAACGACATCGGATGAATTTGAACCTGCAGAGGCCGACGAATTTTTAGCGGCTGTGCAGGCCTGTCAGGTGGTGGTGGTTTACGGCCCCTGGTGTGAAGGGGATGGACGGACTCGGAATATCTGGCCCCCGGCCCTGCGCTGCCCTCAAGTCTGGGCGGATCGTTGGATCCAACAGATTCTCGATGCACTTCGAAATCGTGACATTGCACTCCCGTGGACCGCTTCACGAGAAGAAGTCATGCGCTGGATCTTGCCGAAAACCTGCACCAGCCATGAGATGAATACCGCCGGTTGGAAAGTGCTCTCGCCCGATGCGATCTGGCGGGAATCGATGCAGTTGCTGCTCACGCCGGCAAATGGAAAACTTCAGAATTGTGCCGAGAAGGAAGCGTCGCAGAACATCTGGCTGGTCGATGCGGATGCCTGGATCTGCCAGCAGACGAGCCTGTCTGCATCGATCAGTGCTCGGGCAACATTCAAAGAGTATGCTGCCCTGCTCGCGGGCGAACTCCTGGCTGAGTCTACGGAAGTTGTCGCACTGACGGCCTGGCATGACGACTCAACTCGTCAATATCTCTTTAATCAGGGAGCAGATCGCGTCGTCTCCAAACTGGCATTTTCCTTGAACGCCCGTTTGGCGATCAGTCAGTCGTAACGACCGCATCTGGGCCAGTAGCAGGTTGAGAATTCGTGTGGCTGGCCATTTGGGGCTGATTCCCTCAAAATAACATGTATTGCGAATCTCGATGGCACCAAGCCCTGCGTCTTTGAAAGCCAGGTTCATGTCTTTGATTGATCAAGCAGAACGATTGAAACGGACCTGGACGGATCAGTACGTCCAGGTACGAGAAGGGATCCCTGCGCTGACTCGTTTTCGCGGACTCACGGGCTGCGTGAAAACCGTGAATATGAATTGCCGCTTACTCGTCGAATTCCAGCAGACGGTCGACATTTCGTGGTACGACATTGACCCCGCACATGTAATTCGCGTCGATGCACCGAAGGTCGTTGAACCGGTCGCGACAACGCCACCCAAACCGCCGGTCACTGCTGCACCACCAGAAACGACCAAAAAGCTCTCTCCGATCGAAATGATCCGTGCTCAGCAGGCGAAAACGGCAAATCCAAGCCTTCCGGAGGGGACTGCACCTCTCACAAAAGAGGAAGATTCCCCATCGCCTGCAGTAACTTCTCCACCGGTTCCTGCGAAACCTCTGTCGCCAATTGAAATGATTCGGGCACAGCAGGCGAAATCCAAATCGTTAGAAGCATCAACGCCTCAGGTTCCGCCGAAAGAGGAACTGCCAGCGACTCCAGAAGAGCCGATGGCCCCTGCCGTTGTCACAGCGATCCCTCAAAAACTATCGCCCATCGAGATGATTCGTACACAGCAGGCGGCACGTGCAAAAGCAGACCCAGCGACGAACGCAGCTAAAAGTGGCTCGCCACCGGCTGCTGAAGAAAAGCTCAGCGAAACCGTTGCTCCACAAGCTGCAAAAAGCCCGATCGAACTGATTCGTGAACAACAAAAGCGGGCTCAGGCAGAGGTTCAGAAGCCGGAATCACCAGTGAATCCTCAGAAAATGACAGATCCTCTACCCGTAGCGAAACCGCTCAGCCTGATGGAAATCATCCGTCAACAGCAGGCGGCGAAGCTGGCTAAAGAACAGGCCAGCCAGGCGACTGCAGAAGACTGACTTCCCGTTTTACTAGACAACCAGAACCCATCGCGGACGTTATCGAGTAAAGCCGATGTAGAAGCTGAAGAGTTGTGTCCGGTCGAATTCTTCCTTCATGATGGGAACAGCCCAGTCGAGAGCAATGGGTGCGGGCCCCATCGCTGGCAGAGTGATTCTCAAGCCACCACCAACTGACAGACGGAAGTTATTGAGTGTCACATCTTCGGTGACTGTACCGAAGTCAGTGAATGCCACCAGATGCAGCATTTCGTTGGCGGTGACTGGCATTTGATACTCGGCACCACCGAGGAACATCCAGTTACCACCGGTACGAACGCCGGTATTCACGGGGCTGACACCACGGAACCGGAAGCCGCGGAATGACTGGAAACCACCAGCATAGAAGTTTTCGAAGATCGGTGTATCGCTCCCTGTCCAACCCACATCGGCATGGAGAGAGAGAATATGTTTACCGAAACCATCGGGACGGCGATAAGTTGTAAAGTACTGCCAGGCATTTAACTCCAGCTTGGGATAGACAAAATCACCAAAGGCCTGTTCGTAGGACATCTCAATAAAATGTCCTTCCGACGGATTAAACGGGGCATCGCGCGTATCATGGGCGAGACCGACACGGCCTGTCGTCAGGAAGTTATTCCCTAACACTTCCGTCAGACTTTCTGGTTGCGGATAGACAGGGTTATCCACCTGGACATTTTCAATACGAATCGCCCCGGAGACAGACCATTCAGGAGTCAACTGGCGACCAATACGAGGCCTGACACCCAGGCGTTGTTCCTGCCAGAATTCGAGAAATCGAGTGTAGAAGAAACCACTGACACCGATATTGTAGTCACTATCCATGAAGTAGGGATCTGACCAGTCGACGGTGTAGCGACTGACTTGACTACCCGGTGCCGCTTCCAGGCGAAATCGCTGGCCAGCTCCACGCCAGGCCGTGCCATTGACGATATCTTCAAAGCTGGTGGGTGGGCGGAAGATATCAAAATTCGATTCACTAAGGACAATGTTACCAATCACACCGGCATCACTGTTCACACCGACACCGAACATCAGCCGCCCGGTGCGAGCTTCCTTCAGATACGCATCGATATCAATAAATTCTGGTGGAACCGAGTTATCATAGATATTCTGGTCAAAGCGACGAGGATTGCCGTAGGGATCTCCCTGGGGGCTATTATCATATTCATAGTTTTGCGGAGCACGCATGTCACGCGTCTGCCCACGAACAACGCTGACGTGTGGATCAGAGGCATCGACACTTTCCGGCTGCTCGACTTTCAGCATCGAGCCGGGCATGAAATAGATCCCATCAGGATCGTCTGCCCCGGAATCTGGCTCGGTCTTTTTCGAGGATGGCTGGCTACTGGGAGCTTTTCCGACTCTCCGCGATGGCTCCGGTACTGAAGGTTGAGAGAATCCGCTGCCATTCAGATAGCTGCGTCCTTCCGGTTCCTGCTGCAGGGATGGACTTCCAGCACCTGCCCCATTCGAAGCAGATCGTGATTGGGCTCGCGCCTCTGCTGGATTAGAAGCCGTATTGTTTCCAGTCGGCTGCTGAAATGCCTGCGACAGAAAATCCGGTTTTGGCGACAGAAACTCTGACTGACCGAGTGCCTTGGAATCGCCACCTTCGGCCAGTTGACTCCGATCCTGCAGCCAGGCGATCTCGGAGACTCGCGAAATTTCTAGCCGAGGTCCATTCTGAGGGCCACCCTCAAAATATTCGGATCCAGCAAGTTGTCGTTCCGATTTTTTAATCAGTTTAGGATCGGCGAGATCACCCGGGTGAATTCGCGAGATGTTCCGGGGCAGGTTATGCCTCGTATGCGGATAATCACCTTCGATATGCACGCGGAACTCGCGGACAACGTAGATCTTGTCTTCATTGATACGGATAATCAGATCGAGTTCACCGGGAGTTTCCAGAAATTGAGGGATCGCATCGACTGTCGCAAAGAGTCGTCCCTGTTCACCATACCGGGAACGAATCTTGTCCACATCTGTGGCGATATCGCGGGCACTATAAGGATCGCCCGTCTTGAAGTTTATGTACTGACGAATTTCGGCTTCAGTCAGGACATTATTCCCTTCCACAGAGATATTGCGAATCTTGTATCGAGGACCTTCCTTAATCACATAGACATAGGTGGCACTTGACTTGCTCTCGTTAAAGTCGACGCGATGAGTAATTTCGACTTCGAAGAAACCGAGGCTGTGATAGTACTGCCGCAGACTTTCTTTATCGTCCGGGATGGTTGATTCGTCATATTTACCACCAAAGAGCCTGAGAACCCGGGTTTTGGAAACTTTCTTGGTTTTCAGCAGGCTGTCGCTGAAGAACTCATTTCCTTCAAAGCGAATGGCATCTACACCAACCTTCGGCCCTTCATGAATCCGGAAGACAACCTCTCGTTCGTCACGGGAATCGCCTTTTTCAAGCGTACAGGTCGCAAACGAATAGCCTTTATCTTTGTAGTGAGCTTCAATCCGGCGAGCACATTCACGATTGGCGCTGATATCGTAAGGGCTGCCGGGCTTTAGGTTGGTCAGCCCTTCAAAGACGGATGTTTTGATCTTCTGGTTGCCAATATACTGCACATCGCGAACGATTGGCCGCTCCAGAACACGGTAGATGACGACGAGACCTTCGTCGGTTTGTCGAACGTAGGGTTCGACGGTGGTGAACCAGCGGGTGCGTACCAGAGCGTCCACATCCTGTTTGATCAGGCGTTCGTTAACAGTGCGATTGGGGCGTACCTTAATATGCTTTTCGATTTCTCGCACCTGGATGGTGTCGTTCCCTTCGACACGAACTTCGACAACCTGGGAATTGAAGTCGACTTCGGCCGGGGCCTGCTCTTCGGCTGAAGTTCGCAAGATTTGCCCCGGTTTTTTCTTCATCGGGTCAAACTTCGGGAAGTTGCCACTGTCGCGATCTTTTTCATCGAGGAGAAGTTCGTCCTCGGGATGCATGACCTGCGCCAGCGTTTTTCGCTGGGAAGTTGTACCACCTGCGGGCGTCACCTGTGGTTTCGAGAATCCGCCTGGCAGAACTGGTCGATCTTCTTCCAGGCGAGCGCGGCCTGTTTCCTGGTCGGACTTGGTGCTGCTGACCGTCTTGACGGTGGGTGATGTGGCCTGACCTGGTTCGTCGAGCATCCAGGGTTCAAGATCATCTCCATTCTGTCCACGAGCAACCGGCGAGCGTGATCCCGAAGTGAAAGCTGCTGGTGGCACGAAAAGCGGTGTTGAGAGTGAATTGCGGTCAACTTTGGCTGGTGCCGGTGAACTTGATGCTGCGCACTGGCCATGCACAGCAGTTCCTGCCCAGAAAATCGCCCACAACAGTGTGAACACTGCTGTAAGGCCTCTGGCCCGGAAAACAGGTGCGATTGGCTGCCGCATCATGCGGTTCGCTTTCATCCATGAGTCGCGCGACGTGAAATTATTGAGACAGGCATTGAGCGCGGCTGGTGAGGAATAATTGATTCGAGAAATCCGAACAAGGCGAGATCCTCAGCCGAGACATCGATAGTACCGGCAGATTACGCTGCATGATCATGGATCATCCCTGCACTCAGATTGCCCAAACCGCCAGCACTTCCTGTTTTCAGAATCTTTGAGTGGGTGGTGATCAGCTCAAGTGTTTTTTCTACAGCTCCACTTTGATCAAGAACGAGTTGCTGAGCCGCCTGACCCTGGAGAATTCGCTGCTGAGGGTTCTCCAGCAATGTTCTGACGAAAGGTGCGAGATCGGCACCGCTGGAAACCACACTTGCTGCCTGGTTGGCCAGGAGTAAATCCACGGTCTGCTTGAAGTTCTGGGTGTTGGGGCCAAAAAAGAGTGCTGCTCCATAACCGGCCGGCTCAATCATGTTTTGACCACCGCGATTGGTCAGGCTGCCCCCCACAAAAGCCAGATCAGCCAATCCCCAGGCGGCTCCCAATTCCCCGAGCGTATCCAACAAACGGATGGGTGGGAGCCCATTCTGCGAGGAGTTGTGCGGAGCGGGTGATGTTCTCCGCAGTGGCTGACAACCTTTTGCGAGAATCAGTTGAGCCACTTCTTCAAACCGTTCCCGATGCCTGGGGACAATCATCAACTGCAGGCGAGGAAAGTCGCTTCGGAGTGATAACCAGGCATCGATTGCCAGGGCTTCTTCCGGATGTTGTGTGCTGCCCGCAATCCAGACGATATCCTCGGGCTGAAAGCCGAAGTGCTCCCGTAACGCAATCGTTCTGGGATTCTGTCGGCAGGTTTCAAGGCGGTCGTATTTGAGATTTCCAGTCACAACGACGCGCGAGGCGGGAACTCCAAGTTTCTCAAATCGTGCGGCGTACTCTTTTGTCTGGGCTCCGACGCAGGAAATCTCTTTCAGCAGCCAGCGGAAAAATCCGACAAAGCGGTGATAGCCACGAAAGCTCCGTTCGCTTAAACGACCGTTAATCACCATGACAGGGACGGCTTGCTGGCGAGCAGCCAGAACCAGATTAGGCCAGATTTCCAGTTCAACCAGCACAATGGCCAGTGGTTGCAGTTGCCTGATCGCCCGGTTGACACTCCATGAGAAATCGAGCGGGAAGTAACGTACCTCGACCTGTTTCGCCCCCAGATCGCGAATCATTTTCTCGGCGACACCCCGGCCCGTCTGTGTGGTGACAGTCAGCACAAGTGGAACCTGCGGGTAGAAGCGAATCCAATCTGCGATTAATGGTTTCAGAAGGAGAACTTCCCCCACACTGACCGCATGCAGCCAGAGAGGCCGCCCGTTGTCTGGAGACGCATCCACCCTTTGCGAAAGACAGAGATCGCCCAGAACTTTTTCGCGAAACCCTTCGCGGTACTTTCCATGCACCAGTCGATTCCAGAGAATCCACGGGCTGGCGACCAGCAGTAGTGCCAGATAACCGAGATTCAAAGACCGGCTGACCAACCATTCCATGTCGATTCTCGATTCCGCTGCATACTGAACAGGTTTGCCGGCGATACCGCAGTCAAACCGGCGATTGCAATCGAATCGGTCAGAAGCGTCAATCGGAAGTCGCGCGGTTGATTAAAGGGTAATGTCCACTCAGGTGGATGTGTTTGTGTCGAGGGGATGATTTCCTGCGGTTTCTTTCAGCATTTTTCCCAAACCTGGATGCTGGGTCGAATAAATGCTCGAACCTCCAGCCACCAGCCAGGCCGAAAAACAGGCTGCGAAGACGTACTCGATCCGATCAGGCCCGAAGAGTTCGATGGCGAGCACACTACTGGCCAGAGGCGCATTGGTTGCTGCCGAGAACACGGCCACAAACCCGAGAGCGGCAGCGACATCGACAGGTAATAGCCCCGTCTTGACTGCAAGCACATTCCCCAGTGCGGCCCCAATGAAAAACAAAGGCGTCACTTCGCCCCCTTTGAGGCCGCAGGCCAAGGTGAGAATGGTGAGGAGGAGTTTGCAGAGCCAGCTCCAGTCGTGAGCTCCACCCGCTCGAAAACAACTGTCAATTGTGACCGCATGAGGATTGAGGTTTGTCGTCCCCAATCCCAGATAATCTCTGCCCACCACGAACTCGGCCACGAAGACGACGACCAGACTTCCCACGGCAATTCGGCGAATGGGATCAGGTAAAAATTTGGCGTACCAGCGACCGGCCAGATGCAATCCCTCAGAGAACCCTTTGGCAACCAGACCGGCAACAGCTCCCAGGAGTATGATCAGCCCCACGATTCCCAGACGATGCAGCCAACCTGATGGATTCAGTTCTGCCCAGTCAACAGGATAATGCAGATGAGTTCCCCCGACCGTCGTGCAGACAAAATCGGCTCCGCAGGAAGCGAGCAGGCACGGCAGAATCGCAGAGGTCGGCAGCCTTCCGACCGAAAGGACTTCGGCAGCAAAGATCGCACCGGCGACTGGTGTTCCAAAAACGCCACCAAAGCCAGCGGCCACCCCCATTAACAGGATCTCGCGATAGTCTTCACCCAGCCACGGTTTCGTCCAGCGGGCCCAGATGCCTGCCAAACCAGCTCCCATCTGGACGGCAGTTCCTTCACGACCTGCCGAACCACCACCGAGATGCGTGAGAATGGTGGCGAGCACAATCAATGGTGCCATAAACCAGGGTAACCCTTTCATCGGGTGCTGAATTTCCGCGATGACCAGGTTATTCCCCTGACCGGCTTCGCGCCCGAAAAACAGGTACAGCCAGGCAGAAATCACTCCCCAGATCGGCAGCGACCAGAGCCAGTACGGGGAACTTTGCTGGGTTTTTGTGGCGAGATCGAGGAGCCAGAGGAAAAGTGCGCTCGCACTCCCGACTGTCACGCTGAGCATGGCACTTGTCAGCAGCCAGCGAAGGAGCAGCAGTGCATGCTCAATGATGAAATCACGCCGTGTGTTCAAAGCGAATATCCTGGAAGAACTGCAGATTCAGCCTGGAGCTCCCTGTTCGATGAGACTTATAACAAGCCTGTTTCTTCACGAAGCGAGCAAGTGGCTGCGTGAAGTTCATGACTGGCGTTCCGTCCGAACCTTTTTGCGTAATCCTTAAGGTCTCAAACTGAGTCGAACTGCTGCTGATACAAGAAAACCAATCTGGAAGACAACCTCGACTGCCAAAAACGCCATGCCCGATCGCGACTGCCAAGCTGGCACTGACTGCTTCTGCCTGGAAATATTGACATTCTTCACAACCGATTTGAGATGAACAACTTGTGGCGGGTTATCGAGTTTGAACGGCGAGCTGGCACTTAAGTTGCGGATTGTTCATCATGAGCGAGATTGACCCTCTTTGGCAGAACGCCTAAACTTTTTGCTGTAAGAGTTTACGTTGATTTGACTTGGCAGTCACAATGGTCTCGGGGAAACGATTGAGCTGGTTGACGAATCTTTCGTGGTTCTGCTGAACTCGAATTGATGGGCGTTAACGAGCAACCCATTACTCCACTGCCAGTTGTGCGTGATGGCAGACTGGCAAACACGGATGGATGTCTGATGGAATTGATTGACAAAATTGGTGATGCAACAAATGCGGTCATCAGCGGTGTGGAACGGACTCTCACCCGGTTGTTCGGCTCATCGAACGAACGGCGTGTGCGGCAGATTGGCTTTGTGCGCGATCGCCAGGGGGCCACAACGATCACTCCGGGATCCACGCTGGATCAGATCAATCAGCTTGAACCCGTTATGGAAAAGCTGACTGATGACGAGCTGAAGCAGACCACATCCAGGCTCAGAGCCAAATTGAGTGCGGGTCAGACACTCGACGATATTCTGCCGGAAGCCTTCGCTGCGGTGCGCGAAGGCGGCAAGCGATTCATGCGAATGCGTCATTACGACGTGCAGATGGTGGGGGGCTACATCCTTCACAAAGGCATGATTGCCGAAATGATGACGGGGGAAGGTAAGACGCTGGTTGCGACTTTGCCGGCCTTTCTCAATGGGCTGGCGGGAAGTGTGCATGTCATCACGGTCAACGACTATCTGGCACTGCGCGACATGGAGTGGATGGCCCCTCTCTATACGGGACTGGGCCTGACTGTGGGTGCCATTCAATCCAACATGCGCGAGCCTGAGCGTCAGAAGGCCTACGCCTGTGATATTACCTATGGCACGAACAACGAGTTTGGCTTCGATTATCTGCGCGATAACATGAAGCCGCGTAAAGACCTGCAGGTTCAAAAGCGCCGCCAATACGCGATTATCGACGAAATTGACAACATTCTGATCGACGAAGCCCGGACCCCGCTGATTATCTCCGGGCCGGCTCACGACGATGTCACGAAGTATCCCAAAGCTCACCGTATCGGTCTGCAACTCAAGCGGGATATTCACTTTGAAGTTAAAGAAAAAGAACATACCTGCCATCTGACAGATGAAGGGATTCGCTACGCTGAAGAACTGGCAGGAGTGGAGAGTTTCTATACAGCGGGCAATATGGAATGGCCGCATCTGATTGATAACTCACTGCGGGCGATCCATCTCTACAAACGGGATGTCAACTATATTGTCGAGAATGATGAGATCATCATTATCGATGAACATACTGGCCGTAAGATGGAAGGCCGTCAGTGGAGTGATGGCCTGCATCAGGCTGTGCAGGCGAAAGAAAACGTTCGTATTAAAGAAGATACACAGACCTTCGCTACGGTGACATTACAAAACTTCTTCAAGCTGTATCCTAAGCTGAGCGGTATGACCGGTACCGCTATGACTGAAGCCAACGAGTTCTGGAAGATCTATAAACTCGATGTGGTCGCCGTCCCTACCAATAGACCGACGCAACGTATTAACTACCCCGATGCGATCTACCGCACGGTTAAAGAAAAATGGGATGCAGTCATCGAAGAAGTGAAGGAAGTTCACGCGACAGGCAGACCAGTCCTTGTGGGAACGGTCTCTATCGAGAACTCGGAGCATTTGAGTCGCAAGCTGACGCAGCAAGGTGTGAAGCACAATATGCTCAACGCCAAGTATCACGAGCGGGAAGCTGAGATTATTGCTCAGGCAGGCCGGTTGGGTGCAGTGACGATTTCGACCAATATGGCCGGTCGTGGTACGGATATTATTCTCGGCGGTAACCCTGAATACCTGGCTTGGGATGAGCTAAAGAACACTTATGTTTCGCGACTGGATGTCCCGAAATCGGTCTGGAATGAAACAACAAAGCGTATTGCTGTCCGTGAAGGAATGGACAGCGAAGGAAAAAAAGTTGCCGAGCTGGGTGGCCTGCATGTGGTCGGTACCGAGCGCCATGACAGCCGGCGAATCGACCTGTAGTTACGCGGTCGTGCTGGTCGGCAAGGCGACCCGGGTTC
>JAIXUU010000234.1 GCA_027483405.1 Planctomyces sp. | reverse complement strand
GTCACCGACGGCACTGTCCCCCGCATCGTCGGCCAACCCATCGACCTGAAAGCCAAAATCGAACCCGCACCACCCGCAGGAACCACCTACCTGTGGTCATTGCCATCAAAGTCAATACGCAATTATCACTTGATCATGCGTCGCGTTGAAGGCAGCGCTGATACCCAAGGTCAGAACCACCACTACGACACGAAGGCGTGCGTCGAAGGCGTTTCTGAACTCGCCAAGTCGGCAAGCTCAATCCTGTTCCATATCTATGGAATTCCTCAAAACACGAAGGCAACGCTTAAAGCTACGATCTCTTCGCGAGAAAAACAGGTATCAACAGATGTCGTCATCACCAGGCCATCAGCGTTCTTCCGCGCGTTTGTCGGAAACGGAAATCCCGTCGTTCAAATTGTGAACAATAATACGGTCGCTTGCGGTGTTCCCGACCTGCCGTTGGCAACTGACCCTAGACGAGGGCTCCGGTTCGAAGCGGAAGTTCCGGCGTTCACAGGCGGAACGGGACAAATCGCTTTCATCCAACTCGTAGACTCGCAAAGAACCGCTATCAGCGACTTCGGTAGTCGGACTTTGCCGACAACCCGGGCATTACGATTGGATCGACTCGTGAAGGACGATGCACTTTTCCTGCCTTTCTTTGGCGATTCGATTGTCACCATTGAAGCAGACGGTGAGAACTCGGGGCTGCGAGCTGCCGACACGCCAAGCGAGGATCTAAGCGGTTTGGTTGGGAAAAGAGTGATTGACGACTCGTTTGATATTTATCTTTTATACAAGCCGGAAGGCGGCATCTGGGTTGTCCTCCGGCGACTCGAATGGGGTTGGAGGGCAGAAGCGAATTGCCACCCCACGACAAGGCAATGGACCCTCGACAGTTTTACAGCACCAGGCGAACCTGGCGCGCAGATCAATAGTGTGAACTACGATCGCCATCCCGTCTGGGACGAGCGCCATCAGGATGCGATCAGAAAACACGAGATTGATCCTCGTCCATTCATTCCCTGTACTGATGGAAACTTTTGATATCGAGTAACTCGGGGAGCGGCGTGTGGACGGCCGCACCTACCGTGAGGACGCGAAGTTGGCCATTCGCCGCCCTTGACTTTATCTGACCAGGAATCTTGAAGCTCCAGAAGTCGTCACGGACAACGAGTGTCTCCAATGCTGGAAGTGCCGCTGCGATCTCGATGCACCCGTCCGGACTGATCGACGTGTTGCTGATCCACAGCGATCGCACCGTTTTCAATTCGCCCAGAACATTAACAACACGATCGGTCAGTTTCGGTGAGGCCAGATGCAAATGAACCAGCGACGACTGGCCGCGAAGAGCTTCAGCGTCTTCGTCGGTCAGCGTCGCATCGATCAGTACCAGCGATTCCCATTGCCGGCTTTGAATGAGGGCGACCAGCGGCTTGTTAGACTGACAATCGGTGTGGATTGCCAACCTTTTCAGAGACGGCATGGAACAGAGCGCCTCGACACCGGCGTCCTTGATCCGGATTCTCTTGAAATCCTTGAAGAAGGTGTCGTCCGGCGGTGAAGAAGGCCGCTCGCAATCGTCAGCCAGATAAAGCTGTTCCAACTGAGGGAGTTTCGCGAGTGATTCCAAGAAGGCATCATCAATGCCCTTGGATCCCCGCCCGAAGCGGAGATACTTCAGTTTCCTGAGTTTACTGATTCGCTGCACGTCCCGTGAATCACATTGAATGGTTGTCAGAGTCAGTTCTTCAAGATGTCTTAAACCGCAGATTTTGCCCAGACGGCGCTGATCAATTCTAAATGGAATCCATTCGTCTTCCAGTCGATTGATCGGAAGATGAAATGCACGGACAGTCGTGGCCGACTCGAACAGTTCGTTTCCGATCCATCCCCGCATCCCTGCCGGAAGCCACGGATCGGCCCCTGGCTGACCGTCGATACGCTTCTTACCGTCCCACACCATGTGAAAACCGACTTTGACAAGTGCGTAATTCGCACTCATTTCAAGGCACTTGTCGGCGAGCATAAACAGTGCCACCCCTGAGAAGGCTAGCAGTATCAGGCGTAGCGAAAAACGATGAACTCCATTCCGCAATAAAGGCGATCGCATGTCGACATTTCCACATTATCGATCGAGCAGTAGTTAACAGTTTCGTTATTGTGCCACCCCATTTCTGGAATCGCAAGGTGCATAGAAACTCATCTCTACCATCAGCCTGCTCTCATTGGCTGTGTCCTGGCCGTCTCTCAGGAAACCTACTTCGCACTGGGTGGCTTCGATACCGGGATGAAGGTCTGGGGAGTCGAGGATATCGACTTCGGCCTCAAGGCCTGGAGCCTGGGCTATGGCCTCAAGCTGGATGTCCTCTCCCGCGTCGCCCATCGCTTCCAGCGCGCCTTCCACCATTATTAAGTCCCCGCTCCCCACGTCCTCCACAACAAACTGCGCCTGGCGGCCAAACACTTCTCCCCCCACCATCTCAAGCAGTGGCTCGCCAACAACACCCCCCTCACTCCCCAACAGCTTACTGCCCCCTCGCCCGGTCTGCCCACAGAATTAAGACACAGAGAATTAAGATACAGAGAGGGCCGGGGTGAGGGTCTTTTCGTCCCTTCACCCGCATCCAACGATCACCTCTCTCCCCTCTGGCGCGCTGTTCTCACCCTCTTCCACGAGCACCGCTCCAGCCTCCAGTCCGAACGTACGCTGGTTCAAAGCCGCCGCCTGCGGGATGAACTTGACTACGCCCACACCTTCCAACTGACATGGCCCGGGCACGAATCATCCCAGTCCTTTGCCATGGCCATGACCCTGCCCACCAGCGAAGCCACCGGCACAGAACCCAGCCCCTGGCCCAGCCCAGAACCAGCTCCAGAGCCGTCACCAGAACCTTGCCAGTGTGCCGTCAGCGGCATCTCCGCCCCCGACACCTGCTTCGTCGGCGATGAAGACGACATCACCATCACCGGCTCCTGTCTGGACGGTGTCTCCATCAATATCCCCGGCTCCACAACAGTTTCCTCAACCGAGGAAAAAGACGCC
>JAIXUU010000286.1 GCA_027483405.1 Planctomyces sp. | reverse complement strand
GGCTGAAAACCCGCCTGTCTTCGTCAAACTCTCGCCTGTTACGCCAGATCACCAGCACTGAAGTTGACACACAATCACTGGAGCGAGGTTTTTTCCTCACGCGTTATTGATGATATGCCCGAGTTCTACAGACTTCCTCTTCATCGGCGTGGCACATTGTAAACAGCTGGAAATATCAGCTATCCCGATAATTGCCCGATCCCCGAATCCGGGAACAGTAGCTCTGTAATGTGGAAAACGTCATTCGTGATGATGATGTGTCACTTGCTTTGCCCTTTGTCCTGCTGGCCAGAAGTCGCTTCTGCCGATCTCTCCTGATCGTCAGTCATTTCCAATTCCTGTCGCATTCACCGTTCGGGGTTCTGGCCTCTGATGCCGGTTATCAGCCTTTAATCAGGGAAAAATTCGAACAGAATCTTGACATTGAAGTCCCACCTTCTATTCTCTTGTAATCAAATAGACCGATACCTGACTCGATGAATTATTTGATTTTCCGATAGAGAGGATTCTGGGTGCTGGAGCTTCGTGCTGTGGAGATCTTTGCCGAAGTGGCCAACCTGCGCAGCTTTTCCAAGGCAGCGCGGGGATTGGGGATTTCACAGCCAGTTGTCAGCGAAACGGTCCGCGCCCTCGAAGCGACTCTCGGTGAGCAGTTGATCGATCGCACAAAGCGGCCTCTTGAACTCACCCCGGCGGGAAAGCTCGTTCTGGATGCAGGCCGCGATCTGTTGGATCGTGCCCTTCGTCTGGAAGACAGTGTCCGCCATCTGAAAAACAAAGTCGTCGGGACTGTGCGAATTGCGGCAATCTATTCTGTGGGATTGCTGCAAATGGGGGCTTATGTTCGGCAGTTTGAACGCCTTTATCCCGATGCTGCTCTCGAACTTCGCTACCTGCATCCTGAGACGGTTGTGACCAGCATTACCGATGAAATTGCAGATCTCGGGATTGTCTCGTTTGCTTCTAGGCGGCCTGATATCACCTGTATCCCCTGGCAGGAGCAGGAGATTGCTCTGATTGTCTATTCAGGTCACAGGCTGGCGAATCGCACTAAGGTTCGGGCTCGTGAAATTGACGGCGAATCACTCGTCACTTACACACCTCAGTTGCAGGTGCGGACCGAACTCGACCGCTGGTTGAAGCAGGCCCGGGTGAACGTCGAAATCAGTCATGAGTTCGACAACATTGAGAATATCAAACGGGCCGTCGAAATTGGTTCAGGAGTCGCACTCCTGCCGCTGCCGACTGTTCGTCGTGAACTCGAAATAGGCTCGCTGAAAGCGATCACATTAGAAGATGTGCGCTGGGTCAGGCCGCTGGGGATCATTCATAAAAAGAATCGCCAGCTGACAACAGCCGTGCGAAAGTTCCTCGATCTGCTGCATCAGAATCCCGACTCATTTCTCTTCGGAAATTCCATGCAGACAGGTCATTCCATGCAGACGGTAACCGGGATTGTTCCTGCTGTGGCAGTACCAAATTCCTCAGGAAGGCCATTGGCCGGAGGCTCGGCAATCGCAGCCCAGCCTGAGGGCTTGCCCATACCAGATCCACCTCAGGAGCGGATTGTCGTGCAATCCACCATTCCACCTTAATCCTTGTAATTCGCCTGAATCTTTAATGGTTCTGGCGATCAGGCCGAACCAGCTTGTCCCTCAGGGCTGTCGATCACGGATGGTCAGCGATTCCAGATTCCCGAGTCCCGTTTTCTGTTGATTATTGATTTCGAATTCGATTTGCCGAGCCAATTCATCCCTTGTCTGAGAGTTTTTTGAGATGACAGATTTTCACAGCACTGGCCTTTCGTCCTCGTCAGCTCAGTCACTGCATGCATCGGAAACAGCACGTTCACTCGCCAGGCAGGAGGTCAAGGCCCAGAATCTCGGCCCGGTAGCGGCGAGTTCCTTATTTGCCTCTCCCTACAGCGAAGAGATTTTTGCTCCAGGGGGCACTCCGAAAGCTCATGGTCTCTACGACCCTGCCAATGAGCATGACAGTTGCGGCGTGGGCTTTGTGGCCCACATCAAGGGGCAGAAGTCCCATCAGATTGTGGTTGACGCTGACCGGATTCTGCGTCACATGTCCCATCGCGGAGCGTGTGGCTGCGAAGAAAATACTGGCGATGGGGCAGGGATGCTGACAGGCATTCCTTACCAGTTCCTCAAGCGGGTCGTCCGCAAAGATCTCTCTGCCGAACTTCCCCCTGAAGGACGATTCGGGATCGGTCTCACGTTTCTGCCGACAGACCCCGAACAGCGAAGAGTCTGCAAGGAGACGGTCGCTGAGATTATTCGCCAGCAGGGCCAGACACTGATTGGCTGGCGAAAAGTTCCCGTCGAGCCTGATAAAGCCGATATCGGCCCATCGGCCCGTGCTGTCATGCCGGTGTTTGAACATCTGATTGTGGGTGCTGCCGAAGGTCTTTCCGAAGAAGCTTTTGCTCGCCAGCTTTTTGTGATTCGCAAGCGGGCCAGCCATGCCATTCGCGAAGGTTCACTCCCTCAGGCGTTGATGTTCTACATCTGCTCGCTTTCGACCAAGGTGCTGATTTATAAAGGGATGCTCACTCCCGATCAGGTCTGTAACTTCTTTGTCGATCTCCAGGAAGAAGACTATGTCTCTCACCTGGCGATGGTTCACTCCCGCTTTTCGACCAACACCTTCCCCAGTTGGGATCGTGCTCATCCGCAGCGCTATGTGGCACACAACGGTGAAATCAACACCGTCCGTGGAAATGGCAACTGGATGTACGCCCGCCAGGGGATGATGAAGAGTGAACTCTTTGGTGATGATCTCCCCAAGCTGTTCCCGCTGGTTGAGCCCTATTGCTCAGACTCGGGCAACTTCGATAATGCTCTCGAAATCCTGGTGCAGAGCGGTCGCAGTCTGCCTGAAGCCGTCATGATGATGATCCCCGAAGCATGGCAGAATCACGACACCATGCCCGAGGACAAGCGCGCGTTTTACGAGTATCACTCAGCTCTGCAAGAGCCGTGGGATGGCCCGGCATCGGTCAGCTTTACTGATGGTGATGTCATCGGTGCGACCCTCGACCGGAACGGTCTTCGTCCCAGTCGCTTTTATGTCACACACGATGATCGCGTCGTCATGGCCAGCGAAGTCGGTGTGCTCGATATCGCGCCTGAAAATGTGAAGATGAAGGGCCGCCTGCAGCCGGGAAAAATGTTCCTGGTCGATTTCCGGCAAGGTCGCCTCATCCCGGACGAAGAACTCAAGCGGGATTTCTCCAACCGTCGCCCTTATAAGCAATGGCTCGAAGAACAGAGGATTCAGCTCAGCGAATTGCCGCCGTACCCCGCGTTCGAGCGGATGTGTGGAGAAACATTGCTTTCACACATGCAGGCTTTTGGCTACACCACCGAAACTTTGCAGTTCATGCTTGTGCCGATGATCAAGACGAAGAAAGATCCGCTCGGCTCGATGGGCGACGATACCGCTCTGGCCTGTCTGAGTGATCAGCCTCGTCTGCTCTACGATTACTTCAAGCAGCTTTTTGCCCAGGTGACAAATCCTCCGATCGACTCCACTCGAGAAGAGGTCATCATGTCACTCGAGTGCTATATCGGGCCGGAAGGCAACCTGCTGGAAACCACAGCCGGGCAGTGCCATCGACTCGCGGTACCACATCCAATTCTTACCAACGAAGAACTGGCTTCGCTGGCACACCTTGATTATCGCGGCTGGAAGTCCAAGATTATTGATATCACCTATCCTAAAAAGGAAGGCGTCAAGGGACTCAAGCCCGCACTCGATCGCGTGCGTGCTGAAGTCAGTCAGGCCATTCAGGACGGCTTCGGGCTGGTCATCCTGTCTGACCGTGCGATGTCGAATGATCGGCTTCCCATCAGTGCTTTGCTCGCGACTGGGGCTGTCCATCACCACCTGATTCGTAGCGAAGAACGCACGAAGATTGGGCTGGTTGTTGAGACGGGTGAGGCTCGCGAAGTGCATCACTTCTGCCTGCTCGTCGGTTACGGTGCCGACGCTATCAATCCTTACATGGCGTTTGAAGCTCTCTGGCAGTTGCAGGAAGAAGGTGAACTGGAAGGGGATTGGACTCACGAGCAGATCACTGCTGCTTATCGCAAAGCGACCAAGCAGGGGATTCTCAAGGTCATGGCCAAGATGGGGATCTCCACTTTGGCCAGCTACAAGGGAGCACAGATCTTTGAAGCCGTGGGACTTTCGGAAGAAGTCATCAAGGAATGCTTCCGGGGAACCGCCAGCCGGATCAAAGGCGTCGGCTTTGAAATCCTGGCAGAAGAAGCGATTCGTCGTCACGAACTTGGCTACCCCAGCCGTGGCAACGAGAAACTCCCTGTGCTGCCGAATTTTGGTCTGATGCACTGGCGTGCGACAGGCGAAAAGCACGCCTGGAATCCGCAGAACATTGCCAATCTCCAGCGGGCTGCCCGTCAAGGAGACAAGTCGGCTTACAAAGAGTTCTCGAAGATGGTCAACGAGCAGACTGCTCGCGAATGCCATCTGCGTGGTCTCTTGAAATTCAAGCCTGGCACACCGGTACCACTGGAAGAAGTCGAATCCGCAGCAGCCATCGTCAAGCGATTCTGCACAGGGGCCATGAGCTTTGGTTCGATCTCGGCGGCCGCTCACGAATCTCTGGCGATTGCCATGAATCGTATTGGTGGCAAGAGCAACACAGGGGAAGGGGGCGAGGACTATTCGCGATTCCAACCTTTACCCAGTGGGGATTCCAAAAAGTCAGCGATCAAGCAGGTGGCTTCAGGCCGCTTTGGTGTCACCAGCTATTACCTGACCAATGCGGATGAAATCCAGATCAAGATTTCGCAGGGGGCTAAACCCGGTGAAGGGGGTGAGCTGCCTGGTCATAAGGTCGATCAGGTCATTGCTGCGACCCGGCACTCGACACCAGGCGTGGGGCTCATCAGTCCTCCGCCACATCACGACATCTACTCCATCGAAGATCTGGCTCAATTGATCTTCGACCTGAAAAACTCGAACCCATCGGCACGCATCAGCGTTAAGCTGGTGTCTGAGGTCGGTGTCGGTACGATTGCCGCTGGGGTTGCTAAAGGCCATGCCGATAACATCCTGATCTCCGGGGATAGTGGTGGGACTGGAGCTTCTCCCATCACCAGTATCAAGCATGCTGGTTTGCCTTGGGAACTTGGCATTGCCGAAACTCATCAGACGCTGGTGCTCAACAACCTGCGCAGTCGTGTTCGACTGCAGACGGATGGACAGCTCAAGACTGGCCGCGATGTGGTGATTGGTATGCTGCTGGGGGCTGAAGAAATCGGCTTCGCCACAGCACCGCTGATTGCTCTGGGCTGTATCATGATGCGTAAGTGTCATCTCAATACCTGCCCTGTGGGCATTGCCACACAGGATCCGGAATTGAAGGCCAAGTTCACTGGCCAGCCCGAGCATGTCATCAACTACCTCTTCATGGTGGCTGAAGAAGCACGAGAGATCATGGCGGAACTTGGCTTCCGCACTGTCAACGAAATGGTGGGCCGCAGTGATATGCTCGAATTCAATTCGGCTATCGATCACTGGAAGGCAAAACATCTCGATCTGTCGGCCATTCTCACACCGGCACGCAAGCCGCATCCTGATGTGGAAACTTTCTGCACCACGACCCAGAAGCATGGGATGGAACTGCAGATTGATAACGAACTCATTCGTGAGTGCCAGCCCGCGATTGAAGATGGCAAGCATGTGGAACTTGCTATTCCTGTGCAGAACATCAACCGCGCTCTGGGAACGATGCTCAGTCATGAGGTCTCCAAGAAGTGGGGGGCTAAAGGTCTTCCAGATGGCACAATTCACATTCGCTGTAAAGGTTCTGCGGGGCAAAGTGTTGGTGCGTGGCTCGCTCATGGAGTGACTATCGAGGTTGAAGGCGATGCCAACGACTTTGTTGGTAAGGGACTTTCGGGCGGTCGAGTCATTATCTACCCACCGAAGAACTCTTCGTTTGTCGCCGAAGAAAACATCATCATTGGCAACGTCGCACTCTATGGAGCCATTCAAGGTGAACTCTTTGTGCGTGGACGTGCTGCCGAACGATTCTGCGTGCGAAACTCGGGTGCTGTTTGTGTGGTCGAAGGGGTCGGAGACCATGGCCTTGAATACATGACCGGTGGTCGTGCTGTCATCCTGGGGCCCACGGGAAGAAACTTTGCGGCCGGGATGTCGGGTGGGATTGGTTATGTTTACGACCCGAACGACAACCTCCTGGGTAACTGCAATCTGGAAATGGTTGAGCTCGAGAAGGTGGAAGCCGAGGAAGACAGGGCTGAACTGCTCGATCTTGTCCGCAGGCATATGGAGTACACCGGTTCGACTGTCGCCCGTGGTCTGATTGCCCGCTGGGAAACGGCTCTTTCTCAGTTCAAGAAGGTCATGCCAGTCGATTACAAGCGGGCTCTGGCTGAACAGAAGAAAGCAGCACAGCAGAAGGTGCTCGCTGCGAATTAAAGGCTTTGCCGAGGATCGATCTGCCCCGCTGTTTAGCGCTCGCTGGCAGCGGGGTGGTCTTCCCCTTCGCTTCAATTTTTGACCATTTGGTTTGGCAAAGACTCCACTATCTCCCAGACCAGCAGATTCATCTCGATATCATTTGATTCACTTTGCATGGCCTGGCGAAAACGTCTGGCCCTATTTCTCGGGAAAAATGCATTATGGGAAAGCCCACAGGTTTCAAAGAGTTCACCCGTCAGGTTCCGGAAGATCGTTCACCCAAGCTGCGGATTCTCGACTGGAATGAATTCCACGATCACATGGCCGAGGACGATCTGCGCCAGCAGGGTGCCCGCTGCATGGATTGTTGTGTCCCGTTCTGTCATACGGGTCAATTGATGGCCGGCATGGCGGCTGGTTGCCCGATTAACAATCTCATTCCTGAATGGAACGATCTGGTTTATCGTGGCCACTGGCACGAAGCCCTGGATCGCCTTCATAAAACCAATAACTTTCCAGAGTTCACAGGTCGTGTGTGTCCTGCTCCATGTGAGGGCTCTTGTGTGCTGGGGATTACCAATCCTCCGGTCACCATTAAGAACATTGAATGTTCGATTATCGATAAAGGCTTTGAAGAGGGCTGGGTTGTTCCCCGGAAACCACTTCATCGTACGGGCAAGAAAGTGGCGGTGATTGGCTCAGGGCCTGCCGGTCTATCGGCAGCTGCTCAGCTAAACAGTGCCGGTCATCTTGTCACCGTCTTTGAGCGAGCCGACAGAATCGGCGGGCTACTCATGTATGGTATCCCGAATATGAAGCTTGAAAAGCATGTCGTCGAGCGACGTGTGAAGTTGCTCGAAGACGAAGGCGTCGTTTTCAAAACCGGTGTCGAAGTGGGCCGTCAGTTGCCTGCGGATCAACTCAAGAAAGAGTTCGACGCAATTGTTCTCTGTATGGGTGCCACACGTCCGCGTGATCTTCCGATTGCTGGCCGGCAACTCAAGGGGATTCACTTTGCGATGGAGTTCCTGCACGCCAATACCAAGAGTCTGCTTGATTCGGAGCTGTCGAATGGACAGTACATCACTGCCAAAGACAAGCATGTCGTTGTCATCGGTGGTGGCGATACAGGTAATGATTGCCTGGGAACATCGGCCCGTCATGGCTGCAAGAGCCTGACGAATCTGGAAATCGTGCCTAAGTCGCCTGAAGAACGTGCAGCGAACAACCCCTGGCCGCAATGGCCCAAGACCTACAAGGTCGATTACGGTCATGCGGAAGCTGCCGCTGTCTTTGGCCACGATCCTCGATTGTACAGCACCACAGCTCTTGAGTTTGTGGGGAATGAAGCAGGCCATGTGAAAGCGATCCGTATTTCTCAGGTTGAAGCGGCTCCTCCCTTTAAGCCGATTGCCGGGACCGAGCGTGAGATTCCCGCCGATCTTGTTCTGCTGGCCATGGGTTTTCTCGGGCCTGAATCACCGATCTCTGAGCAGTTGGGCGTCACGCTTGATGAGCGTTCAAACTACAAAGCCGAGCATGGCAAGTTTGCAACGAATGTTCCCGGTGTGTTTGCTGCCGGTGATTGCCGACGTGGCCAGAGTCTCGTGGTCTGGGCGATCAACGAAGGCCGTGGCGTGGCCCGCGCTGTCGATCTGCATTTGATGGGAAAGACAGATTTGACGGCGTAAGCTCGTCGAAATTCGATGATTTCCCTGCAAAGCCCCACTCGTGACATCCTGGTCGCGATGGGGCTTTCTTGCAAAAAACCTCATTATGGAAATGATGTAGCCGCATCCCCTCCAGGAACGAATTGTCGTGAGACGATTTGCAGGCAAAAGACAGTTCTCGTAGGCTTACGAATCCTCCAAATCTCCCTGAATGCGTACCGAGTTTTCTATGCGAATTGCCCTTGGATGTGATCACGGCGGATTTCCACTCAAGGCTAAAGTTGCCGAAGTGGTGAAGTCGTGCGGCCACGAAATCGTCGACCTGGGCACAGATTCGAGCTGTTCCGTCGACTATCCGGATTATGGGCTCACAGGTGGGCTGGCCATTGCCCGCCGGGAGGCGGATCGCGCGATTCTGCTCTGCGGCTCAGGAATTGGCATAAGCGTCGCTGCCAATAAAGTTCCCGGCGTGCGCGCGGGTGTCTGTCACGACACTTACTCGGCCCATCAAGGGGTTGAGCACGATGATATGAACGTCCTATGTCTGGGTGCCCGGATTGTCGGCGAAGCGCTGGCGCTCGAAATCGTGCAGTCATTTTTGAACGCTCGCTACACCAACGAAGAACGCCACGCCCGCCGTCTCGCTAAACTCCTCGAAATCGAACGCCGTGCCAATTCGGGTGAATGGACACAAGCTTCTTAAAGTGTTCCACGGTAGTGGTCCATCCTGCCGGCCTAAGCCCAGAGCTCTTCTTACATGCGGGTCGTCAAATCGAGCTGAAATCGCCTCAAGAACACGATTTCAGTTGCTGCTACCTCCTCGAATGAGTTATGAACGCCATGGCAGGGGTCGCCTAGTAAACTTTTTTACAGGCAACAAAGCTCTGACAGTTCGACAGTCGCAGCACAGACGTGAAGCTGGAGTGATGGATGGATATCGCATGGATAACCCAGGCCTTGTATGGATTTGCCTTGATTGTTGCGGGACTTCTGGTGAGCAGCCTGGTTGGAGCCATTTGGCTACGTCTCGCTGCGATTTGGTTGGGATTTGCCACGATTCCTTATCGAACTGCTCTCAAGAGTTCTCTGATCACCAATTTTATCCTGATCTCTCTGAATGGTTATGTGAGTTTGAGTTCGGTCTTTTCCATCTCATTGTTAGGTGGATTGGAAGATGATCGTGGATATTCCAGGATGAATCTCGCGTTTAGCTTTCCTCCTCTGTACTTCATGTATGCCACGATATTTGGTCTGCTGATCACTGCGGCCGTACTGATGAAAACAATTCCGGAGAATGAGTCGAATGCGGGCTTAAAATTTGTCGATTCATTGGCTTTGGCCGCGTTCTATTTTGCTCTCACCTTTGCGTTTCTGGTCTTTGTTGCAGTGTTCGTGCTGCTGGCCATTATCGGCATCTTCAAGGTCACAGGTGTTTGATGTGCCTGTGTCCGGAATTGTGCGTCATCGCGTCGCACACGGCATGACAATGAATGGGAGTGAGTGCTCAACTTTGTGAGCGCGGGTATTCTTATCTGAAAGTCCCAGCAGTCTCATCACCTGTCAGTCCAAGAGAAAAACATCAAACCCGGGTCCATCATGCGACGGTGGAGTCGCATACGAACGAGCGGGATCTGACCATGTCAAAACGACATGCGCCGTTGATGATCCAGGCTCTCGTGAACAGGGTTGGCACCTCCGGCGTGATTAAGACGCCGGGTTTGATACCGAAGTTGTCTTCGACAATCCCGTTTCCCACAAGTCCAAACTCAAACCCCTTTCCGGTCATTTCTGCCGCTGAACCGCTATTCTTCGAACGACATCGGGTGGTTTCGATTGGTGAGCTTCCGATGAAGAGCCCCGATCGATTTGCCGTGCAGCGGGAAGTGTTTCGGGCCAGACATTGTGATTGATGGCTTCAAAATCGATGGTTTTCACCCGGCCATCGGCGAATTTCGCCACACGCCCTGGAGAAATGGCCTGAAATCCCTGTTCCTTGCAGCTTCTGCCGATCTTTAGTCACTTCAACGATCGAATGCCCGTTGACCTGCTTCTGCCGATTGAGCGATACCGTCGCTCGGAAGTCTGGTGGCTGGTTCGATTCATCGGGCCAATGATCAGACGGCTCCCTTCGCAATTTGCCTGCCCTCCCATCCTTTCGCCTGCCTGGCTTTCATTCTTCCCGCCTCACGAATTGTTGTTGACTCCCCGCCTGATCCCGCCACAGACGTTTTTTCCTGCCATCTCTTGAACTGGTCAATGAAGCTCATGCCCACGAGGTTCATGCTGGTTGAACACAGGATGAAGACATGCCTCATCGCTCAAAGACATCTTCATTGCTCATTCACGATCTGCAACCAGCAGTTCTGCCAACGTCTGCAGCCATGCAGTCGCCGGTTCTCGATTCAAACAGCAGTGTCGATTTGAAAAGCTATTCAATACTTGCCAGCAGGCTTCTCCCCACCGGTGGAACTCCTTTCATTATGCACGACACCCACTCTGGCTCTGGTTCAAAAACTGGCAGTCTGGCAACTCGTTGTACCGGTGCCCTGGGGTTGGTTTTACTCGCAGCTTTCACAGCGTCGCTCTCTGCTGTGGGGTGTGCCAACATGGTGGAATCGCGAGCGATCGAAAAATTCGCCGCAAATCTTGATTCGGCCAACCTATCAGCCCTCAAGCACACATCTTCCGATGCGTTCAGCCAGAAAGCTCTGCGCACTGCCGATGCGATGGATGACCTCAAAATCCTCAATCTGCCGACGGGCAAAACGTCGGTCATCAAGGTTGAAGAGGTTGATCCCAAACGCAAACGAGTCACTGTCGAAGTCGGTGAACAAAAGAAGGAAATCTTCTACGACCTGGTCTTCGACGATAAGTATCGCCAATGGGTCGTTGACGACGTCTTCATGAAGCAGCGTAAGCGCGGCGTGACTGCCTACAAATCTGTTACCGAACAGATGGATCTGCTGCTCAGTGTCCGCGAAGCCATTGAAGCGTGGCAGGAATCGGAAGTTCCCACCATCTGCGAACAGATGACTCCCGAATTCGCCGCCGCCTTCCGCAATCTTCCCGATGATTACCGCACCAAGCTCACCAAAATTGTCTCCGGCGAAAAACGATCCTCGAAATCGACTCGTCCCGAGGCTTCTCTCGATGAAAAGACAGCCATTGTCCGGCTTCCCCGCGAACGTGGAGAAACGGTCTGGACACTCGTGCTGCAGGAAGGGCATTGGCTGGTGGCGGATATTGCCATCGATTCCAAAGAAGAAGTCGAGCAGATTCCTTCGGTCTACAAACAATCGCTGGCTGTGCTGCGCTGTATGGAATTCCTCGATGCCTATGCCTCGCGTGATCGCGAAGTGATCAAACCGTTCTGTGGTCAGGAGTTTTATGAAGGGGCCATTGCCCTGGGTGATCTCTCGCTCATCACGCTCCCCCGTCCGTCAGAAAATTCTCACACTGTCGAGGTCAAAATCCAGAAGGCCCGAGCAGATTTTACGCTGACAAGCAAGGAGAACGTCATTCATGTCGCCATGCATCGACAGGGTGGAGATATCGTCATTGGCGATCAACCCCCCGTTTATGAGGTGACTGAAGTTTCCGTTTACGATATTGCCACCAATCAGGAGCAGCATCTGACGGCTGTCTTCACTGCACAGGCGATGCTCGAATTGTTTATCGAGGCAATCGCCCAACGTGATATCACCACGTTGCGGCAACTCTCGACGTATGACTTTACAAAACGTGTCTGGAGTCAGGTCAACGATCAGAATCTGCCCGGCTTGCCTCTCGAAGTCTTCGACGAACCTGAGATGCAGATTCTCGGAAGAAAATTCGAAGGTGCTCTGACTCGCTTCTACGTCATGCAGAATGGCCAGGAACTCACCTACTTCCTGAGAGAACAGCAGGGTCAATTCCGTATTGATGATATCGAATGGAAGATCTCAGGCCGTCCGGCCTCAGTCAAAATGACAACCGAACTGATGATCCCTCTTCAGAACTTTGCCTGTGCTGTTTCGCTGGGGCGTGATCCGGCTTATCAGAATATTGCCCTGGAAAATCTGCAGAAGTGCTGTTCGGAAGAGTTTAACCGCGTCGTCTGGCGGCAAACCCAGTTTGTGCCCAACTCCGGTATGTCGGCTGATACATTCCTGGCGACTTCACTCAAGGGAATTCAACTGGGCGAAGGTCTCGCTCTGGTCCAACTGGGGGATCAGCAATTTGGGGCTGAAGTCAGGCTCCGTAAAGAAGGCGAACGCTATGCCATCGATGAAATTTTACTCGTGGCTGGCGTGGAAGAAGCTCAGCGTCTCGATCTCCGTCGCACACTTAAAACTCAACTGGCGGAAGGGACAGCCAAGCCTCCAGTGCTCACAGGTCGGGAAGAAGTGATCGGCCAGTGGTCGAAAGACAAGCAGGTGATGCGGGACAGTCAGGTTGTCCCGGCAGCGGCGACGATCGAATCGAACGTTCCCGCTTCAAAAATGCCTGCCATGAAGAAACACAACTCGTCTGGCCCATCGGTTCCCTCAGGCGAAATACCCTCTCGCCTGCCAGTAGAACCGATAATGAAACCCAGCCAGAAGTCCAATGTTCCACCGGCACAGCCACTGGAAACATCTCTTCACAAGACAGGCCAGCCTGCTGTTCCTGAACAGGGTGCTCAGACTCACAGTCATCCCATGACACCAACCGTTGATGCACCAGACATGCTGCCCACACGATATGAACGAACCGGTTCTGTGGGTTCTAAGGTGGTGAGCAACTTGCCCGCTCAACCACAGGTCGCGACTCAGGGGATGGTTCCTGCGGCCAGCCACAGCAAGCCAGCCGTAAGTGAAACCCAGTCGACAGCCGACTGGGCCCATGCTCAATTCGATCAAGCCTTCGAATCAACAGCCAGCAGCAAGAATCCACCTGATCAGCCATCCGAGCCGATGCCACAGAAAAAATAGTATTCAATAACTGATGTTAATAACAACTTATACAGGGTGCACGAAACTTTGGCGATGCGCACCATGTTCACCGGCTTGACCTCTCTGCAACCAACAACTTAATTTATCGTTGCTCGACCCATCGCTATTTACTTGGAATGCTGATCGTCGTGTAGTCTTCGGCGTCGATTTCGGGCTGTGAAGTGTGGAGTGTCTTCGTGATTTTTCCGTTGCGGCCTTTAACTACCAGTTGATGCTTTCCTGGTGCTGCGGGGATTTCGAGCTGCCGCTTTCCTTCTTCCCATTCAAAACGCTGGCCATCGAGTTCGGCCCAGACCTTTAATCCTTTGCTTAAAGGATTGTCGCTTCTCAGCACGATTTTCCCGGGCCGATCACTGGGTGGCGATTGAGGGTCGACGAGCGAAAACTCGGTTCCCAAGAGCGATGCCTCATTCGTGTAGGTGTCGATTTGGGCGTGAACCACGGTGGGTTCATTGAATTCGAAATCCATCTCTAACTCATCGCCCGCTTTCCATTGCGGAACAAAAAGCATTATAGGTGCTCGAAACTGTTTCAGTTTGTCGGACTTGGTGAACCCCATTTTCATCATCACTAAGGCATCACTCAAACTCTTTTGGCTCACGTTTTTGAGTTTGAATTTCTTGGAGTCGACTCGACGAAACTGAACCATTGGTGAAGTCGCAACGGGCCCGGCATGTTGTGCTGCATCGGCGACAAGAACCTTGCGGGCATCCATTACGAGATTCTGGAACATATGATCCCTATTGTTGGATGTTCCATCTCCAAAAAACAGATCTTCCCATCCGTTCTGATCTCTGCGAGCGATCACCCAGGCTCGCAACTCCTGATCGTTTTTCCCAGCAATCGCTTCCAATTCACGAGCTTCTTGCTGAGCACTGAGATCAGGTTCATTACCACTCGCAAACACAGGTCTCTGATTCCCAAAGGAGTCCGTAGTTTCATATCCGATGACGGTGCCATAGCCGATTTTCTTGTTCGCTAAACGCTCCGCATCCTTTCGCAGTTTTGCCCGTACAGCCGCCAGGTCGATATTGGCGTCGGCCTGGGCTCGCTCCAGCATCTTTGTCGAATACTTATGAAGTTCTGGGGCAGGGTATTTGGCAGCCGCTTCGGCGGCCTGACGCCACTGGACCGCATAAGGGCGATGTGTATCCCTCCCGGGCATGACGTACTTACCTGAAATCGCTGCCGCCAATTGTGCAAATTCCATCGATCGAGGCTTGTAACCCGTCTCAGGGCCGGGAACCAGTGGCGACTTCTTGACCTGCTTTTCTGGTTCAGGTTGACCGGGGAAAGGCTTCCATTGCGGAGGATTCTGCCTTTCTCGCTCCAGCTGTCGTTTACGTTCAGCCAGACCTTCTGCAAAACCCGAACCGGCTGGTTTGCTCTGGGGAAAAGTCAGCAATAGGGTCAATTCCCCCTTACGTAGAAATGTTTCGCTATGCGGCGACTTCTCGATACGAATGTTTCGCAAATTGGCACCGGCAGGCAGATAGTGTCCGTTCATTCCCACCAGGCCAGTCAACTCCATGGTCTGATTCGCTTCTTCGACCTGAAAAACCAGGGAGAGTTTCACGTGGTCGGCAACTGCGGATTTCAGCTTGATGCGAGGTGTCAGTACGATCTTCCCCGTTCCCAGATCGAGTGTATTTCCCTCGATGTTTCTGGCGAGGTCGCTGGTCACATCTTTGACTCCACCCGGAATCGCAGCGGAACTCCTCCAATCAAACAAGCCACTTTTTTCAGCGGCTGGGGCTATTGGCTGTGACAGCAGGCCCCAGGACATTCCCGCAAGCAACCAGACGCCCCATGGCACGATGTTTTGTGTTCGAGACATCCGCTTCACCCTGGGAAGATTCAGAAAATCGCCAAAACTGCATAATCAGCAGCTTACACCGATTCATGCGGCAACGAAGCGGCTTGTTGGCCAGAAATTCTTTGAAAGTTTTTCATGAGGAGAAAACTTCTTCCTTGAGCGGCCAGTTGGGTGGCCGCCGGTTGGGCGAGCGGCCGGTTGGGGGCGTTCTCCGAATCCTTAACTTCAAGAAACGATGACTGGATGGCAGGTGATTTCGCTTTCATCAGCACCAACAATTGAGAATCGTGGTCGGGTACGGCTTTTGACATATCCATATTTTTGATGGCGGGCGATAATGTTGGGAAGATGCGACGGTACAACCGCGCCCTATAAGCCTATGGCTATTTGCTCAATTCCAACTTGCACCTGCATTCGAAAGTCATTTTGTGGATTCGTTGCTCATCGCTCGATGGCAGATGGCCTTCACGCTTGGCTCGCACATCATTCTGGCCTGCTTAGGTGTCGGTTTGCCTGTTCTCATGCTCGCTGCCGAGTGGTTTTCGCTGAGTACCAATGATCCTCTCTGGCGGGCACTGGCACACCGCTGGTCGAAAGCCTTTGCTGTGCTCTTTGCTGTCGGTGCAGTTTCCGGGACAGTTCTCTCGTTTGAACTGGGCATTCTCTGGCCTAAATTTATGGGAACTTTTGGCAGCGTGATTGGATTGCCATTTACTCTTGAAGGTTTTGCCTTCTTTCTGGAAGCGATCTTTGCCGGGATCTATCTTTATGGCTGGAATAAACTGCCTCCTCGCATCCACTGGTGGACTGGCGTGCCGATTGCCCTTTCGGGCGTGGCTTCGGCCTCCTTTGTCGTCACTGCCAATGCGTGGATGAATGCGCCTCGCGGTTTCACAATGCGGGACGGTGTGGTTATCGATGTCGATCCAATTGCTGCGATGACCGGGCCGACGGCGGCCGTCCAGATTGTCCACATGCTGCTGGCGGCTTACATGGTGACGGGTTTTCTGGTAGCAGCTTTCTATGCCTGCGTACTCTGGAATAAACCCACCTGTCTCTATTCCCGCAAGGCGATGGTGCTGGCATTATGGATGGGAACACTGGCCAGTTTTCCACAGGGTCTGGCGGGAGACTGGGCCGCGAAGACAGTGGCTCGCACTCAGCCGATTAAGCTGGCCGCTATGGAAGGTCAGTTCAAAACCGAGACCGGGGCTCCTCTTCGAATTGGCGGCTGGCCAGATACCACCACTCGCGAAACCAATTATGACCTTGAAATTCCTTACGCGCTGTCAATCCTCGCTTATGGTGATCCCCACGCGACAGTCCAGGGACTCGATGATTTTCCGCGAGAAAACCAGCCACCAGTTGTTGTGGTGCATATCGCCTTTCAGATCATGGTGGGGCTGGGGACTTTACTCATGGCTTTAGGTGGTTGGACAATCCTCTCGTGGTGGATGAAATGGCACCCTGCCGACAACCGCTGGGTTTTATTGGCGATCATCGTTTCCGGCCCGGCGACAGTGCTCGCGATGGAAGCAGGCTGGGTCGTGACGGAAGTTGGCCGCCAGCCCTGGATTGCCCATAACGTGATGCGTACCAAAGACGCTGCGTCACAAATCCCTGGGCTGGAATGGCTCTTTTTAGCGACGCTGGCCATCTATCTGGCTTTGTTCGCTGGCTTGACCATTGTCCTCCGATTATTGGCGGTGCAGCCGATACCAACGTCTTCGAATTTGTCTTCCAACCCGGCAGCGTCAGATCAAAGCTCTTTGTCATGAATCCCGAAGCCATCCTCCCTGCCTCAATACTTTACGGCACATTGCTGCTGGCACTCACAGCTTATGCCATTCTTGGCGGTGCCGACTTTGGCGCGGGAATCTGGGAGTTCAACACAAGTTTTCGCTCGCATCGTCGAGATCGCCAATTGCTGAGGGAAGTGATTGGCCCTGTCTGGGAAGCCAATCACGTCTGGCTGATTTTTGTGCTGGTGATCCTCTGGTCGGCCATGCCGCGGGTGTTTCAGCATCTGTGTGTGGTGATGTGGCTGCCACTACTTCTGGGATTAGCTGGGATTGTCTGTCGTGGCGCGGCCTTTATCTTTCGCGCGTATTCGCCTGTCGAAAACTCGGTCACACGCACATCGACTGTGCTCTTCGGTCTGGCTTCGACGGCAGCGCCATTTTTTCTGGGAACCGTCGTGGGAGGGATTCTGACCCGTGAGGCAACAAATCCCCGTTTATCGCAGACGGCGTGGCTCAATCCACTGGCGATCTATAGTGGATTTTTTGCAGTGGCTGTCTGCCTCTATCTTTGCTCGGTCTTTCTCTTCCGGGAAGCTGGCCTGCGCCACGAACGTTTTCTGATGGAGATCTGGCGGAGCAGGGCGATGCTCTCCGGTGTCTGGACAGGACTTCTGGCCATGGCGGGATTGGCATTTATCAGCAGCGAACAACCAGAAATGGCCAGGCGACTCATCTGGGGCGACTCTCCTCTGGTGCTGCTTTCCTGGGCTGGCGGGATGTTTTCGATGGTCGCACTCTATTTTCGCTGGCCTCTGGCCGCCGTCCTGGCGAGTGTTCTGGCTGTGGCCGCGGTGTTGTGGGGGGCCGGCTTAGCCGTCTCGCCCGCGACCATGATCCCCGAAATTCCACTGGATCAACTGGTGGCTCCGCCGTCCGTCCTCTGGGCCATGCTTGTGGCGATCGCTGGCGGAATGCTCCTTTTATTACCTTCGCTGGCGTGGCTGTTCTGGCTCTTCAAATCGTCTTCAGCACTCGACCATGAGCATCTTGCCCATTCCAGCCATCCCTGATGCCGATCTTCGGCAGAATTCCACTTTGTTCTACTGGCCACGATTCCGCTCATTCGGGTCTAGACCACTCCGCTTCAATCAATCATCATGAAGTGGCAGAATCTTTCTCGGGCCTGTGAGTGATGTTCACTGGCGGCTTCAGGGGTCATGAGCAATGGTCATCAACATGGATGTGAGCGATACCTCTCCCACCAGATCGAACTTCTGGTCTCCGGTGCTCCTGATTCTCGCCTTGTTTTCGATCATCTTCGATCCCACCCGGGCTCTGGCACAGACAACGAATCGTGCGGCTGCTGCGGGAACGTTGAAAGTTCTCCAGAGTCAACAGGCCAAGTTGGAAGAAGAATTTGCCGCCAGGCTGGAGACTCTGGCCAAAGAGTGCGAAACCCGTGTGCTTCCCAATGCGGCTCTTACCGTTCGAGCTGCGAAAACACCGGCAGATCGGGCAGCCTTTCTCGCCAGGCCTTTACCTCGTGAAACACGTGCGGAAATTCCGCTGGCGCTCCCTGCGGACGATCGCTTCTGGCAGACTCAACTTCGCTTCGAACAGGAAAGCCACGCCAAGAATTTATATCTCCATTCACGCAAAGCCTTGCATGCGGGTTTTGGCAGTTATGCTCTGGATCTTGTGCGAGAAGTGGCTCAGCACGATCCCGATAACAAGCCTGCTCGCAAATTGCTGGGTTATGTGCAGCAGGGCCAGGAATGGATGACGCCTTTCGAAGCCGACATGACACGCAAAATGTATGTGCGGCATCCGCAGTTTGGCTGGATTCTCAAGAAGCATGTCCCCCGTTACGAAAATGGCGAGCGGTTCGTGCAATCCCGCTGGGTATCGGCCGAGAAGGAAGCCGAGATTCGCCGTGATTTCCGGCAGGCGTGGGAAATTCGTACTGAGCACTTTCTGATTAAAACCAATCACAGTCTCGAAAAAGGTGTCGAACTCGGGAATGCTCTGGAAGCCTTTTATGATTTCTTCCACCTGCAGTTCGCTGGCTTTTTCAATACCCCCGAGCAGCTGGCTCAACTGTTTGATGGGAAGACCCAGGCACGAACGGTCTCCAAGCCACATGTGGTGCACTACTACCGTACGAGGCTCGAATACAACGAACGCCTGAAGCAGTTTGTTCCACAGATTGATATTACGAATGGCCTGTATCGACCGACTGAACGAATTGCCCACTTTTTTCATGATCCTGAAGTAAGTGCCAAAACGACGCTCTATCATGAAGCGACTCACCAGTTGCTCTACGAGATCGGCCGTGATCGGGAAATTGCCCGGTATGAGAACTTCTGGATTGTCGAAGGGATTGCCTGCTATTTCGAATCGTTCTCCGAGAAAGATCTTGGTGCCAGCCTGGGTGATCCTCGTTTTGATCGATTTCTGGCAGCCCGCTATCGATTTCTGAATGATGGCTACTATCTGCCTCTACGTGAGATGGCACCGCTCGGTATGCAGGCATTTCAATCGAGCGAAAAACTTGCCTGGAACTATCAGCAGGCTGCGAACATGACCAAGTATCTCATGGAAGCGGAAGGTGGCCGCTATCGAGATGCCGTGATTGCCCATCTGTCGCAGATCTACTCGATGAGTGATCTGAAGCGAGACAGCGTCGATTCGATTGAAGAACTGGTGGGTGTTCCGTTCGAACAGCTCGATGCCGGTTATCGGGAGTTCGTCATCCAGCAGGAAGAACTGGCTCGCAGCCTGCCACCTGCCAATCCCGCAATCATCACACCTTAATACTTCGGGTAGCCCGGCCAGCTAGTGGCCAGGTGCCGGAGGCACAAGACGCCGCGCCATCCGTGTGACATGCTGCAAACAGGGTTCATCGTCGAGCAGCAAGCTTGCCGTGGCCATGGAACGCGACGAGGCCACAAGGTCTGGTTCATCAACTTCCTTTGGAGTGGTACGAGCAGGAAGTGGCATCTTGTCGCTGCGCGACCCATCCACGAGGCGGTCGGGCCACCCGGTTGGTATAACATGGCTGCAGAAGTGATGACCTCTTCAGGAACCATGCACATGCCTATCACCACTGAATTCCTGACGACGCTCGCCACCATCGTGGGTCCGAAGCATCTGCGCACGGTGGAGAGTGAGCTATTGGTGTATGAATGTGATGGCTACACCATCGAGAAGAATGTCCCCGAGGTGGTCGTCTTCCCGGCTTCTACCGACGAACTTTCCCGCGTGATGAAAGCGTGTGCCCAGGCAAAAATTCCTGTCGTGCCACGTGGAGCCGGGACGGGGTTGGCTGGTGGTTGTTTACCCATTGGCGGCGGCGTGATGATTGCCACCACACGGATGACGGCCATTGAAGAAATTCATCTGCGAGATCGCTATGCCGTCGTTCAAGCCGGGGTGGTGAACATCCATTTGAACCGGGAACTGGCGGGTTCAGGCTATCATTATGCTCCTGATCCTTCCTCGCAAAGTGCCTGCACAATTGGCGGCAACGTGGCGACGAACAGCGGTGGCCCGCATACCCTCAAATACGGGGTGACGGTGAATCATGTCCTGGGTGTTGAAATGGTGCTGCCGGATGGTTCCATTGAGATTTTTGGTGGCGCCCGGGGAACCAGCGAGCCACTCGATCTGACGGGGCTGATGGTGGGGAGTGAAGGGACATTGGGTATCTGTACGCGGGCCTGGGTCAGGCTCACACGCGATCCCGCTGCCTGGCGAACATTACTTGCCATCTTTCCCACAGTTGCCGATGCCACCAATGCCATCAGTTCGATCATTGGGGCGGGACTCATTCCGGCAGCGCTGGAGTTGATGGATCAGGGCATCATTCAGGCGGTCGAAGCCGCATTTCAATACGGGTTTCCGCTTGATGCAGGGGCTGTGCTGATTATTGAACTCGATGGGCTGGAGATCGCTGTCCAGGAAGAATCAGTCAAGATCGCTGCACTACTCGAACAGCACTGTGTGCGGGAAACGCGGGTGGCTCAATCGGCTGCCGAGCGCGCCGCGCTTTGGAAGTGCCGCAAGCAATCCTTCGGAGCAATCGGCCGGCTCAGCCCGAGTTACTGCACACAGGATGGAGTGGTGCCGCGTACCCGTCTGCCAGAGATCCTCTCGTTCATTCAGCGCACCAGTGGGAAGTACGACATTCGCATTGTGAACGTCTGTCACGCGGGTGATGGCAACATCCATCCCGTCCTGCTGTTCGATGAACGCCACGAGGGGGAATTGAGTCGAGTGCTGCAGGCAAGCGATGAAATCCTCAACGAATGTATTCGGCTGGGCGGGAGTATCACGGGTGAACATGGCATTGGCGTCGAAAAGCGAGCATTTCTGCCCAAGCTCTTCTCGCCGGTTGATGTCGAAGTGATGTCGCGCGTGAGAAGCACTTTCAACCCGGAAAACCTGCTGAGCCCCGGGAAGATGTTTCCCGCAGGTTCAGGCTGCGGCAGCGAACATATCGAACGCGTGCACCCCGGCAAACAGGCCAGTGCGTGAAATGCTTCTCACCTGAAAAGCTTCTGAGTGGGAGTGAGTTTCGGGACCACCATTCAGGCGGCCTTTGCGTTTTCACTGCCAGAGGGCTGATGAATGGGCGGACGCTCGTAGATGGCTACCTCGCGAATGCCATAAGCCAGCCAGTCTTGCCAGAGCATCTGGTAAGAAGTCCAGATCTCAGGGAGGCGTTTGAACTTCAACTTGAGTGCCGCTTCGAACAGACGAATGGCTGGTTCAATGGTCAGCGTATGGAGCACAACGAGTCGTGCTTGTCGCTTGGAAAAATGTTTAGCGGCATATTGCAATCGGGCTCGCAGATTGTAGAAGCCTGCTTTGCCGCGAATCTGTTTGGACGAGCCACCACCCAGATGCCGAGCGCGTGCCCCGGCAAAGTAGACCGTGCGATATCCGGCCTGCCTGGCCCGCTCGCAGAAGTCGACCTCTTCGAAGTAAACAAAGTATCGCTCATCCAGACCACCCAGCTGATTCCACACCTCACGCCGGACGAGGAAAAATGCTCCGATGACTTCCTCGACATCGCGTGTGGAAAGGTGATCCCATTCTTTCATGAACAGCGGCGGGAACCAGCGGGGAAAATAGCTGTCGAGCCGCCACGATTTCGCCAGTAAAGAGACGGCTGTCGGTAACCTGGAACAGGTTCGTGAAACTCGACCTCGCTCGTCTTCGAGCTGGATACCGCAGATGCCAATGTCCGCCTGTGCGGGCTCATTCAGAAACTCGACAACCTTCGAGATCGATTGTGGGTAGAGGATGGAGTCCGGGTTGAGTAGCAGTACAAACTCGCCGGAACTGAGTTCTGCCCCCTGATTGCAGGCCATGGCAAAACCAAGATTCGTTTCATTCCGCAGGAGCTTCAAGGGGTAAGGTAATGGGGGAATGTTCCTCCACGAATTGTCGCTGGAGGCGTTATCCACCACGATGACTTCAAGTGAATCTCGGCCCTCGCAGTTTTCCAGCGAGTGCAGACATGCCTGCAGCATCTCCCCGCCGTTCCAGTTGACGATCACGACAGAGACGAGTGGAGGCTGTACTCGGTGGCCTGTAGAGAGCGTTGATCCGACAGCAGTTGTTTCGATCAATGTCGATGGAGCTGGTGGGAGTGGCGACCAGGGGATCATCGTGTTCATTTCCAGTCACGGAGACAGTGATCGAAGACCTCGCAAATTGATCCGCTAGGCGTTTGACTTCACAGCAATCAATCGCAAGGCGTCGCCCCGATGGTCGGCTTCGCTTTGAGCAGCCAGCTTCGTAAAGTGTGGTTTGCCAGCTTTCAGCCACGCGTTGTATTTCTCGTGACCCTTTTTGACAGCCATCTGGGCCGACTTACGAATCCACGACCTCATGCCAATCTGTTCAATCTCAACGGACGAGAAGCGACGCTCAGGAAGAATGGCGGCTAACGACCGTGGGCTGAAGTGATTGAGATGTCTTGGGGCTTCGAGTGCGAACCAGTCTTCGCGGAACTCGGCAAAACTCCAGCTCTCGATGTTGGGAACTTCGAGAACAAGTTTTCCACCGGGGGCCAACAGATCAGCGGCCGCTGAAAGTGTCGCCCGAGGATCAGGGACATGCTCGAGTACATGCCACAAAGAGACGACATCGTAGCTGGAGAGCTTGAGTTCAGGATGAGGAATCGTCCCTGCCAGTACGCGAATTCCTGTTCGCTCCTGGACTTTGCGGGCCACATCGCTGGCGTAGTCAATCCCTTCGACATTCCAGCCCAGGCGTTTCATGCGGGTGAGAAATCCTCCCGAACCGCAGCCCACATCGAGCAGTCGGCCTGAGCCAGTCCAGGGGATCCATTCGTGCCGGGTGAACTTGGTACGAAATCGCGATGAAGCCAGCCGGGAGGCCATACGAGTTAACAGGCTGACAGGTTGTGGCGGGTAGCCAAAATCTGTTCGCAGTGCCGACTGTTCAATGAAGCGATCAAACGCTTTGAGGCCATCCCCCGAGTTGTGATCGTAAGGTGAATACTCGGCGGGATAAAAGTACCCCAAAGAGGCCAGTGTGGGCCGGGGATTGGTAATGACCATTGAGCACGACTCGCACTCGACGATGGGAAATTTTCCGCCAATTCCCGTGAGTGGGTCAGTCGCCTCAATGATTGTGCGGAATTGATGAGATCCACAGCATGGGCAATCGATCGATTCGCGGAAGATTTCCGGCTGGAGTGTACCTGGGGCGATCGCCAAGGCAGGTGCCGTGGCCTGAGCACCCCACGCATCGAGGGAGAGAGCTGCCGACATGCGAATCCTTTCGCCGGACATCGGCCACCCGGGGGGAGCAACCGAATCGGATCATTCCAAGATCGTGAATTGCGACGATAACAAAACGTGTTATTTAATCTAAATCGGGGCTCACAATTGCCGCAAGATCAACTTTGACAACCACTTTCGCTGGTAGTCTTCTTGAAAAAGAAAATGCCCACTGATTCAACACCAGAGGGCATTTCGCTTTAGGAGTTGTGACACAGTGGTCACAGAGACATTGACAAAAAGTAAGTCAGTGTTAAATCAGTGGTTCGACTCAACAACTGCATTCGAGGCGAAGGGACTCACCCCGAGTGCGCTGCCGTGTGAAGGCTTTCAGGCATCCCTCAGTGTTTCGATCCGCCGCTGAATGTCGATATTCACGCTCTGGTAGCGAGCCACCAGTTTGCCCGGGCTGAAGATTTCGCGTGAAAGTTGCTCGATATCGTCGGCACCGACTGCACTGGTGAGGATGGTCGAAAGATACTGCATCCCCAGTCG
>JAIXUU010000054.1 GCA_027483405.1 Planctomyces sp. | reverse complement strand
TCCAAACGACTGAGGAACATGCCCTCAAAGCGATAGTCCAGAAATGCTTCCCACGCCACAGGAAAGAGCGGTCGAATAATCTGCTCGCCAATCGTTTTCGCAAACATCCGGATCTCATACTGGGCATGAGAATCCATGCGTAGCGAAAGAAAACCCAGCAGATTGTGCAGATCGACTTTCCAGTAAGCCTCGGTGTAAGTGCACAGCGGCAGATCTTTGCGAGCCTGTTCCCGGGCCACACCCTGGGCCAGTCGTGCCTCGTAAAGTTCGCGGGCCGAATTCTGAAACTGCTGCTCAGCCGCTGTGAGTTCGGCCCCCAGTTCAGCGGGCAAAAAACCTTCGCTTCCCTGGCGATTGGAGGTGGATTGACTCCGCCACTGATCGACAGGTGTGGTTTGGGCTGAATCAATCGCGACCGAATATCTTGTGCTGTACTCGTTGACATTGGCTGTCCGATGACGGATCCACTGTCTCCAGCAATCCATCGGGACTCGCACCAAGAGTTTCACTTCAGCCATTTCAAACGGTGTCGAGTGGCGGTGCCGCATGAGGTAGCGGATCAAAGTCCGGTCGTCTGAAACCCGTTTGGTTCCTTCGCCATAGCTCACGCGGGCGGCCTGCACAATCGAGGAATCGTCGCCCATCACGTCGACAAGGCAGACAAACCCGTCATCGAGGACCGGAAACTTCTTCCAGCGGAGTTCTTCCAGAAGTGCCGTTCTCGAAATCTCTTCGGGGGCTTGATCGCTGTTCGCCATGAGTCTATCTCTCCGCAATTGAAAACCTGATTGCGGGAGTATGGCGAATCAGTCCGGGATTTTCATGCAGAGCAGGTCGTCATTTCCCCGCCCATGCTATTCCGCCGAAAGAGTGGTCTCGGAGACGCCGAAGCGGCCTTCAACACATTTCAACAGGTCTTTCAAGTGTGGCTCGATGACGTGATAAAACACTTTGCGCCCCGATTTTTCACTCGTCAGAAAACCACACCTTTGCATCAACCGCAGATGTTCCGAGGCCATCGCACTGGGCAAATCACACGCCTGGGCCAGTTCGCTCACCGTAAAATCTTTCTGCAAAAGCATTTGTAGAATCCGCAGACGATGAGGATGGGCCACAATCTTGAGGCACTCGGCGGCCTCAGCCAATGCATCCAGCGGAGTGAGTTGAAGCGGAGACTCAAGGGCCATGAGCAGGGCCTTCCATGAAATCACACAAAAGTAAGTGTTGAAACGTATACAGTAAAGAGGGCTTTTTCCAGCCATTGAGGTCGAATTGAAGACGGGTATTTGCAAACAATTTCTTCGATCCGGTTTTCACCGAACACCTGGCTCATCTCTTCAGCACGTCAAATCTCTGCCCATCGGTCACCCCAGCACAAAAAAGGAACTGTAACTTTTTATTATTTAAAGACTTGGGAGATACAGACAACCCTTTCGCCTTGTTGCCAATTCCTCAGTTGTTCGACCTAGCCAAAATCTCATTTTTCATCGATAACCCAATCGGGCCACCCATGATGCAGAACTCATTGTTCATGCTCACATCTGTTCATTTCCCGGACCGAACGATGTCATGAGTCAAATGCTGATCGTGGCTCTCACTTAGTAATTCTCTTAGCAGCGTCGCAATCTTTCAGGCCGTTTCCAAAATGTCTGCCCGCGAGTGGGCCTGGTAACACTTTTTGACCAATTCATCGCACATCACCGAGAAACTTCTGGCGAATCCATGGGGAAAGCATGGTTCGCCAGTCTGGATTCACCTGATCGGTGTTTGCGGCAGTGGTTTGCGCTCGTTAGCAGAATATCTGTTGGCTCGAGGTTTTCGTGTGACAGGGACCGACGAGCAATTGCCGACAGCCGGACTGAGTGAACTGTTTCCACGAGGTCTGGTTTATACCCGCCAGAAAAACTTGCCCCGGGCTGCCATTCATTCGCCAGACGCTACTGTGCTAGAGTCTGGCTTTTCCTTTCCCGAATTGGCGCGACTCACTTCCAGTCCGGAAAACAGGCTCCGTCGATCAATCGCTGCTGTCCCTGATCTAATCATTCACAGTGCCGCAATTCCGCCAGCGGATGCCGGCTTGCAGGCCGCCAGGCTGGCCGGGATCCCGGCTATCACTTACCACATTGCGCTCGCTCACCTCATCAACTCCAGTCGCGGCCTGTGCATTGCCGGTACTCACGGGAAAAGCACCACCACAGCCATGGTGGCCTGGATGCTCTGCAGTTCGCTGGCACCTGAGATTACGGATTCAAAGTCCCGTTCCAATCATCCATGGCGAGCATCCTTCATTATGGGTGGAGAACTGATCGCACCTCTCCCTCTATCAAAGCCTGATCAGGCCATGGCCACCTGGCATAGATCTGGCAGTTATGTTGAAGGGGACTGGCTGGTCGCTGAGGCTTGCGAGTACCGCCAGCATTTCCTCGCTTACGAACCCGAACTTGCAGCAATCCTCTCTTGTGAGCCCGATCACTTCGATTGTTTTGCCAGCGAGGCCGAACTTGTCGAAGCTTTTTCGAAATTTGCTGCCCGTGTGAAGCCAGATGGCAGGCTCGTCACAGCGGCGGATTCTCCATTGGCACTTCAAGCGGCTGAGAACGCGCGAGCACAGGTCGAAACATTCGGCCTCTCGATGGGGAATGCAAAACACCCTCACTGGCAGGCTCGCCAGATTCAACGGCTTGGTGCCAAAAGTCGGTTTGAGTTGTTTTATTGCGGTAAGTACCGGGCGAGCGTCCAGTTACAGATTCCCGGCAGGCACAACATTCTCAATGCACTGGCGGCACTGGCTCTTACTGAGCAGACGGGTTGCCCACTACCGCATCGCATACAGGCACTTGCCAGCTTTCAAGGCATTCGCCGACGGTTCGAATGGAAGGGCCTCTGGCGTGGTATCCACCTGATCGACGACTACGCACACCATCCGACGGCTGTCATCGAAACTTTGCGAACGGCGCGGCAGATCTTCGGCTCCCGGAGAATTGCTCTCGCTTTTGAACCTCATCAGGTCTCGCGCCTGCAGGCACTGCTCCCCGAGTTTGCTCAGTCACTGGCTCTGGCTGATCAAGTGCTCATTGCCCCCGTTTTTGCAGCGAGAGAGGGCAATTCGGCAGTTCAACACTCTTTGATTCAAGAACTTGCCCAACGTATCAGTTCGGCAGGAATTCCCACGGAAGTCTGCGGCACACTTGACCATCTGCGGTCATCCGTAGAGCATAAGGCGGGCACAATCGATGTGCTGATTACTGCGGGCGCTGGCCATATCGACCGGATTCACTATGAGCTTTCTCGAAGAATTCCACGACATTCTCAAACGCGACGAGCCACTGGCTCCTTACACCTGGATGAAACTGGGTGGCCCGGTGCAGTACTTTCTCGAACCGCGTAGCGTCGAAGAACTCGTCGCTGTGGTCAAAGCCTGTGCTGCCCAGAAGATCACAGTCCGTGTTCTCGGCGGTGGCTCTAATCTTCTGGTACGCGATGAAGGCGTCAGTGGAGCAGTGATCAAGCTCACACATGAAGCTTTCCAGCACATTAAAATCGAAGGCACAACGCTGGTCGCTGGTGGTGGAGCACTCCTTTCCAATGCCATTTCGCAGGCCGTCAAAGCCAGCCTGGCCGGGTTTGAAAATCTCGCGGGAATTCCGGGAACAATTGGCGGTGCACTGCGTGGTAATGCCGGTGGCCGCAATGGCGATATCGGCCAGTATGTCAGTTCAGTCAAAGTGCTGACGATCGACGGTGAAATCATCGACCGCTCGGACGATGAACTCTCTTTTGGCTATCGTCAGAGCAATCTTACGGAACTCATCATTCTCGAAGCCACATTCCAGCTCATTGCCGATGCACCGGATGAGATTGTCCGCCGCCTGCGAAAAACCTGGATCATGAAAAAATCATCTCAGCCACTCGCGGCTCAATCGGCAGGCTGTATCTTTAAGAATCCACGCGGTCTTTCGGCGGGTTCATTGATTGAACAAGCCAACCTGAAGGGAACTCGTGTCGGTGGAGCCGAAATCAGCGAGCGGCACGCCAACTTTATCGTCTCGAATGGAAATGCCTCCTCCGCAGACGTCCTGCGACTGATGGATCTGGTACGAAGCAAGATTTCTGAACAGTTTGCAGTCGATCTGGAGTCAGAAATCCAAATCTGGTAAATCTTCGTGGCTTTCGCAGTCGATGCGTGGACAGGCGTATGTTTTCATCGGCAGTTTGAATACGCCTGTCGGTTGCCTGATATTGACGACCAGTCTTCGTCGAGAGATTTGTTTCGGCAGATTCTGCCACTGCTCTGCCTCTACGATTGAGCAGTCAGACTTTGCCGAGAATGAGCGTTTAACGTACAGCTCAGGTTGGAAGACTTCAGGTCAGAACACATTGTGAGCGGAAATCGCTGTGCCAACATGACGTTTGCCAGCATGGGAAGAAGTTAGACTCGGGTTCGCGAGAACAAAAGACTCAGGGAGGAGTCGGTATGGGAGTTTCCCAACCATGGATGGCAATCACCTCAGCCATGGCTCAGCATTGGGTTGACCTCTGCATGGGCCGATGGGCAGCCAGCCTGTTGGCGGCCAGCCTGTCGGGTGCGATCGTCTTCCAGCAGCTTCCCGGTCTGTGCGCTCAGGAGCAGATTCCGAGTCACGAGCCTCCCGTCTCAGCATTAAGTATCGAGAACAACATTTCAGCACCCCGTCGTCTCATGGGCCACGAATCGTTGGTTCCCCAGCCGGCAACAATCATCACTGCTTCAGGTGCAGCGCCGACGACTCCCGCAAAAACCCGCCATTACATCTTTCAGGTCCAGGTCATTGAGGTGGATGAGCAGGGCGTACAAACTGTTGTGGCGACGCCCCGCATTCAAACGACAGGAACACCCTCTGGTTTTGTCACCGAGAAGCCCGATGGACAACGCTTTGAGTTCACAGTTGCGGTTTCCAACTCATTCAATCGCCCCGCTGAAGTTTCGACATTGCCAGCCGCCATACCACCTGCAGTAGCTGCTGCACCTGCGGGGACCGCTCAGGCTCCCCGATCGCTGGGAGGGATGGCTGAGCAATACGCCGCCATGCCTCAAATTGGTGGTGCCCCGACTCTTGATGCCAATTCCAGTCTCGAAACGGAACGTAATCAGGCCAAAAATCTCGCGTTTCCCGATCTCTCTGATCTGCCACCTTCTCCGGCCACCGCTGCCAATAGTCGCCCCAGGGCTTTCATTCCCAATGATCAGGTGGCACCACTGGCTTCGACCTCACTGACTTCCAACAACGCGATGGGAAGTTCCGCCTCCAGCGTGAATTCGGGCAGTCGTGCTCCAGCGGGCCAAACCGAACCGGTGATCACTTCCGAAACTGTCCTTGATCGCCTGTCGAAAAAAATCTCTGTCAGCCTCACCAACGAAACCCGCCGCTCGGCTCTCCGCAAAGTGGCTGAAGAAGCCGGAGTGAATATTGTCATTGACCCTGCGGCACTGGTTTCTTCCCGGCCAAAGCTCGACGACACCGTCACGTTGAACATTGCCAATCAACCCGCCGATGAAGTGATCGAACAACTTGTCGCAGCGGCTGAACTGGCCTACGCCGTCAAACATGAAATCGTGTTGATTGGCCATGCAGAGCAACTCCGGCCAAAACCTGAAGATTACTTTGTGAAGACCTATCCCGCGGGAGAGCTTGCTCCGCTGGTGAATGGCCAGCCCGATTTCGACGCACTGGTCAGTGAGATTCAGGCCAGCGTCCAGCCGAAATCATGGAAAGGCCCCAACAGTGGCAGTATCCGTGTGTTTCAATCGACCGGCGCACTCGTCGTTCGCCAGACAGAAGCGGGCCATTACGCACTCGAGAAATACTTAAAAAAGCGGGCTAATCGCTAACAGCAATCCCGATGTGGTCCGTAAGTCAAGTGATCTGATCGATACGATTCTTTCCGCAAGGTGCTGGGAATGTCACGCGGGAACATACAGTCTGCTGCCACCAATCCACCGCGATGGAACATTGCCTTGCTGGCCGGTGGTGATTCTGACGAGCGGTCAATCAGCCTCAGAAGCGGGCAGGCCGTTTGTCAGGCCTTGCAGGAGCGTGGCCATTTCATACTGCCGATTGACCCCGCCATCGTTTCACTCAAGGGAATGGATTGGAACGGCTTCGATGCGGTCTTTATTGCCCTGCATGGACGGTTTGGCGAAGACGGCGGTGTGCAGACATTGCTCGAAGAATCCGGAATTCCTTACACGGGGAGCAGCAGCCAGGCGTCCCGTTTAGCGTTTGATAAACGCATTGCCAAACAGAATTTTGATCGATTGCAGGTGCCAACTCCCGCCTGGTGCGAACTTTCACCTGACGAGTCGTACGACAGTTTGTTGATGAAAGCAAATGAACTGGGCTGGCCTGTGGTCATTAAACCTGCATCGCAAGGCTCGAGCCTGGGCGTCTCGATTGTCCGCCAGCCAGAACAACTTCAATCCGCTTATGAAAGGGCCCGCCATTACGACGAGGCCCTCATTATGGAAGCGGCAATTGTGGGCAGCGAATGGACTGTCGGCCTGCATGACGATGAAATCTTGCCACCGATCTGTATCGAGACAGACCGCGAGTTTTTCGACTGGGTCGCGAAATACGAAGACGACCATACACGTTACATCTTTGATAAACCTCTCCCGGCAACATGCCGACAGAAGCTGGAAACTGCCTGCCGGGGAGCCGTCCACGCTCTGGGTGTGACCGGAATCTCCCGAGTCGATCTGATGCTCGATTCGGCAGGGAACCCCTGGGTGCTGGAAATCAACACCATTCCCGGATTAACCGATCACAGCCTCGTTCCTAAGGCGGCTCAGCAAGCCGGTTGGACTTTGGGAGAACTGTGCGAAGATTCGATTCACCGCGCCATCCAAAGACGCCCCCGCAGACCGCACTTACTCAGACGTGCTTCGTTTTCGACGCAGGCTCGGCAAAGGCCTCTTTAGCCTCAAGCAAATCAACGTGGCACGAGAGCTTGAGCGGAAGGTAGAAAATGAGCTCTAATCTCTCAGGCTATCGAGGAGTTCAGCAATCGACTGAGGGCGATCCCTGACGGCTTTCTTGAGTGCTCGGTTGACGACTTTCGCCAACCTGGTTTCTTCTGCAGTGGTTTGCGTTTCCTTAATGACGACATCTTCTTCATCAAGCGTATCGACAATCGATTGCTCGATTTTCTGGTGTGGCCCCCTGCCAAAAAGCAGATAGAACGCGAGAGCCCCGAGGGCATAGATGTCTGTCGCTGGGCTGATGTTTCCAAAGGCGGTCGAAATCTGCTCAGGTGCAGCAAAGCCAACTGTTCCGCCGGGCGAGATGAAGTTTAAGTCTGCGTGATCGTTCTCTGTTTTTGAATAGCTTTTCGTGGCAAACCCGAAATCAGTGACAACCACACGACCATCGTGCGCAATCAGGATGTTGGCGGGTGTGAGATCGCCATGAATGACACCTGACTGATGAGCTGCTGCCATTGCGTCGCAAATGTCAATGAACCGCTTCCATCGAGTTGGAGCATCAGCGATTGAGCAATTCGTCAATGCGGAACCATCAATGTATTCGCTTAAAAGATAGGGCCCGCCGTGAGGAGACCTTCCCCAGCCAAGATATCTGATGATGCCCGGATGATGAATCTTTGAAGCGAGATCAATTTCCCGGAGAAACGACTCCTGTGACTCAGGTTGACTCCATAGATTGCGGTGCATGAATTTCACTGCCATCAGTTGACCGTGAGGCTGCCATCTGGCTCGATAAACTTTTCCAAGAGCCCCTCTCCCGACCAGCTTTCCAAGCACAAATTGTCCATAGGTGATTTGAGGTAGCGAAATCGTTGGACTGAATTGTGGTTCTTTGGTGGGGAATGCAAACTCACCTGCCCACTGTTCGGCGATCAGGTTCCGCAAAGCCATTAAGCGCCGGCGAATGGTCCTCTCATCGACAGCCAATTGTTGTGCAATTTCTTTCTGAGTCGCATTTTGCAGGAGAAGTTCAAGAAGCTGTGCCTGGCTGTCGTCCAACTGAGAGCGGAGATCGATCAGCAGTTCCTCAACTTCCTGAGAACCGGGCGAAACTGGGGAACTGTGTTCGACCTGCTCTAATGAGTATCGCTTCCATTGGCCACCTCTTTTGTAGGCGCCTTCCCGTTCAATCGCTCGGGATAACTTGCGGCGGGCGAAGAGAGCGAGAAGATCCCAGACAGATTTCGTTGATGTCGGAATGACTGAACGTTCTGTTTGATGGCGAGCCGTACGGAAGAAACTCACCAGTGCTGACTGCACAACATCTTCTGTCGCGATTCGATGGCGATACTGCGCCGATAAGCGAGCGCTGATCATGGCCATAAGTCGAATCTGATACCGCGCAACCAGTAAATGCGCGGCGTCTTGATTCCCCGAAGCCCACAGCTTGACCAGTTCCACACCAGATTGATCGTGCAGATCATTTTTCAGATTTTCTGGTTCAGGCATGTCCGCTTCTTCGTCCAGTTTCTCATCTCCTGAGCAGACGGTTTCCAAGTCCCGAAGTTCGAATCGGAGAAACTCCCCATGACGATGGTAGTGACCGAACCCTGCAGAGGTTGCAAAGACAAAGCCTGCCTTGTGGTTTGCCCATGCGACTGTTTCCATGAAGATGCGGAAATGGTCTATATCAACCCGGAAGAATGTATTGATTGTGACGCGTGCGTCGGCGAATGTCCCGTCTCGGCGATTTTCCACGAAGACAATGTGCCCGCACAATGGCAACACTTTGTGGAATTGAATGCTCAGCGGTCACAAGTCTGTCCACCTGCTCAACCGTGACCAGATTCACAAATGGAAAGAACTCGACCCATGTGGCCGGGTTGCAGTCATACAGTCAAAAAACAGAGAGGCCCGACCAATCAGGCCGGGCCTCTCGCGAATTGCACTGACTGTCACAACCGGTTTACAGCGTCCAGCCTTCGCGGTAAGGGCGGTTGATGATGGCGTCGGCTTCGGGAGTGCCGGGGCACTTGAGATTGACAGCATCCCAGGCAATGGGCTTCTGCATGCGATATGCGAGACAGCCCAGCAAGACGGTTTCCGTCAGTGGCCCGGAGTAATCGAACGAGCAGGTTGTTGGCTCGCCCGTTTTACAGGCCCTGATCCATTCCTGATGATGTCCAATGGAGCGAGGGATTGTGGGTGCGGGGGGGGTGAAATCGGCAAACTTCTCCTCAGGATAAAGCTTGTAACTGCCGTAATCGGCGAATATCTCCCCTTCACTGCCCACAAACATCACACCCGAACCAGGGACTTTACGACCACGAACTTCCTTAGGTGTCATCGTGCCATCGTACCACTTGAGTTTGCACGCGGGCTGACTGCCCACCGCAGGGAATTCATACTCGGCTGTCATGCCAATCGGTGCCGTCTGCAGATTCAGAGCCGGCCCTTCGGCTGTGATCTTTGTCGGGTGCTTCAGCCCCAGTGCCCAGAAGG
>JAIXUU010000168.1 GCA_027483405.1 Planctomyces sp. | reverse complement strand
GGTGGACATTGCCAAGGTGGGCACGCACTTTGATTTCTGCCGTGATGCTGGCGTTCGGTCTCTGGTGGGTAAGTGGTTTTGCGGGAAACGCGATCGATCACCCTGTGATGGCCCAGGTTGTGCCGCCGAATCGAGTCGTGCCGAATCCGGGGCCGATCAATGGCCCTCTTCCGATAAATGGTCGGGTGATCCTGGCGCCGCAATTCAATCCGACCCCGATGAATGGAGTTGATCCTTCGCTGGGATCACAAACGATTCCACCGCGGCGTGAGCTGGCGAACGCTCTCGAAGAAGCCGATATCAATCTGATGACCGAAGACTATGTCCCGGCACTCGGTCGGCTGGGGTATATTCTGCGGCAGGATGAAGACTATTTTCTGGATCGCGAGGGATTGCGATCCATGCATGAAGAGGCGATTCAGCGTCTATTGTTGTTGCCTGAAGAAGGCCGCAAACAACTGGAGTTGCAGCTGGGTTCCGCAGGCCGTCCGCTGGTGAATGAGGCCTTGCGGGCCGGTGATGTGCTCTCTTTGATGAAGCTGGCGCGTGAGTATGCCGGGACTGCGGCTGGCGAAGAGGCGGCTTTATGGTTGAGTGGTCGCGCGATTGATTTGGGAAGGCCTTGGGAAGCTTCCCGCTGGCTGGCACTATTGCCGAAAGGAGAGCGTGGCAAGCGGCTGGAGCCCAGGCTTTCGCGCTATCGCGATGTGATTTCGGCGATGAACCCTGCTGGTGCGGGAGAGCTGTCAAAGGTTGCTCGTATTTTGAGTGAAGCGGGAACTCTGCCAGCCGACTGGCCGATGGTTCGGGGGATCGCGTCGCGAACAGGGTTTTCATTGCCTGCGACTTTGGCCGGTGCACCGGCGTGGACCACCTCGTATCAGCTTTCGACGTCTTTGCGGTCTCAGGCATCGATGATGAAGTCGACCGAGATTCAATGGCAAGCGTTGATCGACCAGATTGATAATGGTTTGCGAGAGGAGCAGAAACTCAGGGTGCCCGCCGCACAGCCGATCGTTTCCGGGAATCATCTGGTGGTGCGATTGCCTGATGCACTGGCTGCTTTTGACGTTTCAACCGGTAGTCTGAAGTGGATCTCAGCCGATATGGATGCCGGGCTGCTGACAGCCTTACGGAGTCTGGGGGAATCTCCGCGTAGTGAGGATGCTGCTGCAGTGCAGTTGGGGCTGATGGGGCAAGTCACGAAGTTTTTACAGCAACGGATGTACCGCGATGCGACGTGGGGTTCGATGTCGACGGATGGTCGAAATGTGTATTCGACCGTGGGTTTGCCCATCCCACCGAACCCGTTTGCGAATGGGCAGATTGTCAGAAATCTGTTCTCGGAGCCTAAGACGAATCTGTTGCGTGTGCATGAACTGGCGACGGGTCGGCTGATTGCCGAACTGGGAGGGCGCCGCCGCACTCCGCAGGGGGAGGAGGCTCAATTTCAAGAAGCTGAGGGAGATCAGGATCCTTTGGCAGATGGTTTTTTTCTCGGGCCGCCGCTTCCACTGGGAGGATTGTTGTATGCACTGCATGAGGCGGCGGGTGAGATTCGGCTGGTCGTGTTGGAACAAGTTCGTGATGTCGAAGCGGATGCAGCGGATGCAACAGTTGCTCGTGAGCCAGGAGTGAGTGCTGGTGAGTTCGTGATCCGCTGGATCCAGCCACTGGTGACGGCTGAAACCGATCTTTCTGGTGGAGCGATTCGAAGTATCGCCGGTTTGACGCCTTCGGCTCTGCAGGGATTGCTGGTCTGCCCGACAGGTGCGGGCCGGGTGGTGGCCGTCGATCCTTTAAGGAGGCAACTCGTCTGGACTTACAGCTTTGCGGTCACCACACCCAGTTTGCAGGCTGATCAGCGAGGTTTGTTCGTGGCTCAGGTGATGGGTCAGTCTCCGGGAGGGAATGCTGATGAAGAATCAAGCCGCTGGCTGGATAGCCTGCCTCTGGTGCATGGCCAGCGAGTGATTCTGACACCTCGCGAATCGAACGAATTGCATTGTGTGAATCTGGCCAGTGGTCAGCTCCTTTGGAAAAAACCGCGAGAAGACGGGTTGTATGCCGCTGGCGTGGTGCGTGATCACCTGGTGCTGGTGAGTCGTTCGGGAGTGCAGGCTCTTTCGCTGGAAAATGGTGAAGCCTTGTGGGGTTCTGCCACTGTGATTTCGACTCCTGTGGGCGTACCTGTGCTGGCAGGTGAAGTGTTGTATGTGCCGCAGGATGATCAGGAGATTGTCGTAATTGATGCTGTCACGGGAAGGCATCTGGCAAGGGCAACTGTCGAACCCCAATCCGCGATGGGAAATCTGGTGGCGGCGGGTGACCGGTTGGTGATGCAGGGGATGGATGGCGTGACGGTCTTCCAGCCACTTTATCGTGTTGAACAGCGAGTCAAGGAGCTACTTGCCCAGGAAGAGACCAGGCCCGCCGGGCTGGGACTGCGGGGCGCGATGCTGCTCTTCCGGGGGGCGACAGATGCCGGTTTTGAAGATCTGCAGGCGGCCGCTGCGAAGAGTGACGACCCACGCAATCGGCAACTGCTCATTGACGTGATTCTTGATGGCCTGCAATCCGATTTTGAAAAGTATCGGGCTGCGGGTGATCGACTGGACCAGTATCAACTTTCGGCTCGACAAAAAGGGATTTACCTCCATCGACTGGCGAATGGTTTTACGGCCCGGCAGGAACATGAGGCGGCACTGGCTGCCATTTTGAGATTGTGGCGAGCCCAGGGACGAGAAGAGCCTGAGGCGATGCTTGTGAATGGTGACTGGTCATGTCGGCTCGATCACTTTTTGTCTGACAGGTTAGCCATGACATTTTCTCGTTTGCGGGGAGAAGCACGCCAGCGGGGACTTGAGCAGGTGAATCGTCAGGTGGCTGAAGATGTCAAGCTGGTGGAAAGCTTGCCACTGGAAGATCGCGCAGAGCGTTTGCTGATTCTGGCGCGAGTGTTTGGCATGACTTCGCCGAAGATGGTCGAGGCCATGGGTGAACTTATCAAGTCTCCCATGTTTCTGGACGATCCCGTTGTTTCTGAGCAATGGCTGAGTTCGATTGTCATGACCGAAGGACATCCACTGCGCGCATTGGCTACGGCCCGTTGGATGGAGTTACTCACCCGGCAGGGGAAGGCCGACTGGGCCGTCAAGCTCTTTCCTCTTCTGGGACAGATTGCAGGCTCCCGGGAGGAATTTTCCGGAGCAGAGTCGCTGGTGGCTTTGCAGGCAGATGGTCGGTTTTTGCGGGCTGAAAGTGAGATTCCCTACTGGCACGGAGTGATTACCGACACGCGGAGAAAGCCTGCACCGCCGGGAATGATTCGTCGCATGCCAATTGAGCAGATGGGTGGTCGCTCGCTGCTGACGGATGACTGGAACTTTGAAATGGATGCCAGCGTGCTGCACATTGTGGCGGTGGATCCACTGGGAAATTTCCGCTGGCAGATCCCGACGTCGTATCTGGAACGAGACGGGACGGCGATGAATCATCTGCAGTTCGGTGGGAACATGCGGTGGCATCAGGTCTTCTCATCGGGCAGTCTGCTGGTCTTTCCTTTGGGTGGGCATTTTACCGTTGTCGATCCGCTTTCTGATCCAGCCGGGCCACGCATCCTGTGGCAAAGAAAACTTCTGCCGAATGGAGCGAATTCAATGGCCAGCCGAGCCATTACCTCGCAGGTCATGAAGTACCCCAATGGACGGCGGTTTCCTTTAGTCGTTGACCAGATGGGCTTGTCTTCGGGCCAGGTTCATGGAGTCTCTGGCGATCTGGTGATTTATCAGATCGGAACCCGGCTATTTGCGGCAGATATTACCACGGGAGAAATCGTCTGGAGCCGCCAGAATCTACCGCGCATGGTCGAAGTGACGATCGATGAAAAGGCGGTCACGTTGTATGAACACCCGACGGGCAATACATCGATGTATTGCCTCCGGAGTGGTGATCTCCTGACGGAAGTGGCGGGGCCGATCGCCACAGATCGGCTGTGGCAGCGAGGGAGTGAAACCGTCAGTCTGGTGAGGACGGAGGCAAACCTGCTGCTGAATTATCACAACTGGTTGCAGCCCGAGTTGAACTGGACCGAGACCTTGCCGATGACGACCAGTGTGGCGATGGTCGAGCCGGCCAGCCGGAGCGATCTGGATTTTCGGCATGGGCCGGATGCTCCGGAAAATCGATATCCGCAGATTGCGACGCTTGATGCCGGTGGTCAATTACGCGTGATCGAGCGCGTATCGAAAAAACAGATCATCGCCTCGAAAATTGATGAAGGAATGTCCAGCGGGCCACTGATTGTCAGGCGTAAATCTGATCAGTATCTGGTGGTAGCCAGTCAGGAAGTGGATCCTTCGGATGGCTTGCGTGTCATTGGGGCCGAACTGACAGCCATCCCGGTGGACGGAATGTTTTATGGAATTGATGCGAAGACCGGGGGAGTCGAGTGGATGGTCTCGGTGCCGCAGACAGCGATTGATCCGCATCAATTGGGAGAGTTGCCCATCAGTGTCTTCTGGGCACGGGTGACACAGCCTCCCCGGACAGTGGATGGGCGAGTCTTTCTGAAAAGTGAACTGCGCGTGAGTGTGGTGGATCATCGGACGGGTCAGCTGGTGTATGGGACTGTCGAACCTCAAACCACGGGTGGTTATGTGATTCAGCAGCAACCTGATGATCGCCGTCTGGTGGTGCATCTGTTCGCATGGATGCTCGAAATGGATTTTGCGCCGATAGAACATGGCAAAAAGCCGGGAGAGAGAAAACTTCCAGAGATCATTCCGGCGGAACCTGTCCC
>JAIXUU010000452.1 GCA_027483405.1 Planctomyces sp. | reverse complement strand
CTGTGGCAGATCTTCGTTTTTGTGCCGATCATGGGTTTCTGTCAGTTGTCGCTCTTTGCCGGCTACGCGATCTATTTTCCAGAGCTTTTCCCAACATGGCTCAGATCAACCGGAACCAGTTTTTGTTATAACGTCGGGCGTTTTGTGGCAGCGACGGGTCCCATCGCCAAAATTGGTCTCGATTCGATTTACGCAGGCTCGGAGCATGCCACGCGTTACACCGGCGCTACGATGTGCTTTGTGTTCCTGATTGGCTTGTTCGTACTGCCATTCCTGCCCGAAACCAAGGGGAAACCACTGCCAGAATAGGGTGAGTCGGTCACTTCCCAAAGAAAGAAATCCCGGTGGTGGCACTGCACTCCGGGATTTCTCTTTTCAGGTGCCGGGATCTGCATCATCCCCGGCTGTGGGGGAAGTCGTGGTCTTTCTGGAGCGGTGAGCATCGACCTGCTGCTGCAGCACTCGCTGCTGCTCCTTGAGCTGCTCTAAACTGAAGTGGAGCATCGCCCGCGAAGAGAAATAGTCGGCAACCGCCAGAAGACCGATCCAGAGTGCAATCAGCAGTACGCCAATCCAGAATGCAGCCATCAGGACGGCGGCAGGCCTTTGCTCCATCCAGAGATCTCCCGCAGGAATTAACAATCCTTCGAGGATAATCAAAGCGGCAATCTGGATCCGCCGGCGAGCCCGCTTTTCCTGTGCTGAGATCGCCTTGGAATTGCCCGGATTCTCACTCGATAGGCCCCACGCGTGCAGCAAAAGAGCTGCTCCCGTCAAGACCAGCAGAACACCTGCGACTAATGCCGGGATACGCGACACGAAGAGCCTCTTGATTGGGTACGGACAACCAGAACCACAAAATGTCGATCAATCCTCGACATGAGTCTGCGCTTGCCGGGCTTTCCCACGCACATATTGTGCACCACCCAGCAGAATACAATCGGTGGTCCCTTCCAACAGCCGGTCGACTTCCTTCAGGCTGGCCAACGGATGCAGAAACAGCTCTTCCATGATATCACCCTCAGGCCCGCCGAGCAGATAGACAGTGGCAAAGTCGGCTGTTCTCAGCATCTGATCAATCGAGATCTCATCAACCGGCTGCACCGTCTTGACTCGACGAATGGCATCACGAGGTTGTGTGCAATCCCGAACCAGCTCCCAGCCTTCGGTCAATTCGGCAGAGAGGTCGGTGAGTAACACAATGCGCCCGCCATTAATAACTAGTCGGCGGGCATTCTGAGCAGCCCGGCTGACATCTTCCCAGGTGCAGGGTTTCCCTGTCTGTCCTGTGACCGCAGCCACAACGGTCTCTGACCGACGATCGACATTGAGCACCCAATGCTCACGAATCGCCTGGCGTCCAAGTCGATGGACTGCATCCGGTTGACCGGCCAGCACCTGAGCAACTCCAGTTCCACCAGCCGCAGGGACCAGTTCGATGGAGAACTGCAGACCCAGCATCCCTGCCACTTCTTCAGCGAGCTGCCGAATGGGGCGTTCGTCTTCGGCATGCAGTTCATCATGGCTGGCTTTGTTAAGTCTCTGAAGGCTTTCGAGGTTCGTCAGAGCCGGAAAGATGGCGTGGAGAGCACCGCAGAGACCATGGACGGGATCCGCTTCGACGGTGGCGACAGGAATGATAAAATCGGCATCCAGCAAGGCCCGTGAAAGATAAATTCGTTCGCCACTGAGACTGCTGCCCAGATAGCCGGAACCATGCGGATCGGCTGGCTGATGGATCTGCCATTGGACTTCGCTGGCAATTCCCGCCGGGAGTAAAGACCTTGGGTCAGCCGATGGTTTCGATGGAGAAGGGGTGTCGACAATTGTCAGTTGAGCAGGGGCTATGCCTCTTTCACCCAGAATCTGCCACAATTCTTTAACGATCACTTCTCGACAGGGAACACGATGATTGAGCACAATCACCACGCGATCATCAGGGATCAGTGCTTCACCCAGAGCGGGAAAATCGCAAGGCATGCGGCAAGCATTGGCAACCGGCTGTGAGAGATCTGCCAAAGGAGCCGGGCCAGTCTGTGTGGCCACAATCGAACTGGCATCGAGCGAACAGAGCCACGAAGAGCTGGCTCCAAACGACATTGTGGGACTGGTATTCGAGGGGGATTGCGAACTCATCGGTATTCTACTTGTCAATAATGCGGTGCAAACTCTGCGAAGCGAAACGATCCATTGTGGAGTTGTATGGCTGCACGCGGGGGGCGATTGGCTCACCGAACTCTGATTGGGCGATCTCTGCAGTTTGTGAGGTTCAAGTTTATGCAGAAATTCAAAACTTCAGCCTGATTCCTGCACAACCAACTCTTGCTTCACGATAGACAATTTACAGAGGGAATCATACGCTGCGCTGACAGCGATCGTGCAAAACTGGTACTTGTTCACGCCCTGCTGGATGATCATGTTGCCAAAGACAATGCCAGTTCGTGTTGATGTCGAGGAATATTGTTGGTTTTATGAGTTCTCAGGCCCCCACGGATGATGAATTGATGCTGGCCGTCCAGACGGGTGAGACGCGGGCATTCAATCAGTTGGTATCGCGTTATCAGGGGCCACTCATGGGTTTTTTTGTGCGTCAGATCCATGACGTGCAACAGGCAGAAGATCTGACCCAGGAGACGTTGCTGCGGGTTTATAACCAGTCTTGGGATTATCTGCCGCGAGGTGCATTTCGTGGCTGGCTGTTTCGGATTGCCAGAAATCTGCTCGTCGATAACTTACGCCGCAGGTCGAGTGACGCCTTGATCCATACGATTCAACCTCGTCAGGAGGAAGACGAACTGTTGCAGAACATGGTGGGAGAGATCGGCTCCCCGGAACAGGTGGCGGATATCCGCGAAGTCGCAGCACTCGTCGATGAGTTTTTGAAAGAACTTCCTGAAGAGCAGCGATTAACATTCGTTCTGCACCACTATAACCAGTTGACGTTGCCCGAAGTGGCTGACTCGCTGGAAGCCAATCTGCCCACCACCAAAAGTCGTCTGCGTCTGGCGAAAGAAAAGCTGCGACAGAAGCTGCAGGCTCGCGGAATCCTCGAATTCCCGAATTTGCTGACTGAGCCTGAAGGAGAAAGCCGCTCGCAGGAGATCGCTTGAAGAAGCTCTACCGCAGACAGCCCATGCGGAGAAAAGCCCGAGGAAACGATAAAATCTCAGAAGGTGCTTGCCAGAAGTGATCCGCAAACGATATTCAATCGTTCTTGAAGCTATTCAATCGGTTTTGGGACAGCGGGCCGAAGATTTTGTTTGAAGGACAAATGATTCTGCCGTTCATCGATTCAAAAGCCGTCTGGCCAGGTGGTTTGTGGTTTCGAGGAGGTGATCTTCTCTACCTGCAGACTGATATCAGTGGAGAGTTGTACGCATTATGAACTACTTCAGCCGATTAACCGATATCGTAACCTGTAATCTTTCCCAGTTACTGAAAGATGAAACCGATCCTGTTCAGGCCCTCGAAAAAATCATAGAGGAGATGGATCAGGGAATTGCCGGCGCCCGGCGGAGTGTGACGGCAGCACGTCTTGCAGTCGATCGCATGGAGGGGGAGATCTCCGAACGCCGTACTCAGATTATGGCGTGGCAGAATCGAGCCAAAACCGAGTTGCAAGGTGGCAACGAAAGTGGCGCCCGTTTAGCTCTGGCCAGAAAAACCGAGGTCGAAGACCTGGTGGCGGGTCTGCAACAACAGCATCGAGCAGCCCAGAATACATTTGAGCAGTTACAAACAACGGAGCGGGCTCTGGAGTCAAAAAAAGCCGAGGCCGTTCGAAAATTAGCCAGTCTCCGTGCGGGACACGCGACTGACGAAACGGAAGACTTTCCGCAAGAAGCCGGGATCAGCCTGCAACAGGATCGAAATGAGCGAATCAATGCCGATCTGGATGCACTGCGGAAAGAGTTGCTGGCCGGATAAGGCCGTTCGCCTCACTAAGAGAAATGCCCTCGACATTCGACGAGTTTTGCCACTCTCTCTGGTCAAATGCTCAACTGAACCAGGCAAACTTCGAGTATTACCCGTCTGGGCTCGAACGGTGCGCTTTTGAACTGTGTGCTTTTGAGTATTGATCCGGTCTTTGGGCCTCGCTTGGCAGCACCTGTCCACTTCTGCTTCCATCCGGACGAGACTTTTCCTAACATCACAGCTCGGGAAGAAATTCCGGCTGCGACAGGCGACATACGTCCATCCATCGCAGACTGAAATTGGCCCAGAATTCTGGTGCCAGTCACCTCTCCTGGTGATCTTTCACGAGTGGTCTTTCAAGTCAACGTACAGCATGCCTGCGGATTTCCTGCAACACCTCTAGGGATTGCTGGATCTTGCTTAGAATCCTCGGCCTGTAGGAAGTCTCGTCAGAGCACTCGATGTTCCTGTATGGCTCCCGAGTGATATTAAACCGTTTTGAATTGAATCTGCAGACCAATGGGAAGGTGCCTCTGATGACCGAACAAAAAGCGACGAACGTGACCTGGCATGAACACAAAGTGAGCCGTGCTGAGCGAGAAAAGATCAAGGGACACAAGGGAACCGTGCTGTGGTTCACAGGGCTCTCCGCCTGTGGCAAGAGCACCATTGCCAACGAAGTCGATTACCTGCTGAACCAGCGTGGCATTCATACGATTGTGCTCGATGGCGATAACATTCGTATGGGTTTGAACAAGAACCTCGGATTCTCCGCCGAAGATCGCGCTGAAAACATCCGCCGGATTGGTGAAGTGGCCAAGCTGTTTGCCACTTCTGGTACCATCGTGGGTACGGCTTTCATTTCGCCTTACAAGGCTGATCGCGATAAAGTGAGGGCCATTCTGGCTCCCGGCGAATACGTCGAGATCTATGTGAACGCTTCGCTCGAAACCTGCGAAAAGCGGGATCCGAAGGGCCTCTACAAGAAGGCACGTGCTGGCGAACTCAAGAACTTCACCGGGATCGATGACCCCTACGAAGCACCCGAAAAGCCCGAACTCGTACTGGATTCGGACAATAAAGGGATCGCCGAACTGGCTCAGGAAGTGGTGGCCTATCTCGAGAAGAACGGCTACCTGAAGGCGTAGATCAATTGGCCACACATGGCCAACAAGGGCCGCGTGGTGAAAGTTATGACAACATGCTTGCCCAAAGCTGCAAGCATGGCACATTGAGGACTCGATAGAGCCTAAAAAACGCGACAACCGACGGGAATCTCCTGCATGAGATTGCCGTCGGTTGTGCATTTCAGGCCAGCTTCATGCGGCCATTTTTCATCTCGACCGCAACTTCTCCATCAATCGTTGTTCATAACGATCACGATGTTGAGAAGTTGTTTCGAGCATGTTCAATACTGATGGTTCCACTTCCCCTCAAAAATGGAGTTCATCAGACTTTTGACCATCAGGCACGGTGAGTTGTCCCAGCGAAAAGGGCCTCATGGCGTCACTTGTCGATCGGATCAACTGATGATTGGATGCACCTGTGGCGATGGTCTCGATAACTGCTTTTGCACCTCCAGGCCGCCAGCAGGAGCCGCGACTCCTGCCGTGAAAACCTGAGTATGGTTGACGAAATCAGAGCAGAGTCAACGCGAGATGATTTCTTCAACAGGCCTTGGCAGTCGCGAAATTTGTCTCGATAAACCCACCAGCGACGGATGGGCATGGACTCCAGATTTCGTCAACACCGCCCTGGCTGGATGAATCATCGTCTGTTGCGATCCCTGCAACCCACAGCAGGGAACACAACTGATCATTTCTCGCGCCTGGTGCTCGATAACGTCCTCAGGACTTGGCAACAGGCTCAACAGTTCGCTGATTCTCGCGTTGAATCGCTTCGTAAACTTCCTGCCGATGAACGGGGACTTCAGTCGGGGCTTCAATGCCTAACCGAACCTTGTCGCCGCGAATATCGACGATGGTGATCTTGATGTTATCTCCGATGAAAATGCTTTCATCGCGTTGACGTGAGAGGACAAGCATCGGGCAATCTCCTGTGTGCTGTCCAGATCGAGCACGGCCATGTGCGTCCGTTGCAGATGCTGGAGGGGTGTGGCTCTGCGGTCATAAATTGTTGTTTGAAACCGAATCCCAGACCTCGAATGTTCTGTGACGCTGCCCGTCATGGGCCCATCCGTCATGGATGGAAAGTGCTGGTCATCAGCAGGCGTCACAGAGATTCGAGAGATGGGACTCAGGGTCGTCATGATCGTTTCACCTCTGATGGCTGACTTTGCCAGGTGAACCGTGACAACCGCGACACCCTATGAATCGGCGATTCCGACGAATGTTAAGAGTTTACGACGACACAAATTGGGATTCCTGCGCAAATCACAGGGCAGTCTGACACTTGTAGAGAGAATTCATGATGTGCCGGTTGTAGCGAGTCCGGAAGTGCTGCATCCCGCCGAAGAAAATGCCCGGATCGATCGCAACTCCCGCTGGACAAGTCCCAGCCATGCTGGTTATCCCGGATGGGTAGGCGTAGGGTGCGCTCCCCGAAGCAAACTCAAAGAAGTCGGCAGGATCGACTCCAGAAATGTGACTTTGTGAGTGGGAAATCCCGAGAGTCAGTGAGGAATCCGGATGTTTGCAGTCTGTTCAATGTCTCAGAAGTTCAGGCAGGCCTGGTGTGAATCAGCCATTACGCCGATGTTCATACGACTACTGGTTCTGGTATTTCTCATCGTCTTCGTTGCCAATCCCGGTTTGACGATCGGTCAAGACGCAAAAATCGCTCAACAGTTCGTGGCCAGGCCCGATCTGGATGTCCCTTTTGCCAAGTCCAATCCCCACATTTCCAGCAGCCCGGCAACCTACCTGGGGCGGCCGGTTGGAACCGACTTTCAGCTTGCCGACTGGAAACAGGTGGCAGGTTACTATCAGAAGCTCGATCAGGCATCAGAGGCCTTGTTGTTGCAGAATGCTGGTAAGACGACGGAAGGGCGAGATCTGTTGGTGGCGGTGATCAGCAGCACTGCGAATCTGGCACGTCTGCCGGAAATTCAACGCGAGGCCAGATTAATTGCGGATCCTCGGCTGGGAACAGCCAATGACCGTCAACTCGCCCTCGCCCAGGGAAAGCCCATTGTCCTGATCTCACTCAGCATGCATTCCGATGAACCAGCCTCAACGGAAATGGGGATGCAGCTGGCTTGGCTGTTGGCAACTTCCGATGAAGCCCCCTGGCGTGAAATTCGCGAAAACGTCGTCGTGGTGCTGATTCCTTCACTGAATCCAGATGGTGTGGACCATATCGTTTCGTTCTATCGGGAACGTGTGGGAACTCCCTACGAAGGTGCTGCTCTCAATAAGCTGTATCAGTTCTACACAGGGCACGACAACAATCGCGACTTCTTCAGCCTGACGCAAAAAGAAGCCCGGCTGATGACCCATTTGCTTTACCATGAGTGGAAGCCGCAGGTGATGTGGGACGCCCATCAGTATGGTGCCGGGACTCGTGAACGGTTCTTTGTGCCACCCTATCGCGATCCGCTGAATCCAAATCTGGATCGGGATGTGGTCGCTGCGATCAATCTCATGGGGACTCGTGCTGTCGCCGACATGACACGGGCCGGGCATTCAGGAATTGCGACGGGGATTGGTTACGATAACTGGTGGAACGGCGGGAATCGATCAGTACCGGCTCGCCACAACATGGTGGGGATTCTGACAGAAGCAGCTTCGGTGAACATTGCCTCGCCAGTCTTTATCAAACCCAGCGAACTGAAAGATCCACTCCAGCGGCCCGAATATCTCCCCTCCAACCAGTTTATTCATCCGTGGCCGGGCGGTTGGTGGCGACTGCAGGATATTGTTAACTACGAACTTTCCTTTGCAAAGTCGATGTTGACCAGTGTCAGCAGGGAACCACGTTTCTGGCTGGAAACGACATATGCTGCTGCCAGTCGAGCCATTAGCGATGGCCATGGAAATGGCGTGCGTGGCTGGATCATTCCGGCCCAACAAGTGGATCGCCACGCCATTCGTCGATTTGCCGACATTCTGCTGCTTTCGGGAATTGAGCTGCATGTGGCCACCAAGCCCCTGCTGATCGATGGCCGCAGTTATCCTGCGGGATCGATCGTAATACGTCGCGATCAACCCTATGGTCGCCATGCGAAAGATCTGCTCGAACTCAAGGGTTTTCCTGCCGGGGAAAAACCCTACGACGTTTCCGGCTGGGCTTTGGCCCATCTTTTTGGACTGCGCCGTGTGGAGGTGTTGGGAGATCTGCCTGACGATCTGCTGGCCATCACAACGGCTGACGCAGCGATCCGCGGCATGACCATTGATGCGCGTATTGCCGCTGGCGACCGGCAGACATTGTCCACCAGAGATTCAGGCTCATGGAAAGCACTTACAGCCAGCCTGGCTCGTGGTG
>JAIXUU010000084.1 GCA_027483405.1 Planctomyces sp. | reverse complement strand
GTTCATCTGGATTCTTCCTCCAGATTCATCAGCCACTGTTCAATCCCATCAAAAGGCGTACTCAATTCCGCTGGTAAGCGAGAGAGTTTCTTGGAACAGACCGCATGATCTGTGATTCTGAGGACAGGTAATGCCCAGGCGGAAAGCCGGAGGTCATATTCGAGCTTTAAGGCCTGTCTCGTAGCAATTTCCGGATTCGTGGTCCGCTGTAATTCGGCTGCAAGATAACGAAAGTTCGAACCAGCAAAATCCCATTCCGCGAACGCTGAAGCATCACTTTTTCCATTCTGTGGCGTACTGTGGATGAGATTCCATTGGGAGCGCGTGGCGGAATGTTGGGGAGCATCGGGCCGGATCAGGTTGATCCAGTTGTCGAGTGGATTAGAAATGACCTGGCGTTCCCAGCGAAGATCAGCCAGACCGGACTCTGCAGGAACCATTTCCGTAGCAATTCCCAGTCGATTCAAGGTGTTCGTTAACATCTCATGACAGCGACGAAAGACATCTGATGCAGGTCTTTCGAAGCGGAGAGGGCGATTGAATTCCGGGCACTTTTCTTTGGCGAGTTGAAGAAATGTGGCCGCCGTCAATGGATCGAACTCGGAGAGTTGCTCACCAAGTAATGAATTGGATCGAGCAGCGGCTTGGCCAAAAAACAGCGTGGCTGGTTGAACAAAGTTTTTACCATCGGTTCCTGCCACCACCTCTGCCATTTTTTTGCGATCCAGGCAAAGGTTAATCGCTTGCCTTAAAGGCTCGCATTGCCCCAACCGTGATTGAGGTGAAAATCGAAGAGTGATGATCGATGGAGTGGCATAAGGAATGGTGAAAAATCGACTGTCTTTCTGGAATCGGATGGCATCCTGAGGATCGATCACCGGGCAAAAATCGGCTTCTCCCCGCAGTAATTCCCGCACACCATCAGCCTCGGAGTCAAGTGTTGTCTGATGAATCCAGTGAATGGACGAAGTGGCGGCGTTTCTGATGGCCGGTCTGGAATGATTCCTCTGGAGGATGACGACCTGCGGGCTCGATCGCTTCTGTTCCAATAACTTCGGCTCCGGTGAACTCGCCGCTTCGTATTCTACCTGTCGCCAGGAAGCGAGTTGGTTTTGGGATTGATCATCTGGCAGACCGTGCGGTGTTGAATTCAGGGGTGGGGCGTCAGAAAAAATGGCCTCGAAAGCGCGCGGTGAACTCCGCAAATCGATCACGAGTTCAGTGGAATTGAGGACCTTGTAACCATCGATATATTGCGACAGCAAAGTCGAGGAATCGGTTGTTGATTGTCCCAGCCATTGGGCCAGTCGATCGGCATTCCATCCAGCCTCGATGGCGAATCGATTCAAAGTGAGTCGTTCCTGCCGACCCAGATCTGTCGGTTCCCAGCTTTGAAGAATCGGCGAAGACCATATCGCATTTTGAGTTGTGCCACTGGGCACTGGTCGTTTTGTTTCATTGAAAGCCAGCGGGACTTGTTGAAAGAGTCGAACGTCTGTCAGTTCGAGAAGATTTGTTCGCCCATCGTTTGTGCGGACAATCCGCAACAGCGCGTTCCCTTGAGACTGTTCCCGCCAGAGTTTCCTGAGAAGCGGCAGATCAGTGGTCGTTTGACGCCAGTTGATCAGTTCTTGCCACGGTTCCCACTGGCTGGCCTTTGCAGGAATTGTTGTTGTTGGTCGAGGACTTGAGGGAAGTAACCTGGATAGCGACTCCCCAGCCGGGCTCTGGCGAATCGAACTGGGGAGGCTTTGAAGGATCTCTCGCGCGAGACGCATATTGCCGGCAGCCACTGCAGCTTCGATCTCCTGCCGGGTGAGTGTGACAAGATCTGCGATATCGTCACGATTGGCCGCGTTGAGTTCCAAAAGTTTGAGAACTCGGATTCTGGCACGCGATGAGTTTCCTGCCTTTAAAGCCAGACGAGCTTCAGTTCGTAAAAGATCGATCTGTCTTTCCTGTGTCCCGCGCCAACCTGGAGCGATCTCGCAGATTTCGGAAAGCAGTTCATAAGCCACATCTGTCTCGCCCGATTTCAGCAACTCATCAACCCGGCGAAGCAGCAAATCCTCATGGTAAAGAATCTCCCGGATGAGTTTGAGATCGATTCGATATTCCGGTTGAGGATCCTCAGGATCGGCCAGCGTGATCTTGAGTGTTCCCAATTCGCGGCGCCGCGCCTGTTCGAGTTCCATGGCGTTTTTCTGGGGTGGCAATGGTTTTCGCATAGCCTCCAGTTGATCGTTGATTTGTTTTTCGAGAGCGCCGGGTCGAGGTTCGAGTGGTTCAACCACAATCACTTCGTCAGTTTTGAGAATGATCCAGTCAACTGGTCGTCCTTTGAGCAATGTTTTTGCATCGGGTAATACCAGTGTCGATAACGTCGGGAGTTTTTCTTCCTCCTCGGCAGCTTCATCGACGGCTGCGTTGTTGGTGGTGGGATTCTGATTGCTTGTAGTCTGTGTAGTTTCAGTGAGTTGTGCTTTGGTATCGGGGGGGATTTCCTGAGCGAAAAGAGCGTCGCTGAGGGTGAAGCCCCCTACAGCCACAGCCATGATCAATATCCAGCAATGAAGTGTTGGTCGAGGCTTCATGGCTCGATCCCTTGAGCAGGTCGATTTTCAGGATCAATCGTGTTCTGTGTCTGCTGCCGATCTTCAATGACGTGATTGGTGGGGTTGGCGATCAACTCGATGGCCAGATCGCTGGAGGCCGCAAAGATTTTTCCAAAGGCGATAAAGAGCGAATCAATCTGGATTTGAGTCTGAACGGTGTGCAAGACTTTTCCTGAGCGACGATCCACCTGCTGAACCTGATCGGGTGCAGTGACAATCCAGATTGTTGTATGTTGAAAGTGTGCCAGTAATCGATGTGACTGTTTTGAAGGGATCTTCCAGCGATGCGGTGTCGTCTGGTTGGCCATCGCTGCGTTAAAACTGCCGCTCAAATCAAAGTGTTCGACTCCTTGACTGGTCGACACGATCAGCGATTGTTCATCACCGATGAGGGCATGAATTTCGTTGTCAGATTCAGAATCTGAAAGTTCAATTGTTCCGCGCGGGTCGAGTGTTTCTTCCAGATACAAATGAAGCTGACCTGAGTGATTGGCTTCTCCCGAGCGCAAGAGAACTGCGATGTAACGGCCGCAGCTCGCCATTTGAGCAACATCTGCATCAGGCAACTTGATTGTCGCGATGCGTGTCAATTGTCCCTGGATCATGGCCAGTTTCCAGAGTTCACCATCTTTGGTCGCGACCACGATGGAATCTGGTAATACGGCCGCGCACTTCCAGCTTCTCTGTAAGGTTGAATCACTCTCGGTCGCAATCTGTGGCTGGACAACTTGCGATTTCTGTCCCGTTTGGGGATTGAGCCAGGTGGCAGTTCCAGGTTGGAAAAGAACAATTCCGCCATCGAGCGACAATGGGGCTAACTCGAGATGACCTTCGATGGATCGCGGTGGTGGAAGTGTCGATGTCCCTTCATAGATCCAGTAGCGGGTTGAAGATCCAGCAGAGTCAGCTCTGGTGGCTGTGACCACGAGTTTGCCATTCCAGGGAGTGGCGAACAATTGCCAGTTTTCCAGAGGTGGCAAGTCAATCGCGACCTGCGATTCCATGACGGAAGACTCGTTATGAGAAATCGTTGTCCATTGGGAAAGAATGCCGGCTTCACTGGCAGTGAGCAATCGATCTGGGGAGGTGGCTGACTCGAGTAACTTTCCACCGGAGATCATTTTCCAGTTTCCGGGCTGACCAGCCAGATTCACAGTACTGGTGGTTGTTCCGGTCGTCCACGAAGCTCTGCGGGGGATCATGACCTGTCGATCAAAGCTGGTGATGGGACCGGCAGCCCACCCTGTGATGGAATCTCCAGAGAGCAGGCTGAGCCCATCGGAACGAGTGGAGAATCGTTTCAACCGGGAACCGTACATCCAGATTTCATCTTGTGGTGAGAACCAGAGTTCAATCGGCCCGTTGTAGTTCGATTGTAAAGGATAGCCATCCACTTCCGTCAGAGGAGTCATGCCGGGTTGATCGGTGACGTTGAAGAGAGCCAGTCGTTCGCCGACGAGTGGTAAAACAAGTGTGGATCCACGAATTTTGCCGGCTCCCATCAGCAGACCGGGCAATTCCAAAGTTTGCCTGATTGCCAGGGGCTGGAGGGGTTGCCCAGTGCTCAGAACGTGAAGTTTTGCTGTTTCGAGTTGATCATTTTCCCCCACGAGGAGCAAATCGCCTGTCGCCAGTTGAGGAACTGTTAGCGTGTGCTTGTCATGACCTAAGTACGTTGCCGCCACGATCTGAAGAGGGTTCCGACTGAAGGTGTAGAGAAGTGACTGTTCCCCGCCCGCGACGAGATGAGTCGCGTCTCGTAACAATACGGGTT
>JAIXUU010000095.1 GCA_027483405.1 Planctomyces sp. | reverse complement strand
TGCTGGAACAGGATCTTCCAAGCGAAAATCCTTAAGACAGGTGATTCATTCGCGAGGAGGTCAAATGATCAATACAGAAACCGTTGGCCGCCCGATGGAGATCCTGTTGGTCGAAGACAGCCTCATGTTCTCGCGCATCGCCATTGGCGCTTTGAAAAACAGTCACCTGCGACATCGACTGACCTGGGTGACTGATGGCGAGCAGGCCCTGGAATTTCTCCATCAGCGGGGGATTTATCAACAAGCCCCCCGGCCTGATCTCATCTTTCTGGATCTGGGTTTACCCGGTATCGATGGTCGAGATGTTCTGGCGGAACTGCGTGCTGAAGAACAGATCAAATCAATCCCTGTCGTCATCATGACGGCTTCGACAGACGAAGCCACGTTTGTCGAAACAGAGAAACTACAGGTTCAAGGTTATCTCACGAAGCCGCTCGATATCGAAAAGTTCAATCGGTTGATGATCGATCTGAATCAGTTCTGGCACCAGGATATGATCCTGCCGCGAACTGCGAATTGACCGTTTTCCATTTCAAATTTGATTTTTACGTGGAAGCTGGGCATTCGCCGTTTTTCCCTTTTTCTGGCAGATTTTCCTTGCGGTCAGCATCGACCAGCGGCAAATATGCGATAAGTGTGTTCAGTGATTATCGCAGCATGAGCACATTTTGCCGCTACGCTCGACTGGCAACAGGTTCTGCGAGACGCTCATTGATCATGGGGAAATTGAGTATGCGTCGAGTTACCGGCCTTATGCGACTGACAGGCGGAGTGCTCTTGAGTGGGGCTGTCCTGAGTGGAGCCTTCTGGAATCACCAGGGACAATCGACTTCATCGTTTGCCTCCGAAATCCAGGCACTAAGCTCTGAACAGCAGGCTGATCAGGCAGAAACCAGAGCCCTGGGGATTCGATCCGCCTCCGGTGCTTACCTGCTGGCTCAGGCCGACGGCGCGAAAAAGGCCATGGCGCCCAAGACCGAAGGTGGTGCCAAACCCGCGGACGATAAGGAAGATTCGCCGCGTCTGCCCAATAACTTTGGCAAACTCGAGCTTTCCGGCGAGCAGAAAGAGCAAGTCTATACCATCCAGAAAAAGTATGCAGCCGAGATTGAGAGCCTGGAAAAGCAACTGGCGGCTCTCAAAGCCAAACGTGATGCAGAACTGCAGGGCGTCTTGACCGCGGCCCAGAAAGAGACACTGAAATCAATTCAGTCCACACCCAAAACCAAGAAGGCCAAAACCGCCGAAACCAAACCAGCGGCCTAAGGTCAGAGGATCACATTGGCATAGCGCAGGTATGATGCGAGCGTCATGTGCCTGAGACCTTGCAATCAGAAGCCTAGCTGAGTGTCCGTGTCTGATTTCATCTCAGGCACGGACACTCTTTTTGTTTATGACGCTGAAGCGTCACTGCCTGACGCCGCCAGCATACGGCGTTCTCGCAGAGTTCGTTGAAGAGGCCGATAGGTTGGCCCTAAACCGTCGCCATAGAAAGTGCTGGCCATGTCCTTGTGGGTTCTTCCCTGTAGCCGCACCACTCGTTGATCGTCCGAGTTGCTCGAGCATGCCATCACTCGGAACACGTCCATTAAGTTGCTGGCCATAGCGATCAGGCTTCCTGCGTTTAGCACATTATCTGCCAATCACGGGTTTAATGGATTTCACTGGCAGAATCTGCAGATCGATCCAGAGATCGAATGCGAAACATCGCCGGATTCTTGTCTTCTCCTTCCCTCACAGCCTGAAAAACCCTCAGGTACGGTTCAACCGTATTCAAGATCAGAATCGTTACAGACCGAATATTCACGATAACTCGACAGAGTGGCTGTACGGAACGTGTGGGCACGAATTGAGTTGTCCATGGTTTCGAGTCGGCAAAAAGAGCCGCTCTGCAGCCAATTTCGCAGCATGAGGGCCACGGCCTGCCAGATCGCAGGCTATGCGTATCAAGTAAACTGGAGAGATCGTTCAATGCCACTTACAAAACCCAGCCTGGCGTCCGCTCTTCTCTTGGCAATGGCCGCTCCTGCTGTCGCGCAATCTGTAGAAGACGAACTCGGCGTGGCCACCATGCAGGATTTCAGTGGTGGTGGCATGCTCAATGGCACCTACTTCGATGTTCGCAACCAGTCGAACAGCGGGGTCGGTTACCAGCATGGATTTACGCAGATTGGTGCTCTGACACCACTGCTCAATGACGGGCAGTTCCTGATTGCTCCACAGGCGAGATTACTGATTACAGACACCAGTAAGATCGGCGTGAATGTGGGCTTGATTGGCCGTGTTTACGATGCCGGTCGAGATCGCATCTGGGGTGCCAACGTCTACTACGATAACGATGAAACGACTTACTCGAATCGCTACAGTCAGATTGGTTTTGGTTTCGAATCGCTGGGTCAGAACCTTGATCTGCGGGCCAACGCCTACCTTCCGACAGGTAGCAGCGACAAAGTGATTGGGCCCAATGGTCTATCGAATACACTGTTTTACACAGGGAACCAGCTCAATTTCACCGGTAGCTACCTGAGTGAAGAAGCTCTTCGCGGGGCAGATTTCGAACTGGGCGTTCCTGTTTCGCAGAATATGTCATGGCTGCGCGCTTATGGCGGTGGTTATTTCTATGATGCGACACAGAACAATGTCTCTGGTGTGCGTGGCCGACTGGATGCTCAGCTGTCGACAGACCTGACGGCCGGCGTGATTGCGACTCACGACAGTACATTCAAGACCCGTGTGAATGCCTATGTCGAATGGCGCTTTGCCGGCTTTGTGCCCACTGTCTGGTTCCCGCGCCTGAATACTCAGGAACGCATGCTGACTTCTGTGCAGCGTAACTGGCGAGTCTCGACAACCACCTATAACACCACAATTGCTGTTCCTGTCATCAATCCCCGGGATAATCAAGCTTATTTCATTACCTGGGTTGACAGTGCCAATCCCAATGGTGGAACCGGCACGGGAACTTATGAAGATCCATTGACCCAGCTTCCCGCCAACTCGCCTCCTGCCGACCTGATTCTTGTCCGGCAAGGGAACAGCGATGTCACACCCTATAACAATTCCATCACTCTCACCGACTTCCAGCGATTGCTGGGCGAAGGCAAAGTTCATCAGATCGAGGGCTATGCCAACTACGGCCCCTTCTCGATCCCACAGCAGACCTTCACTCTGCCCGAGTTTGACTTCAACGACCCCAGTCGCAATCCCACACTCACCAGCACTGGTGGCGATGTCGTCACTCTGGCCAGTAACAACGAAGTCTCGGCGTTTAACATTCAGGATGCACTTGGCAGCGGCATCACCAATACTCCTGGTGGATCGACCAACTTCCTGCTGCAGAACTTGAATATCACGAACAACAACACAGCTGGTTCCGCCACTGCCGGTGGAATCTATCTGTCGAATGTGGATGGTACAGGGACAATTCGGACAGTCACGACATCCAACAACCAGGGCTTTGGTACCCGCGTTGCCGCTGATAACGATCTCGACCTGTTGCTGGATGGCCTCGCCAGCACTGGCAACCAACTGGATAACCTGAATATCTCCGGCGCATCGGGTGCTGATATTGATGTCGCTCTCACCTCGACCGGTGGTGCCAATGCCTTCACCGGCAGTACGGCAGGTTCTGGTATTGTCATGTCGATCGACAATGCGACCGGTACATTCACTTCGACCACACCGCTTGCTGCTTCGGGCAACGCTCTGGATGGTATCAGGCTGGAATCGACCAGTGGCATCCTGGGAACAGCTTTAACACCCTTCTCACTTAACGGGGCCAATCTATCGAACAATGGCCGCGATGCACTCAGCCTGATCGGTACAGGTGCCGGAGCCAACATCTCGGTGGCGGGTGCTAACATTAATGGCACCAGTGCAGGGCGTCACGGAATCAACATCGATGCGACGGCCGGTGCAAACGTCACGGCCAACCTCTCCAACTCGCAATTCGGTGGTGCCGGTGCCAACGGCCTGAATGCGGCTCTTGATGCAGCCACAGGTACTGTACTACTCACAGATGTTGATGTTTCCAACAACGGGCAAGCCGCGGGCGGAACAGGTCTGCAAGACGCGATCAATCTTGATCTTGCCAATGCTTCTTCGCTCGGCCTCGGCTTGACAGATGTCATCGGCGATGGTGGTGCCACCCAGGAACGCGGCCTTGTTTACAACGTCGCTTCAGGCAGTTCACTGACTATCAACGGTCTTCGCGGATCCTTCGACAACAACCTCGTCAACGCCATTAACGGTGTGGCCACCGGTGCGGGATCGATCGCAAACGTCTCGCTCGATGGGTTTACTGGCAACAATGCCGGTGCGGACGCAGTGGTCGTCTCCTCGCTGCTCGGTGCGACACAAAACTTCGAACTTCTGAACGGCACTTTCAACCTTGCTACCGGCAACGGATTGAATTTCACCGCCTCAGGCGCCTCGACTCTGAACACCGTACTCGAAGATGTCACTGTCAACGGCTCTGGTGCTGAAGGCATGCTGGTTTCCTCGACAGGTGGTTCGACCTTTACCGGTGTCATCCAAAATTCGTTCCTCACGGGTTCGACGCTCAGCGGCCTCAATGTCTCTGTGAGCGATGCGAACTCCGTCGCCACATTTGGTGCCATCGACTCGCAGTTCAACGGCAATGGCGAAGAAGGACTCGTGGCTTCTGCGACTGCAGGTGGTGAGTTGAACTTCCGCAGTGCCGGCAGCCAGTTTAACGGTAACGGAACTTCGGGTGTTTTTGATGGTGT